>NZ_JBMQOB010000009.1:0-350622 GCF_053551015.1 Arcticibacter sp. | reverse complement strand
CCTTTACGTGGCTCATGGCACCCAGGTTGTAGATCTCATCGGGCTGTACCTGCTGAATGATACGGATCAGGTTGGTAGAGTCAGAAAGATCGCCGTAGTGCATGATGAAACGAACATCTTCTTCATGCGGGTCCTGATACAAATGATCGATACGATCTGTATTGAACAGCGAGCTTCTTCGTTTGATACCATGAACTTCATATCCTTTGGATAATAGTAATTCAGCAAGATATGCACCGTCCTGACCAGTGATACCCGTTACGAGAGCTTTTTTCTTCATTATGATTGAATTATTTCTTTGATTCTTTGTGCCTGGTTGATACTCTCAAAGTTACGTACTTTCGATGCGCAACAAGACTGTTAGACTATTTTGTATAAATTTCTGGGAAAGACTATATAAAAATGGGCGAAAATAGATCCATTAATTAAAAATATTCCAAGATAGAACATCTATTGTTGCAATATTTTCAACAAATATTGTCCATATCCACTCTTCACCAGCGGCTCAGCAGCAGCTTTCAGCTCTTCCTTATCAATGAATCCCATGCGATAGGCAACCTCTTCAATACAGCCGATCTTTAAGCCCTGACGCTCTTCAATCACCTGAACGAACTGTCCGGCCTGCATCAGTGAGTTGAACGTTCCTGTATCCAGCCAGGCTGTGCCACGACTTAATACCCCAACCTTCAGTCTGCCCTGTTCGAGGTAAACCTTGTTTACATCCGTGATCTCATATTCTCCTCTTGGAGATGGTTGGATATTCTTGGCAATCTCGATAACCGAGTTATCATAGAAGTACAGTCCCGGTACCGCATAGTTCGACTTCGGCTCTGTTGGTTTCTCCTCTATGGAGATCGCCTGCTTGTTGGCATCAAACTCCACCACGCCATAGCGCTCCGGATCGGATACCTGGTAGGCGAATACCACGCCGCCCTGCGGCTCACTCAGCTCCTGCAACAGGTTTGAGAGACCATCGCCATAGAAGATATTATCTCCCAGGATCAGTGCCACGCTGTCTGAGCCTACAAACTCTTCTCCAATGACGAAGGCTTGCGCCAGTCCATTTGGTTCTGCCTGCACCGCATAGCTGAACTTGCAGCCAATACGGCTTCCATCGCCCAATAACTTCTCAAAGCCGGGAAGATCATGAGGGGTGGAGATGATCAGGATCTCGCGGATGCCCGCCAGCATCAGTATCGACAGCGGGTAATAGATCATTGGTTTATCGTAAACCGGCATCATCTGCTTGCTGGTAGCCAGCGTCAGGGGATGCAATCTGGTGCCGGATCCTCCGGCTAGTATAATTCCTTTCATGATTATGCTTTTAAAACGTTAATACACCTGATCAGGCTCTCCCGCCAGTAGGGAATCTCCAGGGAGAAAGTGCTTCTGATCTTGGTTTTGTTCATTGCCGAGAATGCAGGACGCATCGCTTTGGTCGGATACTGCGCCGTGGTGATGGCTTGTACCCTGACCTCCGTGCCGCTGATCTCAAAGATCGCCTTGGCGAAGTCATACCAGGAGATCGTTCCTTCATTGCTGTAATGGTAAATGCCGTACTCGCTCTTACCTGATTCGATAATGCTCAGGATAGCGTCCGCCAGATCAATGGCGTAAGTGGGTGTGCCCACCTGGTCGGCAATGATGCTCAGCTCATCGCGCTCTGCTCCCAGCTTGAGCATGGTCTTAACGAAGTTGTTGCCATACTCGGAATACAGCCAGGCCGTCCGCAGGATATAGTGTGCTTCCAGTGTGTCTGCAATCGCCTGCTCGCCTTCGAGTTTGGTCAGCCCGTACACGCTGATGGGCAGGGCCTCATCTTCTTCGGTCAGCAGTTTAGGGCTATTGCCCTCAAAGACGAAGTCGGTCGAGACATGCACCAGCACCGCTCCATGGCTTTTGCACAGACGGGCCAGGTTCTCTGCTCCATCGCGATTCACCTTCCGGGCTACTGCCAGCTCATCTTCCGCTTTATCCACGGCTGTATAGGCCGCACAGTTGATCACGTACGCCGGCTGGTGCTGCTCAAACAGGGTTTGCAGCGCTTCCATATCCAGAATATTTCCCTGGTCTTCCGGCGGGAAGGCAATGTCGGTAATGCCACGACGGGTGGCGACCATCTTCAGGCAAGTGCCCAGCTGGCCGGAGCCGCCCATGACGATTATCTTACTCATAGTTCGTTGAGATAAGGCTGTACCTGGTCCTTCTCGCTCACCAGGAGCTGGTCGGCCGGTACCTGCCAGTCAATATTCAGCGAAGGATCTGCATAGTGCAGCCCTCCTTCGGATTCCTTGTTGTAATAGTTGTCGCACTTGTAGAAGAACTCGGTCGTCTCGCTCAGCACCACAAAGCCGTGGGCAAAGCCTCGAGGCACAAAGAACTGCAGCTTGTTCTCAGCGCTCAGCAACACGCTATAGTGCTGCCCGTAGGTAGCTGAACCGGCGCGCAGATCCACGACAACATCCAGCACCTCGCCGCTGATCACCCGGACCAGCTTGGCCTGAGCATGTTCGCCCAGCTGAAAGTGCAGGCCGCGCAGCACACCATAGCTGGAGGCTGACTGGTTATCCTGAACGAAGTGTACATCCATGCCCAGCTTCTCATTGAAGCGCTGCTCGTTGAAGCTTTCAAAAAAGTATCCCCTTGCATCCGGAAAGACAGCCGGCTTGATGATCACGCAGCCTTCCAGCGGGGTAGTAATGATTTCCATGTAGTATTCTGTAGTATGTTCTCGCTTTTATCTGTCGCTGTACTGCCCTTCGTAATAGCTCTGGTAGTTACCTGAAGTAACATTCTCCAGCCACTCCTGATTCTGCAGATACCAGTCTACGGTCTTCTCCAAGCCTTCTTCAAACTGAAGACTCGGGGTCCAGCCCAGCTCCCGCTGCAGCTTGGTGGAGTCGATGGCATAACGCAGGTCATGGCCGGCGCGGTCGGTTACAAAGGTGATCAGCTTAGCTGACTCGCCTTCTTCCCTACCCAGCTTGCGGTCCATTACCGCACAGAGCGTGCGGATCAGATCGATGTTCGTCCACTCGTTGTGCCCCCCGATGTTATAGGTCTGCCCGCTGGCCGACTGGTGAAAGATCACATCGATGGCCCGGGCGTGATCTTCTACCCAAAGCCAGTCGCGGATATTCTCTCCCTTGCCATAAACCGGCACGGGCTTATTGTTCTTGATATTGTTGATGGCTAGTGGGATCAGCTTCTCGGGGAAGTGATACGAGCCATAGTTGTTGGAGCAGTTGGAAATGACCGTATTCATCCCGTAGGTATCGGCGTAAGCACGAACGAAGTGATCGGAGCTGGCCTTGGATGCTGAATACGGGCTATGCGGATCGTAGGCTGTCTCTTCCGTGAACAAGCCTGTTTCACCCAAGGTACCATATACCTCATCGGTAGAGACATGGTAGAAACGGCGCGAGCTGTAGTCGTCCTTCCAGCTCTGGCGGGCAGCATTCAACAGGTTTACCGTACCCACCACATTGGTCAGTACGAAGTCCAGCGGATTACTGATCGAGCGGTCTACATGACTCTCGGCTGCCAGGTGGATCACCGCATCAAAGCCTTCTGCTTCAAATAGCGACTGGATAAAGGCTCCATCGACGATATCGCCCTTCACAAAACGGTAATTCGGTTTGTTCTCAATATCACGAAGATTGGCCAGGTTGCCCGCATAAGTGAGCTTATCCAGGTTGACAATCTGATAGTCGGGATACGTCTTAACAAAGCGTCGGACGACATGGGAACCGATGAAACCGGCACCTCCGGTGATGAGAAACTTTTTCATATAAACAGCGCGTTATTCTAAAAGCACGCAAGTTATTTGAAATTTTTATTTTTTGAACCCACCAACGTAAATAAAACATCCCATTTAAACAAATCAAAGCATTCAATCTGAACTGAGGCAGCGAGATACCGGGATATCTATCTCTGAAATTTTAACATCGCTGTACTTTTCAGCAGGACTTCTACTCTGTAAACTGCCTACATGTGTGCTAAGGTGAGAAGCATGGATGATCGGTATGGATATTGAACTTTTTATAAGAGAAGGCTCGATAAGGCGACTTAGAAAAATATAAGCGTGATCATATTTGAGAAAAAGGGAGTAACAATGCTAAATAATGAGCAATTGCTTCCTCACATGTAGAATTTTTTACTCACTTCGGGACTGATACAAATGCGAAAAATACAAATATAATATACAAAAGGTAACAAAAATTAACAAACTCTCAAGACTATGCCAGTACATCACGGACAAATCATCGAAAAAATAATAAGACGCAATGGACACTCCATTAGCGATGTGGCCCGACTAACTAACGTGAACAGACGTTCCGTTTACAACTGGTTCAATCAGCAACAATTAAAACCAGAAATAATCTATCGTATTGGTTGCGTCATTAACCATGACTTCTCAGCGGAACTACCTCAGCTTTTCACTCCAGAAGATTTTGAAAGAGGATTTAAAAAAACGTCTTTTCCGGGGAGCAACTTCAACGATCCGGAGGACTTGTATAACAAACATTATTGGAAAGACAAATACATCGAGTTACTTGAACGCTACAATACCTTGTTATCTGACAAGGCATTTGTAGCGGTATAAAACTATGCATTGCTTAGATCAAGATACTCCAGAGTATTTTCGTCGACCAAGTCGGAGCCGGTAACGTAAAGCATCACATTGCTCAGGATTTGATTTTTGTTCAAGTACTTCTCTGCATACCAGCGCCCCTTCAAGGTCTTGCTGGTATGATCAGAGACGCAGCAGTCAAAAATCGCGTCTTTAAGTGCATTTTCATCTTCACTTGGGATTACCACTCCCATTTTGTGGTCGACAACAGCTTTATACAATGAAGTTCCTGGATCTGCTGTTACCAAAGCCAGCCCACCTGATGAGAGTATCCCAGTTAATTTAGAAGGCAGCATCAGATCAGCAGCATTTTTCTTTTGGAGCACAAGGTGTACGTCAGCAAGGTTTAGCAGACTATTAAACTGATCAAGTGGCTGAAGAGGCAGAAAGCTTATATTAGAGAGCTTCGCATCGGCAGCAAGTTTCATTAATTGTTCTTTATATGGCCCAATACCACAAATGATGAACTTGATAAAGCTATAGCTTTCCAGACTCTTGGCGATCGGTATCAAGCTTTGTAGGCCCTGCTTTTCTCCTATACTTCCTGAATAGAGGATTATTTTTTCATCTGCCTGATATCCCCAACTTCTTTTTAGACCGCTCCTGTTATTAAGAGGGTACAACTTTTGGGTATCAACCCAATTAGGAAACATGATAATGTCTTTTTTAACTTTCTGCTGGACCTTAGCTTTCATCCCACCGGATATAGTACTTACATAGTCTACCCGATCAAGGATGAACTTCTCGAGTTTAAAGAGTATTTTAAAGACAAGTTCAGCCTTTATTATTTTTAGTTGTCTTGCTGCTTCAATCTGCATATCATGAATATGATAATCTATTTTCCCCCCTTTGAAAAAGCGATAAAACAGAGCCAGAAACCCAAGATGAAAAGGAGGTGCCATAACGAATATCTGGTGATGTTTCTTTTTAAACAGCAGATAGAAAACAACAAAGAAAGAGCTCAGAAGAAAAGTGAATTCTTGCAATACTCGTCTTCCACCCGTGGGGTTCAGTGGAACATACATCGGGCACCTGAATACGTTTAATTTCCCATCTCTGTCAACCTCTTTTTTATAGGTCTTACCGGAGTAAGGCTTCTGCACACTCCAGTTTGGATAATAGGGAAAAGATGTGATCATCGTGACCTCATAGTCTTTTTCGACAAGCCAATCAACCATTTCACCGGTGTATTTGCCTATGCCTGTGAGTTCAGGAGAAAAGTTAATTCCAAGTATGAGAACTTTCTTTTTAGCATGTGTATTATGTTCCATGTGAGAGTAATTTAAGTCTACGATTGAATTGATTAGATAAACAGCATCTTTTCAGCAGAGCCGGAAGAGAGTGAATGCGGTTTTTTCCAGCCGATATGGTCTGGATGAAGGAAGTTAGTTCGGGACTTTACGGATTTAGCAGGATTCCCGGCATAGACAGTCCAGGCAGCCAGGTCCTTATTAGTAAGGGAGCCGGCTCCCAGAACGCTTCCTTCCGCGCAATGAGCACCCGGTAGCAAGGTAGCCCGTGCGCAGATCCACACATAGGGTTCCAGCTTCATATTCTTAACGATATAAGTAAAATCCTTTACGTTATAGTCGTGGGTTGCGCCGCATAAGTAGGCCGATTGGGAGATTGTTACGTGATGTGCAAGGTATACACCACCAGGGTTATAGATCTCCACACCGGGACCGATGCGCACAACATCTTCTGTCTCGAGCAGCCAGGGTGCCCAAATAGTTACATCCGGATAGATCGCATTTCCTCTTCCAATCTTCGCCCCAAACAGCCGGAGTACAAGTACTCTCCAGGCATGAAAGGGCCTGGGAGTCCATCTGCATAACAGAGACCACGAAATTATCCACAGCAAACGTCTCAGGCGGTTTACAACCGTAAAGGTTGGTTGCAGGTAAGGGTCAACATCTTGTTTACGCTGTAACAGGTCCATATTTAATATCTTTTAGCTTCAGTAGGTTTATCATTTGTTCCATAGCAGGCGCCACTGCAAAGTGGCGCTCATAGGCAAGTCGGGCATTTCTCTGCATCGCCTCCTTTGCAGACGCCGGCAGTACAGTCCAGTAGTTTAAAAGTTCGAAGGTTCCTGCGGGAGAGTCATCTGCTACTACTGCCGCTTCACTCTGTGCTATTTCCTTATATATATTAACCTGATTGGAGATTAGAACCGGCTTACCACATGCAAGAGCTTCGACTACAGCTATCCCAAAGTTTTCCTGATGACTAGGAAGAATAAATGCTTCTGCTCCATAATAAGCAGCCCATTTCATATCACCAGACAACATTCCAGGAAAGAGAATGTAGCTCTTAAGCCCAGGAGAAGCATCCACCTGCCGAAGTATCTGTCTGCCGTAAGCCGTTTCAAGGCCGGGCCCCGCAATTATGAGCTTCGGAATTTGAGCATGGGGATTAAGGTCAAGGATCTGTCGAATAATTTTTGCATAGCATTCGACCAGCATATCTACTCCCTTCTTTTCATGTATCCTGCTTAGGAAGAGCAGATACTTATTGCTTCGCAGCTCAGGGTAGCAGGTATAAAAAAGCTCCATCATCTCCAGACTTTTCAATGGCGGCTGATCTACTCCCATACCAACAACAAGTTCTTTTTGGGGACGGTAAGGAGAGAACGGAATCCGTGCAAGACGCTGCTCTTCCTGACAAGTGAACATCAATCCGGCTGCCCCATTAACAATCTGTTGTTCAATAAACTTCCAGTATACTACGTTTCTTAAGGCCTTCAGGCGGCGCCCGGATGCTTTTTGAAAATAAGGGTCAAGCATCCCGTGAGGCATCACGAAATAGTCAGGTGCTTTTGTTCCGATCTTCATAACTGCCTTATGGAGAGCATAACCAGGATACTGCCATAAACCATGTACAATGACCCTATTGTACTTTGGAAGATTAGCAACTAACCATGAATAGAGTGCCTTATTGTAACACCACGGTCCCGAACCTTTTCCAAGTGCATGTATTACTATTGCACTATCATTAATGTAGGAAGAGGTCGCATCATCCAGCGTCACAACTTCATTAGCAATGTTTTCCGGCTGCAAACCACGAACAAGCGTCCTGACAGCCTGAGACATGCCGCCTGATTTTGGATCCATCGATGGTATAACGTGTAATACTCTCATTTTAAATGTTGTAAAAAAGGACAGTTAACGAATGATTTGGACATACCTTCGGCTAATGCAACACTTTTAGAAGTTGCAGCCTATATATATTTTAGAAAAAATCAGAAGTGGTTAAACATACACACGAGGTGCAACCGTGTGCCCGGCGACTTCGGGCTCTTTAACTTTTTTAAGTACCCTATAATAAAGGCGCTGCGGCTTCAGTGAAGCAAGCGTGAGACCTGCGATCAGAACATTAAAACCCAGGTTTGTTGGTTGAGCCCATTGTCCCTGCAATATTCCCACAAAGCTAGATCCAAAGATCATCCAGGGAAGAATATCACCCTTTTGTATTTTAGCGAGGGCTCTGACGCCCAACTTGAACACCAGTGTTGCTCTGATCAAAATAGCGGTACATCCGAATAGAACCCCCATCTCACCGATGAGTCTTCCCCATTCACCTTCAGATATAAGAAATCCAGTTGCGTCTCCAGTTAAGAGCTGATTGCCCGCATTCGTCCCCATACCAATGCCCAGGCCAAAAAACGGCGCATTTGGAGATTCTAAAACAGCGTCATACATCCCGCCAAGAAAACGATCCACAAACGTTCCCTGCATACCGCCTTCAACCTCTGATGCTGCGGTGAATCTCGACATGAATGCATCAATTGCAGTGCCCAGAAGCTCTGTTTCCCGCAGGATCATAACTAAAGCCACCATACATACCCCCACCACAATTATCTTCTTTATATATTCCGGTTTCCGCCATACGGCAACAACTGCACATGCTACTGTAAGACCAAGCATGAAAGTTAACGTTCGACTTATGGAAAAAGGAATTGCTATCAATATCCCGATAGACGCCGCTGTTAGAACCAGCTTATTAATCTTCTCTGACTTCAACCAGTGATAGACACAGAATATTCCCGCAAAGCCGAAGAACTGGGCAGTACCGTTGGTAAATGAGAAGGTTGCAGGCGGCCTAAAAAATCCATTTGCACCTGAGAATCCGGCACCTTCGTCACTCCCACCAACCCCTCTGTTGACGAAAGCTGACTGCGGACTATAGAACTGAACTGCGATCAATATAGCCATAGGCAATGTTAACCAGAGAGTTACCTCACCCATTTTCACCACATCTTCACGTGTAAAGATTGTACCAATAATAAAGATCAGTGGAAAATGGAGCAAAAAGATCCTGGCTCCATATATAGCTACGGTTAAATTCCCATGACCCAAGGTCAGTGCGGTAATGACGGCAGCAGCTGTGAGCGCCATCATACCATACATCATCAGGTTGTTTGGCAAAATACCTTTATACCAGGAATAGCCGATCAAAAAAATGGCTATCGGGTCACGAACTACTAAGAGCGGGTTTGCCAACTGGGGAAGCACCCATTTCCGAAGAGCGCCCTCGAATATTATAAGCAGAAAATACGCCCAAATCGCCTGCTTCAAAGCCTTATGCTGGTCACTCATAACTTTAGACATGATTGCAAATGCTCGGGTTTTCCTTTTGTGTTATTTGACTTACTATAGCTGAGCCGTAGCTTTCCCAGGTGTACGTAGCTGCATGTTGCCTGGAGAGATTCGCCATCAGAGGTATTGCAGACCGATTCTGGAGAAACCAGTTAATTTTCTCTGCGATAGCTTCCGGAGAGCGTATCGGTACGAGAAAGCCTGTATAGCCCTCCTGCACCAGATCAGCTCCACCTGTATTCTCGGTAACAATCAGTGGAAGACCTTGACTCATCGCCTCCTGCATTACCAAGGCACGTCCTTCTACTATCGACGGGAGGCAAAAAACATCACAGGACCTCATGAGGTCCAAAACCTTATCATGAGGTCTGTTGGGCTCATATGTAAAATCGGAAAACTGCTTCCTATAGAACTCCATTGATGTCAAAGGCTCTCCGAGGACTACTAGCTCGACTTCTTCGGTACCGAACATTTTGATTGCGTTGAACAGATCCCCAAGTCCTTTCCGCTGCCCCATACTACCCACAAAGAGAACACGCAGGGGACGAGAGGGGTCTTTAAACTGCAGCGTCTCAGCGGCGTTTGCAGTGACATGAGGAGAACCAAACGGAGCCATAATTGTCCTTTTATTTGCTGCCCAGTTCGGCAGAGAATCTCTGACGAAGCTACCTGGGCCAACTACGATATCAGCCATTTCAAGCTCCTTAGTTTTTCGTCTGAGTTTCTCTTTTGAATCCTTGACTCCCCCGCCCAAGGTTATTGCCCATTCTGGCAGTCTTTCAGACTCTTCAATCAACAATTTCCTACTTGTCTCCCAGTATGCTATGGGAAGATCATAGATACATTTCAGGCCCAGCTTCCTGGCCATTCTGAAGGTCTCGTAGGCCCCATCCTCATAGGCGTACACAGCATCAAAGGGTTGATTTTGCAATATGTCAGGCAAATGCTTCGCAAAATCCTTGTCTAAGTCTCGGTATACTGCATCGATACTGGCCAGTGAATACTCGTTCTTTGTAAACAAGCCTAAATTTAGTTTGGGTAGTACCAACCTGGAAAGCTCAAGAATGGGACGGGTTCTCACCTTCGCTGCCGCTACAGAGTACGATCGCCGCAACCACTCCTGTTGAAAACTACCTGGCATTATCTTTAACCATCTTGACGATTTGTTTGCAGAGACGGTCGTATTAAAACCCGCCAGTATACCTGCATTATCGAAGCTATCTAAAACCGCCCTTACGTTGCGATTACCTGTAGGATGAGAAATAAAAATTTTCATGAGTTCGTTTTAGTGGATCGTTAACCTTCTTTCATCCAGCTGGTCATATTCAGCTCAATCGTCTTCCAGTTTCGTGTTTTCCAAAACCAATGGTGAAGTTGTTTCTTTCGCTTATCATATTCAGGTGAACTTAAAATCTGGGCCTTGTTCATTATCTCTACGGGCCTGAAGATGATCCTTCCGGGCGGGTCGTTTAAGCTTGTAGGAACATCCGAGATAACGGGTAGCGCATGAGCGGCAAGAGCCGCAAATAAACCAGACTTTTTCAAACTCTCTGGATTAGACGCCACCAAAGCAACCTCTGCATGAAGCAGTCTGCGGGATACCTGATCAGCTGGTAACGCGCCAAGCTGGATTAGTACATCTTCGCCAAGATGCTCAGTAGCAAATTCCAATTCCTGACTGGCATATGCATTATTAATCGGGCCGATTGAAATGATACGCTTAACAAGCCCCCGGGACTTCATTGTCTTTATTAAAAGGATGTAGGTTCTTAAGGTCCATAAACGTGTATGTGCAAGTCCGAATACTATCCAATCACCTTGCTGCCGCTCACTTTTTAGTCCGTCAGACTCTTGAGCTGGTAGTATGTTGGCACCTGTACGGCCTTTGCGAACGTCTCTATTCATTATCTATATGTGTTTTGTTTGGAATTTTCGAAAATCCTTGTTTACAGGATTGGTCGACGCCTACTCTTAACAAGCAGGATCAAGACTCAATAGGCAACCAGCCCTCTATAACTCAGATAAGATGTCCGGAAGTACATCGCTCGAATCTTCCGAATGTATCTTTCTCTGAGAATTCGGCTCCAGCCTACACCTTGGAGGTTCTCCGGATCCTACGGATAACACCAAGACAAACAATCAGAGTAAAAACCCACCGCCTAGCTAAGTTGTACGGATAGTCGCTCACTAGCATACATTTAACTTCCGGCGTCTGGGTTAATAAACCAGTGCCCATTGAGTATCTTTTTTGCTAAGTCTCACCTTAGCTATCAATTTTCTTTATTCTAAAAATGCAATACCCCGCGTGCATTAGGGCCTCAGAACTGACTATAAAAATCTGCAGGTTTATCATTCCCCTAATCGTGGAAATATCAATCCACCAAACTCCAAGCACGATCGTACAAAGACTTAGACCGATTAGCAAAAAAGGATTTATTGTCCATCCTCTATTTGAGTACAAGTTGAAGGCGCACCCTGCCAGCATGCCAATGCAGCTTGCCAAAACACTCCAAACTACCTCTTCCTGTAGATCGCTATATTGAGGACCTAATACCCAAAGTATCTCTGATGACAGCACCCACGCGCCACACAGCATAAAAACACAGAGCAAAGAAAGCAACAACATCACCTGCAAAAAGCGCCTGAGCAGAACAGACTTGTTTAAGGGCAACCTCGCAAAGCGCGGCATAATGAGCGTCCCAAACAAAACGGTTAGTAGATTAAAAAGCATGGCAATCCTTCCGAGAGCTCCCAAATGAGCTATTGTAGAGGTAGAGCCGTAAACAGAACTTAGCCAGATAGTAATTTGCCCTGACAAGCAGTAATAAATTGACGCAGGCATAACGCGAACAACAATAGCCAGAATCGATGCTTGGGTTTTTTCATCCGTCTTTGCGCCGAAGTCGGCATATCGGGAATCAAACAGCCGAAGTCTTACATTCATCCACATTTGCGGAATGCCTGATGCCAATATAGCGATATATGCCCAAGGCATAGTGAACAAAGAAATACACAATAATATTAGCCTTCCCAAATTATTCTGGACCTGTAATCTTTGCAGAGGTCCTATTTCCTGCCTTAACTTGGGCACTATTTCGAGCAGCGAACCGGAGACCGTTGCGAAAAAAGCGGGAATAAGGGCGAGGCTGATAAGGATTGATATGGTCCAACTGGCATCATGTTCTCTTAATATGTAAAAGAGTATGGGTACAACAATCACTAAACTGATAATTGCGAACTTACGGCGCAACAGAAGCGCTGTGTTTAACACACTTCCTAAGCGGCGTTTATCCTGCCACACTTTTGCACCTTCATACATTGCCCCTGTGGTGACCCCCCCATCATTTAAAACCGCCATCGTTCCGAGTACAGCATTCGCAATGGTGTACAAAGCATATTCCTGAGTCGGCAGCATTCTGATGATCAAGATCCCAGATACAAAGCTCGTAGCCTGAACTATTAATTGAGCTGATCCTGCCAGAGAGATTATCTTTAGCCACTCTTTGAGCCTTGAGAACTTTCCGTCGATATAAAGTTGTTGTACTGACACCTCTAAAAGTTAAAATCTACTAGCTAAATTTCTCATGAGCTTGCGCGAACTAATCGACTTCGACTTCGGGTAGTTATAATAGCTGTAATCATAGCTGTAGCCATAACCAGTACGGTTTCTTTGTATACCGTTAAATACGATGTGCATATCAGGCATCATTTGCTCTTGATTTAACTGCTTAATAAACTGCAGTTCTGCCTTGCTCGTGACATCCTGACGAACCATGTAAACCGTCTTATCACTCATTCTACCAAGAATCATCGCATCCGTTACGAGATGTAAAGGAGGAGTATCAAGCAAGATATGGTCATAGCGCTCCCTCAACGTTCTAATCAGCTCAACCATACGCGACGATTCTAATAGTTCTGCAGGATCATCCACCATCGATCCGGCAGCAATTAAAAACAGATTAGGACGAACCTGTGATGGTTGAACAATATGATCTATCGTTGCTTTCCCTTGAAGGTAGTCACTGATTCCCGGGCACTTTTTATCGAAGGAGAAATATTTCGACATCATTGGGCGCCGCAAGTCAAGCTCAAGAATAATCGTCAGCTTTCCTGAGGCCGCTATTGATATAGCTAGATTGTTTGATATAAAGCTTTTCCCTTCCCCAGATACGCTGGACGTACACAATGTCACGCAGCTGCCTTTTCTATTATCGTATAGATGAAACAAGCTGCTTCTCAATGCTCTAAACTGCTCTGCAATGGCAAATGTATTCCGATCGAGAACAACAATTGATGAGTCGCCCTCTTCCTGTATCAGTTCAGCTATGACCGGTACACCAGTTGATTTTAGATCTTCCAGGTCGTGAATCTTATTTCTCCATGCTTTTCGAAAACCAATTAAACCTACCGGCAGAAGAAAACCACACATAATTGCAATAGATAATGGGACTTCTTTGTGTGATTTAGGCCCCTCGAAGTAGGCAGACTCAATCGTATTTATATCGCTTAAGGTTGATGCATACTGAAGGCCAATTTCCTCGCGCTTTTGCAAAAGGTATACATACAGATTCTCCTTGATTGCCTGTTGACGTTTAATACTCAAGTATTGCCTCTCCTGTCCGGGGATATTTTTTATGGATGACTCGGCTTTGCTGTTAAAGCCCTGAAGCTGCCTCCGGGTTGCCAGCAAAGACGACTTGATGGCTTTGATGTTTCCTTTAATCGAGTTCTTTGTACTAAGAATCTGACTATTCAGAGGAGCAAAGAGAGGATTATCTTCAGGGGTAGTCGCCATCAATTTATTACGTTCCAGGTTAAGCACGGCAAGTTGACTAACCAGATTATTAAGGCCTGGGTCTTCGATACCTAGTGTCGCAGGGGCGTTTCCATTACTCCCTGCTGAATTAATATATCTCTCTATCCCGTCTATTACGTTTAATTGAACGTTCACTTTGTTCAACTCATTATCGTTTTCTTGAACACTCTGAAGGTAAACCTGCGACTGGGACGATATATCCGTCAAACCCTGGCTGCTTTTATATCCCTCGACATCTTTTTCTACGGTCGTTAGCTCGCCGGTGACATCAGTCAGACGATCGTCTATAAACTTTAAGGTGCTCTCAGTAACTTTATTCTTCTCTTCTATATCAAGCATCTTATAGCTTTTGATCACATGGTTAACCACCATCACACCTCGTTCGGGATCTGTATCTTCCAAATCTATATCTACGATTGGAGCTGTTTTATTCAATGCGACGTTCAACTTTCCTATCCATGCGTTGGTTGCATTTTCTGGACTGTTTAACATAACCACTATCTTCTTACCTATATGATCGATCAGATGTGATGTTGTATCGAGCTTCCATGAACCAAAAGAGTTCGTGCTAATACTATTGAATGGAATTCTGATTTCGTTTCCACTCGGTTGTGTTAAGATGTAATGATCCTTGCTTTCTATATATATGCTGAAGCTTCTCTCAGTGAGGGGTCTGCGTTGGTCCAGCAGATGAAAACGTACCGGCGAGGTGCTGTACACCTCTTCCATACCGTAGGTTTTTTCAACATGGTAGGTTGACCAGAGCTGGAGCTCGTCTACTACCCTCCCTATGAGAGCACGTGTCTTCAGCTTTTGAACTTCACTCTCCATGGCTTTTGGAGTCTGAGATATGGTAATTTCCTGCAAGGCGGTTTTCATATCCCCTGTTTTGGTGTCGTCCTTTATAGTGACTTTCGCATTAATAGTGTAGACAGGTGGACGCGTAGCAGCATACCACAACGCGAGCCCAATGCACAAGGCCATAATGGAAACAAAAAGAGGCCAATGATATAGGTACTTAGCGAACATGGCACGCATATCCTTGGTTGCTCCTGGTGCAACCTCATTTTCGGCGTATGGTGCGAGATATATTTGTTCTGTTTTCATAGCGATTATAATAGTTGGGTAGCGATAAGAGTAAGGATAGATACTGCCGAAAGAACGAATCCCACATTTCGGGCTGATTGATCTACCGCTGCAGCCTTGTTTTTATCAGGCGTTACGTAGATGATATCATTGTTGCGGAGATAATAGTATTCTGACTGGAACAAACTGGTGCTTGTAAGATCAACCGGTATATATTTACGAACTCCTCCCTGCTCACGAATCAGCAAGACATTTTGCCTCATACCTGTTATCTGAAGATCTCCTGCGAGACTTAGAGCCTCTGTGATTGATATCTGCTCGCTTAAAACAGGATAAACATTTGGCCGATTGACGTCCCCTAGTACAGAAATTTTAAAATTCAGTATAGTTAAGTTCACAGCAGGAGACTTCAAATACTTAACAAGTCTGGTCTCTATCAGCTCTCTGGCCTGTACTGTTGTCAAATCACCCACCTTAACGAGACCTATTAATGGCAAGCTAATGTTCCCGCCGTCATCAACTTTATATCCCAGGGCGGTTTCTCCGTTCTTGTTTCCGTCCGTCCAGGCATCAGGATTCAAGCTTCCGACTGTAATTCCAAGTATGTCACCCGGTTGAATCTTCAGAGCCGAATTGTTTTTAATTTCTTCCTGAGTAATCTTGGTCTTATCAAGATTCTGGAAGTAAGGAATTGTTTTGTACGTCGAACATGACGATAGTGTAATCGCCGTCAAAAAAAGGAAACTGTGAAAGAATGATTTGCACATAGGTATTTATTATTTTTCGTTTAAATAGAGCTTCGCCACTTCAGTTACATGCCGGCAACAGGCTTTAGCGGCGCTTTTTGCCGCAGTTAAAAAACTCCGCTGAACAGATAATTTTGTCGCTGATTTTTTCATAAAAGTAAGGGTGTCACACACCTTTCAGAAATTATTCTCGATTATGTACCAAGTCACGGGAAATTTCGAGAAACTCTGTAGATCAATGATTTATATTAACCAATCCTGAGAAGACATGTCGTTTACCATCTAAGCCAGTTAGATTTTCCTATGTTTTTCCCATAAGTCAACAATGTATTATACATGGTGGGAAAGGTCCTAATTGGAGGGTTCTTTTTATCTATTTTCGTAACACTCATCTCCTCGAAGACCGAAAACTACACTATGACTAGAATTATGAATAAACCTTTCCTTAGCAAAAAAGACAGTAACGTAAAAGCGTGGATGGTAATTTACACACGCTCCAAATGGGAGAAAAAGGTAGACCGGCTGCTTAAAGAAAAAGGGGTAGAAAGCTTCTGTCCACTTGTCAGAACAAACAGAAAATGGGCTGACAGGAACATGCTTGTTGACCTGCCTCTATTTACATCATATCTCTTCGTACACATTTCTCCGTTTGAACAATCTCTAGTCCGGGAGACGATGGGTGTAATAAATTTCATTTATTACAGTGGAAAGCCCGCTGTGGTTGATAACAGCGATATCGACCGAATCCGGATGATTGTCGGCAAATACAAAGATGTTGAAACGATAAGTATAAGGGATTTGAGTAGCGGAGATCGCATTAAGATCACCCAAGGTGCTTTGGCTAACTTGGAAGGGGAGGTTATAGAGGTGAAGGGCAAATCTGTTTTGATAAGCATTCGACAGCTTGACTGTGTATTGATAGCAAAAGTGGCTGTCAATCAAAATATTCTAATCACAAATCCAGGTGCTGGAGCAGCCGTAGCTGTTCGGGCATAAACTTAAACGATATGAACGAAAATTTCAAAGATCAGCACTATGGTCAGATAATCGAAAAAGTTATTCGCAGGAATGGTTATAGCATCAGTGAGCTTGCACGTCTGACTGACGTGAACCGACGATCTGTTTATAACTGGTTCAACCAGAAGTATCTGAAACCTGCAATCATACACAAGATTGGCATGGCTCTAAAACATGATTTTTCAAATGAATTTCCGGAACTGTTTATGAAAACTGAACAGCGGGGGATAAGTCATCTACCAGATGATGCAGTCTATGCGGAGGAAGAAGGAGAAGGCCGTGCACGGTCAGAACAATATTGGAAGGACAAGTACATAGACTTGCTTGAAAAGCACAACCAACTCCTTTTAGCGTATGTTGAGAAAAGCTCTCTTTATTCGTAATGTATATAAATACCTATGCATAAGGCGTCACTAACCAACGACTATGCAGACATCAGTCTTCTTCAGCCGGCGTCAAAAAGCCTTTTAGTAAAAAACCTATTTCCCGAAGAAACAGCAATTGAGGTCTTATTTGTTCCATCGGTACATCTCCTCTTGTGAATTCCACTAGTGAGTCAGATATCTCTTGGGTCATTAGCTCAAAGTCGTTATTGCTTTGTAGGGGCATAAATCTCCTGCATTGTTCAATAAAAACTTCAATCTCTTGAACGTTGACGGTATACAAAGTATCGTCAATCTTCAGTACATCTTGATCAAAAGTACTTTCAGGCTTCTCGAGTTCCATTTCTGTGTGAATCATTCTTATTATCTTTGTTTTAAGCATTTTACGCAAAAAAAGAAAAAGGGTTATGTATTCCTGAAATTAATTTTTCGATGATCACACGCGTGAAATTTCATCCTTAAAAACGAGCTTGAGATTAAAATACCTGCTATCGTTCCTAAGGTATTAGGACTTATAGTCGCGCGTCGACAATGTGCCGTTCAAGACAGGCTTTCGTGTCAAATATAACACCATTGTCTGCTTTTAGGCTAGAGTAGTCAATCGTTAAAAACTTGTCATGAGCAACGGCGACAATTATTGCATTATACCTGACACCTGGTTGCAGCTCATTTTGTATATCTATTCCATACTCATGTCGCACTTCCTCTATATTGGCCCAGGGATCACACACGTCAACCTCCACACCAAATTCGGCAAGTTCATGATAAATATCTACTACCCGTGTGTTCCTTACATCCGGGCAATTCTCCTTGAAAGTAATGCCCAGAATCAGTGCTTTTGATCCTTTGATGCGTTGGTCATTTCGAATCATCAGCTTAACCACTTTGTCGGCAACAAATCCACCCATCGCATCATTGACCCTGCGACCAGACAAGATTACCTGCGGATGATACCCCAAAGATTGTGCTTTATGAGCCAGGTAATAAGGATCGACCCCTATACAATGGCCACCCACAAGCCCCGGCTTATACTTTAAAAAGTTCCACTTAGTACCAGCAGCTTCAATTACGTCATTCGTGTCAATACCGATCTTATCGAAAATGAGGGAGAGTTCATTTACAAATGAAATATTAACATCACGCTGCGCGTTTTCTATTGCTTTTGAAGCTTCTGCAACTTTAATGCTTGGTGCCTTATGCGTCCCTGCAGTGATGATGGAACTGTACAGCCGGTCTACCTCTTCTGCGATTTCCGGAGTGGACCCACTTGTTACCTTCTTAATTTTTGTGAGGGTATTGACCTTGTCTCCTGGATTTATCCGTTCAGGGGAATAACCTGCAAAAAAGTCCCTGTTAAAAATAAGCTCAGAGGTCTTCTCCAGAACGGGCACACAATCTTCCTCAGTGCAACCTGGATAAACCGTAGATTCATATATGACTACATCTCCTTTCTTAAGGATAGAACCCAACATTTGAGAAGCTTTCAACAAAGGACCTAGGTCGGGAGATTTGAATTCGTCTATCGGCGTCGGCACGGTGACGATGAACGTGTTACAAGACCGAAGATCATCCTTATCCCAGGAAAACTGCAGACTCCCTTCAGCTATCAACTGATTCAAACTTATTAGGTCCGCCTCTTGTGTTCTGTCACTACCGGCTGACAACTCTAGCACCCTGCCCTTGCTGATATCAAACCCTAAAACGGGATATTTCCGGGCGAACTCGATCGCGAGAGGAAGTCCTACATAGCCCAGTCCAATTACAGCAATTCGCGCGTTGTCGGCACGATATGTGTGTACAATAGAATCCATCGGGTAAAGTTAATATATTTGCCAAATAATGACGATCACTTAATGACGATCACCTATATCCTTGAACTTTTAGGTTGCGTATCGTTTGCAATCTCAGGCGCATTTGCAGGCATACAGAAAAGATTAGATGTTTTCGGAGTATTAACGATAGCATTCGTGACATCTATCGGAGGAGGAACGGTTAGAGATATCCTTATCGGGGAGCTACCTGTAAGCTGGATGATGGATGAGTACTATTCAGCTGTTATTTTCTTTTCGACTATCGCTACGATGCTTTTCTGGAAGCGTTTAAAGTCATTTAAATTACCGTTATTCTTATTCGACACGATCGGCCTTGGCCTATTTACTATCGTAGGCGTACAGAAAGCACTGAATGCCGGCCTCAAACCCGAGATCTGTGTTGCATTGGGAACTATCACGGGTTGCTTTGGAGGTATTACCAGAGACATCCTTCTCAATAACATACCTCTTATCTTTCGAAAGGAGATTTATGCGACGGCATGCATCGCTGGCGGTTTAGTTTACATCACGTGCCGGGAAATGGGTATTGATATTAATGTAACGAGGCTTTGTGCGGTTTCCACGATATGCGTCATTCGTATTGTAGCCGTAAAATACAAATTAACATTGCCACGCATGTACTAAAGCTATGACTAAGATAATTAAATTCATCACTATCCTTTCCTGCATTGCACTGCTACTATCAAATCTTGGTGCCTATGTAGATCCCAGAACGTTCTGGCCCCTCGCCTTCGCGAGTCTTGCTTATGTCCCTGTTCTGGCCGGCCATATCCTCATATGTTGTTATTGGCTCATCCGCAGATCTGCTTTTGCTTTAGTTCCTCTGTGCTGTATCTTCATAGGATGGCCCATTCTATCAGGTACATTTAGTCTTAGCAGGAAAGCGCAGGTTCAAGCAAAAGCTGGTACTCCTGATTCGCTTGTCCGCGTGATGACATACAATGTGCATGCCTTTGATGAAGCGTTCCGGGCAACATCTAACAGTAGCAAGGTATTGTCGCTAATTGACAAGATACAGCCTGATATTGCTTGTTTTCAGGAATACTATAGTGTACCGCAGCATTTTCAAGCGAATGACTCTTTAAAAAAGATCCTCCATACAAAAAACTTTCATTTCGTGCAGTTTAACGGAGATGGAGTAGGTATGGCAATCTTCTCTAAATATCCAATTATCAAATCCGGCGTTCTCCGCTTTTCAGAAGACGGTGACGGAAATCAGTGCATCTATATAGACGTATTGAAGAACAACCGGACGTTCAGGGTGTACTCAGTTCATTTGGAATCCATCCGTCTGAAACAAACCCAGATTAACTACATGAGTCAGGTAATTAAAGGGAAGACAAAACAACTGCGTCCGAGTAAGCAGATTGGAGGACAGTTAAGGAGGGCTTTTTTGGAACGTGCAGCCCAGGTGGATATGGTAAAGGAACATTCTGCATCATGCCCCTACCCTTACGTAATTTGCGGTGACTTCAATGATCCACCTTCATCATACGCGTTTAACAAAATGGCGGCTGGCTTGCTGAGCACATATCGGGAGAAGGGCAATGGTTTTTACGCAGTGACGCTACACAAAGGCTTCTTGCGATATCAGATCGATCATATTCTTGTATCCGGCAACTGGAATGTTTCCTCCCACGTCATCATTCCAGAGCAGGCATCTGATCATTATCCCGTATATGCTGATTTATCGCTAAATTAGAATTCACTCTATTCTAATTGAATCTCCTGAAACAAAAACATTAACTTTGCGTAATCAATCATTATGCCCGAGAAAAAGATAACCATACTCTACGTAGATGACGAAGAGAATAACCTGTATTCTTTCAAGGCTACTTTCCGCATGAAATATAAAGTGCTTATTGCTTTAAGCGGCGATGAAGCTCTTGAAATCATGAAGGCGCAGCCTGTTCATATCATCATCACCGATCAACGTATGCCCAATATGACCGGAGTTGAATTCCTGGAGAAGGTTATTGAAAAATTTCCTGACCCTATTCGAATTCTTCTGACTGGCTACGCCGATATGGGTGCTGTCGTTGACGCGGTAAACAAAGGCAAAATTTTTCATTATCTCGCAAAGCCCTGGAATGAGGAAGAACTTGATATGACGATAAGCCGTGCTTATGATAAGTATAAAGAGAAGGAAGAAATTACCTCTATGAACGAAAAGCTCGCCACATCCAATGACCAGCTTGAGTTTCTCTTAAGGCAAAAACTTTTAGATTAAAGACTTATTTCCCAGGAATTATTACCTTGAAAGTCGTGCCTTGATGAAGCACGGAGTTCACCTCAATATGTCCATTGAGCTTCAATATGGCACTCTTTACATTATACAGCCCGAATCCTGAGCCAGACGATTGTGAGGTTGCCCTATAAAAGAGGTTAAATATCTCGTTAATGTGATTGCGAAGGATTCCAATACCGTTGTCGCTTATTTCAAAAGTTGCGGAACCATTTACCACCTCTATCTTCAACCTGACTATTTTATTGGTATTTCCCTCTTCCTGATACTTGAATGCATTAGAGATCAAATTATTCAATATCAACATGATAGGCGCCTCATCATTGAAAAAAACATCAGTCTGAACGATATCTACTTCAAAAGCAATATTGTTTACTTCTGCCGTCATCCCGAAGATGTCTTTTAGCGTATTTGCAATGGCATGAAAGTCGATCTTTTTGATCTTTAGCTCTCCACGTTGAAGACTATAATACTCATGCATATTAACAATATACATATCAAGGGTCTTCAAAGACTTCTTCATCATTGAAAGCACCTCTTTCATCTCAGTAGGATCGTCTGTATCCTGAGCTAAGTTAATTGCACCCATTATACCCGACAATGGCCCTCGAATATCATGGCTCACGCTATAAGCAAACTTATCCAGTTCACTGTAGGCTCTTTGCAATTCATCGTGCTTCACCGCAAGCATTGAATTGCTTATATGAAATTTATTTGCTTCTTCAATCGCAGAAATAATGTCAATTTCAGTCCATGGCTTCTTTACAAATCTGAAAATATGTCCTCTATTGATAGCGTCAATTACCGACTCAACATCGGTATATGCTGTAAGAAGAATTCTGACGGCTGATGGGTATAATGAACGCACCTCATCGAAGAATTCCACACCGGTTTGTTTGGGCATTCTTTGATCGCAGAAAATTATCCGGATATCAGGATGCTTTTCGAGATGTGCATATGCCGCCGGGATGTCTTGAGCAATGAAAATCTGATAATCATAACGGAAAGATGCCTTGAAACCGATAAGATTATCGGCTTCGTCATCAATATACAGAATTTTGATTTTTTCTGTCATGGGGCTAGTTGGTACCAAGTTGATTATCTGAAAGAAAATTAATCATTGCTGAAAGAAATTGGAATACGCAAAATGAATACGGAACCTTCGCCAGGTGAAGAAACAACATTTATATCTCCCTTATGTTTTTTGATTGTATTATAGGCAATGGACATTCCTAAGCCCGTCCCTTCTCCAACGTCTTTTGTAGTAAAAAACGGCTCAAAAATCTTTCTCTGAGTTTCTGCGCTCATTCCTATTCCGTTGTCTTTGATAGACAAATATACACTTTCTTCATCAGCATATGTTTTGATATAGAGCTCGCCTCCAGGTTTTTCCCCAAACTTCTCGTGAATTGCATGTATTCCATTACTGATGATGTTTAAAAACACCTGGTTTAGCTTACCTGCATAGCATTCGACTCGCGGGAGCTCTGCCTGTTCCATGACTACCTTGATATTATTATTCAGCAAGTTATTTGCTATAATCATCGTCGAATCGAGCCCTTCATTGATATCCGCTTTTTTAAGATCATCTTCATCTACCCTCGAGAATATCCTTAAGCCTTTAACGATCTCCGCTGTACGCGATGCTCCCTCGTTTATCCCTTTCATCAGCTGATCGATCTCGATTTTAAGGTAATCGAAATCAAGATCATCTTTAAACTCTTCGATAATTTGCTTCTTTTCTTCTATTGTACGATCCGAGAGGCCAACAGACTCAATTTCCTCTAGTGCGTTCAACAGCATATCTACGTCACGTTTGAGGGGATTTATATTTGAAGTAACGAAATTGATCGGATTGTTAATCTCGTGTGCGATACCTGCAGTGAGCTGACCCAATGAGGCCATCTTCTCTGATTCGACCAGCTGCGACTGAGTTTGTTTAAGATCTTCCAGCGTATTGTTCAACTCAGCTGTGCGCTCTGTCACTCTGGCCTCAAGAACTACATTCTGCTCTCTGATGATCCGCTCATTTTCCCTAAGAACGTGCATGGTCTCCATCTGGGACTGCTCTTTCTCTGATTTGAGTATGTTAATCTTATCTGCTAGTGCGAAAGAAAGCATGATGGACTCGAATGCGGAACCGATAAGCAGAGCGAAGTTCGTGATATTGTTGTAAGGAACTATAAAGTTCAGATCTTTCAGCACATATATGACTACACAAAATATGAACCCACCCCATGCTATCAAGAAAAATTTGGCCGACCGAAGCCCTTTAAATTGAATAACCACTGCCATGTAGAGCACATAAATCGCACTACACATAGCAAGCATCAACATTAGTGTGTAACTAAAATTGAAGTATCCCAATAAGGCAAGTAAGATTTGTATACAGTAAAGTATATAGAAGAGATAAGAGACCTTATGCAGCTTCGGGGTATAATGCTTGGTAGAAAGGAAGTGTTTCGAGAACTCGATTGCAGCGATTCCGATCAAAGCCGTACTGAAATAGACGAATATATCAGCAAATGCCGGGTAATCAGGCAGCACCAGGCGAAAAACATAACCCTGCATCGATGCTTGAGTCAGCAATACAACAACGAGATACATCACATAGTACAAGTAACTTCTATCTCTAACCGTACTATAAACAAACAGGTTATACAAAATCATAACCATGAGAATCCCCACATATACGCCGAAAAGCATGTCGATCACAAGGCTATTCTCTAAAACCTTTTCTATAGTTCCCAGATAAATAGGAAGCATAAGCTGCTTTCCGCTCTGAGCTCTAAAATAGATGGTGCGTGTATCCCCGGCTGAAAAAGGGATCTGGTATATAAACGTCTGATTTTTTAAATAGCGATTATTGAAGGGCCTCTTATGACCAGTAAAATTAACCCTTGTTACCGTGTCCCCTTTCAATTCATAGAAGTCCAGGTAATCGGTCATAGCCTGGGTCATCTGGATTCCAGCAGTTTTGCCATCCGTGAGGTTCTTCAATGAAAACCTTACCCAATATGCATAAGGAGTTGTCCCCAGATTAGGAAACTCATCTGCCGAGTTTTTGTATCTGGTCGACTTCATTGCTTCCTGCAAAGACATATTCCCGCCAGAGTCGGTAAGAATTTCCAACTTGTCTCCTATAGGTCCAAATTCACCATCAAAGGGAACAACTTGCTGAGCCGATGCTGTTCCTGCTATAAAGCAGATAAGAAGAATACAAACCTGTCTGATATAATTCATATATTTTCCTTGAACGGAGACTATTAGTCTCGTTTAAATAGTTCAGATTTATCCTTCCTCAATGAGCGACTCCCAGCTTCAGGAGCGATAGCCACCTTCATAACAAAGACCTCGAATTGAATCATGATATCGTTGCCGCCCTCAGTAGCCAGCGCCTTAACAAAGCGCTGTCTAAGTAAACTCAGCTTATCAGCAACGTGCGGTGGAAGGTCCTGCCCTCTTCCGTGAGTAAGCCGACTGAAGAAGAATGCTGTCGATAACAGGGGATGAACAGCAACATTCTGCTGATTTGCAAAAATCCAGGCACGTTCCGCGGCTTTCCCGGCTTGTATCAATGTTTGATGATCGAATTTAGGGATCGTTAGGACTACAATTCCAGACGCACATTTTATGCCATCAAGTGACATCTTTTTAAATGCATCTCCCTTGTCCCACTGAGCAAGCAATTTCACAGCCTTCCAATCTTGAGCAACCCTGAAGCCGGCTTTTTCACTCGCAGTGATATCTACAGCATCTAACTCCACACCATTTCTCGTCTTGGTAGCATCAGCTTTATTCCAACGTATTTCATGGTAAAATTCCTCATGCCCCAACTCATTAAGCAAGCGTATCTTGTCACACTCCGCAATGATATCTGCAAGCTCATCCAACTTGTCCTCATCTTGAGTATAATATAGGTTTACACCCTCAAAAAGACTGACTACCGCTCTCATCCCTTCATAAAATGAATCCTCCAGCTGAATACGTTTAGCTAATTTCCGATTAGTATTGCGAACGAAGACATATTTGGCTAAATCAAGCGTCTGCGAAGTCACCAACTCTCCTGATGGAGAAAATCTTAAAGCAGCTATCAATGCAGGGTTTTGCTCCAATGGAAAAATGGTCTCGTCTACCGCCAATCCAAGCGCGCGCGCTTGCAAGCGTACATTTTCAAGAGCCGATCCCAGAGACATATGAGATCCCATTTCATAATAATCGCCCCACGACCATGACTTGATCTTATCGTGAAATAAGAACAATACTCCGTTGCAATAATAGATTTTCCAAGGTTGATTATTGCCGGCAGAGGGTGCTGCAATCGCTGCTTCTACCAATGCATCAATCTGATGATCTGAAAGACTGCTCGCTGATTCCGTATACTTTGAGAAAAACTCGTCAGAAGATTTCTTAATGTCCGACCATTCAAGTTCTGAATAGGGGTTAACAAGCTGATCAGCCTTAACCACTGGAGCTTCCGGCTTGGATTCTCGATCTCCCACCAGCTCTTCCAGGTCAACATAGTATCTCCCGGATTCATGGTATTGATCTAAAAGGATGCGTCTACAAACATCTGTCGTCAACGCTCCCCCTAAAGTCACAGAAGATGCCAACTGCGGCCAGGTATTGATGGATTGTTCCACCTCGAGCATGGAAGCTTTCATCCGCGTCGAGATAGTATCTGCACCTATAAGTTTCAGTACATAGGGAACCTTTTCTTCGTTTGTCAAGCCCTTAATATTCTTCGGGTCGAGACCATCTGCCAGACCATGAAGAATATCCCTTTCTGGTTCAAGGTCGAAACGTTCAACATCAAGCATCCCCCGGTCGTTAGTATCCATAACTACGGGTATTTGCAACTCGCGAGCCTTATAACGACTTTCAATTTTGATATCCAGGCCATCACAAACTTCCACGAAAAGATCAAGCTTTCCGTCGAAACTGAAGAAATGGTCCATATTGTCTTCACTTAGGCCATCGTTGTAAATCCGGATCTTGATGAACGGATCTATCTCGAGAATTTCTCTAGCGGCTATGACAGTCTTGTTTACTCCGAGATTTTGCACTCCTGTTCTGATCCTGTTCAGATTACTAAGTTCAGCAGTATCGAAATCTGCTAAACGAAGCTCTCCGCAGGTACGCTCCATGGCGAGAGTAAGAGCTATGGACTGCCCAACAGACAATCCCACAATACCAATTTTCTTCCCACTGAGCGTTTTTTGCTCCTCTCTCGTAATTTTATATCGGTTACGGTTGGTCCTGACTTCCACGAATTCCTCCTCATCCAGCAGGTGAACCAGGCGTTTACTCCAGGGGTAGTAAACCCACACGCCATATTCTCTGATATCTCTCCCCCCTAATCGTTGGTTAATCAGCCTGGAATAATCTTCAGGTTTCAATTTTAAAGACGGATGCTCCGACTTTATTAATTCCTGAAGCTGTCCATATATTTCATCATGTATAAATAAAGCTTCTCTTTGTTCAATGAGTGCATCGAATACTTTTTTGTCTGCTGGCTGGTAAATCCTTAATAATTGAGGGGAAAAAATGTAATTGGTTTCCATCGTATTTAAAAAAAGTTAAGGTCGTTTTCGTTGAGCTGCCCCTTTAGGTAATTCATTTTGGCATTGGCAATGATGGCGTTTAAATCCCATCTGCTCAGATTCGGAATCTCGGTTTCGTAATGTATCTTAATGGTCTTCCTTCTAAGCTCCTCCATCCTGACCACATTCAGAGACTCTCTGATCTTAAAGATAGCATCCCGGTCTTCCTGATAGGCTTTAATAATGGTAGGAACATCCTTCAGCAACATAGTCGTCGCAAGGAGATCAAGCTTAGGATAGTAAAAGGTGCCGTTATTACCTATACTCTCCTCTCTTTCCATTCCCACACATTCAACAGGCTTTATAGTATAGGGGGCACAAAGTGCAAATAACGACTCGATCCCTATCTGGGTCGAAATAGCAACAGCAGCACGTATGAGAAAAATACAACCAATTCCATATCCGGATATTTCCCTCGAATTCCATAATCCACAGAGTTCGCCGGTACCCTTTCGGGAATATTCCCAAACAAGCTTGAATATTTCAGGGTCCATTGCCCCCGTTGCCTGTTCAATAGGCAGAGGCTCAGAGCCGCCTGCAACATGAACTCTGGCGCCACCATAAACTTTTTTCTTGTCAAGTGACTCCACCACGATTACAAAGGCACCCGGATTATCTATCCATTCGTTCTTTGACGATGTCACTTTGGTAACGCCGATACTCGTTAAAACATGGGTGTGCCCTTCAACAAATAACTCACACGTTTCCGGCTCATCGATCGCCCTAAATGCTCTGAGCCTTACTTCCGGATTTTCTTTGTTTAGGGTACTCTCCATCGTTTTAGTCGAAATTTCACATCAAATCTACAACATCGACTGTACTTTTCGCAGACTACACACAGATAGTTTTAAAAATCAACCACTGTTTTATCTTCAAGACTGCACAATCCTGCATCCGCAGACTTATATGCTGTGTTATCCGGAGCTAAAAATATTTCTTTTGTGAAGCTTATTTAGATATTATTGCAAATCAAGATTACAATCATGGAAAAAACATATCTAAGTGATGCAGGACCGAAAGTCTCCTCGGCTGTTTACGGATTCTATAGATGGAATGATGAGGCAAACAACGTTTCCGCAGACATGGAACGCATCGTTAATCTATGCCTCGAACTGGGTATCAACACATTCGATCATGGTGACTCATACGGATCGTATCAATGTGAAGAGCTGTTCGGCAACGTAATTAGCCAAAAATCCTTCCGGAGAGAAGATCTTGTAATATTTACAAAGTGTGGATTGAGAGTCCCCCATAGCAGCCAACCCGGCGTCCGCATAAAGCACTATGATACATCCAGCAAACACATTATAGAGTCAGTGGAGAATTCGCTGCGTAAGCTGCGGACTGATTACATTGATATTTTCCTGCTTAATCATCTTGATCCGATATCGAACATAGAAGAGACCGCACTTACGCTTATGCAGCTGAAGAATTCTGGTAAAGTCAAAAACATCGGTATCACAAACTTCTCTGTATTCCAGCATCAGCTGCTCGCTTCGTTTCTGAGTACGCCCATTGTTACCAATCATATCGAACTGAACCTCTTAAACACCTCAGCTCTGGACAATGGACAAATAGACTACATTAAGCAGCGATATATGAAACCGCTCGCATCCGCCCCCCTTGCAGACGGCCGGATTGCACATGGTAAAGATGATCTTGCTATCAAGGTGCGCAACAAGCTGCAGAAGATCGCACTTAAGTATGGAATCGAGATCGAATCGGTAGCAGTAGCCTGGCTGATTAAGCTGGGAGCCCTTCCGCTGATAGGAACAAGAGAAGAACAAAGAATTCGGAATATCGTAAAGGCATTCGACATTGAACTGGATCATCAGGATTGGTACGAGTTATATGCCACATCAAGGGAAGATGTCCATTTAAAATAAAGGTTCGGGCAGGGGGCCCGAACCAATTCCTTTCAATAATAATTTATATTCAAAAATACAGGTAACTGAACTACTGAAAAATGACTCCGGTCATCTTTGATATTTTATTTTATAAATCCTTCTATTTGAGAAAACAATTTTGCTTTTAGAGACTTATTGATCATTAAAGTCTAATACATATCCTATGACAACGAAAAAAGCAAAAGAGGAATCAGAAGGCATCACCGCTTATTCTGTAAAGACAAAGACGAAGAACGTTCCGATGATCGATCCAGTAATTGACGTAAAGTCCGGGAGATACATTGCGACGGGAAAAGATAAGGACGGCAATAAAATGGCAGCTATACTCGGAAAAACAAAGGCCGAGGAACACATCAAAGCTGGAAATGCAAAAAAAGGATCAGGTTGGGACTAACACCATGCCTTGAGATTACTATACTAGTTGTATAAGTACAAACACTTCTTAAACGCATTCTCTTGAGATGTACTGAACAACAGTATTTCTCGAAAGGATGCGTTTAGAATTCTTTAGCGAGTATATATAAGACAAGGGGTGCGATAAATGTCAGCAATGCCACTGCGTTGCCTATAATAAATGCTAAAATCGTAATTTTTCTGGGCTCTTCAGGTCCTTGGAGTATCTCATTTGCTTTCATAATTCCTCTCTGGTTTATATTGTAAATAAACGAGAAATTTTATTACGAGTTTCCTATTTCTAAACTTTTAAGAAAATGTTAAGGTTTGTTAATTTTCGTTGAATTATCCCTCAAGGGGATCCATTTTGAAAGTATTTTTAGCAAGCTTTTAATCAAAAAACACCTTATACAGCCTTGAGAGGGGTTTTCCGTTCAACCAAGTTCCCTCAGCTTTAGAGGATTCGACATGTAACTACCGAAATAGTTCATTGTTCCGGAAAGGATATTCAGCGAGGAGCTTTCCTGCTGCCCCACTCCTGACGAACTTTGTAATATACTCCAGGTGCTTTATATGATGGAGATCCGTTCCAATAACATCAATCATCTTTTCCTTCAACAATTGGAGAGCCATTTGCTTGACACCTTTTCCATAGTACCCGGCAAGCGAAAGCATGTTTACCTGAAAGATACAGCCTTGGTCCTTCATCTTCCGGTATTGCTCAAAATTACCGTGATAGTAGATATACCTTTCAGGGTGAGCAAGAACTGGCTGATATCCTTTAATATTCAAATCAAAAATAAATTGATCAACATTCCTGGTTTCAACCTGATAGGACATTTCAACCAGAACGTGCCTATTACGCAGAGGAAGTAGGCTATCCGCCTTTAATAGCTCGAGAAAGTCAAGATCCAACATATATTCAGCTGCGGCCTCTACTTGCACATCTATTTTTTGGGTCTTTAATTCGGTCCTGAGACTTTCCAGAGCCGGAAAAATGGTCTCCCTGCTATTGGGATAAACCTCCGTAAAAATGTGAGGTGTACAGATAAATTTATCAATACCCAATTCCATTAGCCCGCGGATAAAAGCAACAGAACTCTTGATATCTTTCGAGCCATCATCGATTCCTGGAAGAATATGCGAATGCATATCAACTCCCATCCAGTCTAACGTTAGTGATTTTGGCTGCTTAAAGAAGAAATCAAATGAGAACATAGAGTACAAAGCTAACGAAATAAAAAGAGGGAAAGCATATAGCTTATCCCTCTCTAACAACACTAAACCAACATTAATCTTTATTGTTTGATGTAAACGTTCTTTATAATAATTTATTAAGTGTGTAAAAAATACAGCTATCAGAAAGCAAAAACCGCGGCAAGTGAAAACTGAGAGGCGTTCTTGGTAAAATCACCATTTTTCTTGAAAAACGTATCAGCATCAGAGGTCCGGTCAAATCTCACCTCTGGAATAAAGGTTAAGCCGCCCGCCTTCAGGTTTGCAGATACTGTCAGAGCTGTTATTGAACCTCCCTCCTGGTTTCCTACATCTTTCGATTTGAAATACTCTCCCCGTAAACCGATCAGGAAGTTCTCGGAAACTGCATATTGCGGGTAAAGAGCAATTCCACTGTAACCCATACCGCCTGCATTGTCATTTGGCATCGAGTAATCAGCCGCATTCAAACCAAGTTTAAATGCTTCGCTCACTTGATAAGATGTCGTAAGATCTACGATCGTGCCTGAGCCAAGCTGCTCTGAACCTGGAACAACTACCTCCCCAAGCTGATCATCAACAACGGTGACGTTAGCTGATCGACCAGTTAAAACATTTAAGTATGCGGTCCATCCTTCCACTGGCGATATTGATAACTGTGCGCCAAAGTGAGATACACCATTAAAATCCCGATATGTATTCCAATCATTAAATACGCCGACCATTAACCCCACCTGGTCGCTCACAGCATAGTTAGCCCTGATACCTGCATTCTGAAACGGACCTGCACCAAAAAGATAAGAAGTGGAATAATTGAAATTCGCAGCGGGAGAAATAACCTCGTATCCGATAAACGTTCCCATAAAGCCCCCTGTTAATGAAAACTTTTCCGTAAATGCATATGTCATATACAAATTTTGGATATGGAAACTATTACCATCCGAACCATCACCATTCATTATGGACTGGTATTGACCACGTGGACCAAAAGACAATTCTCCAACAAAACTCGCCTTTCCCGTAGTCTTTCTCAGCATAAGATCGACCATACCTAAGGAAACGGAGTTGTTGTCGCTATTGAAATAGGTTGGAATATTTCCTGATCCTCCTTTTAATCCCGCAAAATCATACTTGTAGTATGCATCTACAGATCCTGAAATCTCCAAAGGCGAAACGTTTGTACTGTCTTGAGCAAGGGCAGTATCTGCCACCGCCGCTATAAACATAGCAGCTAGAATTTTTTTAAGCATGTCAATAATAGTTTAATTGTTTAAGGTTCGATAGGATATTATCCGCAGGGCTTAGGGGCCCCATCAACCCTGCGGATTTTTGATAAGAAGGTTTAGCAACGCGCCTGCAGAGGCTAGAGGATTTCTGATTCTTTCACATCTTCGTCTACAAGAACTCCGTTCTTAGTTACAAGTAGCGCCCCCTGCATGTATTTTTCATTATGCTGTGTCGAGTCAAGACCGAGCTCTTCTTCTTCACTCGTCACTCTCATTGGTTGAATAAGGTTAATCAATTTAAATATCGCGTAAGACACACTGAAACTATAAACAACAGCCACTGTCATCGCTTTTAACTGAGTGAAGAAAAACTCAGGATTGCCATAAAACCATCCGTCCGCTCCACCTCCATTTACAGTTGTTGTTGCAAAAAGTCCGGTCAGGAGCATACCAACCATCCCTCCAACACCATGACATGCGAATACGTCTAGAGTATCATCTATCTTCGAGTTAGTTATTTTGTGAGCTACAATATTAGAAACAATGGCCGCCGCAAATCCGATGAAAATACTTTGCGGTATGGCTACGAATCCAGCTCCCGGAGTGATAGCAACCAACCCCACAACAGCACCGATGCAAAATCCGAGCACAGAAGGCTTTTTACCTCTTAGGACATCGAAAAACATCCATGCCAAGCCCGCTGCACCGGCCGCGATATTTGTCGTGGCAAATGCTGATACCGCCAGAGAATTTGCTGCCAAAGCTGAACCTGCGTTGAAGCCGAACCAACCGAACCAGAGTAGTCCCGTTCCGATCAAAACGTAAGGTATATTAGCAGGAGGTACTTCTTTCTTTTCAATATGCGCTTTACGACGTTTTAAAACCATTGCACCTGCAAGAGCGGCACAACCGGCAGAAATATGCACTACAGTGCCACCAGCAAAGTCGAGAGCCCCCATTTTAAAGAGAAAGCCCTCAGGGTGCCAACTCCAATGAGCAAGTGGTGCATAAACGAATAACATAAACAGCGCAATAAAGCTGATATAAGATATGAATCTGATTCTACCCGCAACTGCTCCAACAACCAGACCTGGAGTAATGATGGCAAACATCAATTGGAATACGGAGAATAGAGTTAAAGGAATAGTCGGACCACCTGCCCAGGGAGCCCCTGAATTCACACCTTGAAAAAACATGTAAGTAGACGGATTTCCTATGATTCCATTGACTGACTCGCCAAAACAAAGGCTAAATCCAACTACTACCCATAGTACGGATACGATACCTGCCGACACCACGCTTTTTATCATCGTAGATAATACATTTTTGCGATGTACCATACCTCCATAAAAAAGGGCTAAGCCTGGAGTCATAAGAAATACAAGTGCTGTGGCTGTAAGAACCCAGGCGATATCTGCACCATTGTAAATTTTCCCACCGTCATCAAAATGTGGAAGTGAAGGAATAAAAACGGCCCCTACTGCCGCCAGCAGTAATAACATAAAGGGAATGGTTTGCTTAACTACGCTTTTGCTCATGTCTGTTGGTTTTGTGGTTTTAAAACTTTTTTTTGTTAACCAGATTGAAGATGTTTTAGTGTTTTTGTGTTGATTTTAAAATAAAAATAGGCAAAATTTAGATATATCATAATTTTTTAAACGTTTTTTATTCTAAAACGCCATTTATTTCGGCAATAAAACAGAAAAATTGAGAATAAATCACAAAAAACACAGAATATTAAACAAATCCAAGATACAAAACAGTAAAAAGAACAGATAAAGCAAGACATACCTATCTATATTCCACTTTTCACTAGACCAACTAAATAAAATCTTTTTCAAGACTTAACTGTTTTCTATCAATGAAAGTATACACCTTAAGATTCGCACAGCACTTGGCGATGCCCCTGGAGAGAGCTTGGGATTTTTTTTCATCTCCGCATAACTTAGCCAGGATAACTCCTTCAATGGGCTTCAAAATAGTCAGCGAACTGGATGAAAATCAAAAAATGTACCCGGGAATATTGATTGGGTACAAAATCACCCCGCTTTTAGGAATTAAAATGGATTGGCTAACCGAAATAACCCATATAGAACATCACAGGTATTTTATAGACGAGCAGAGGTTTGGTCCTTTTGCTCTATGGCACCACCAGCATCACTTCGAAGAAATTAGTGGAGGAACGAAGATGACAGACATCCTCTCTTATGCGATTCCTTACGGAATCATTGGCAAACTAACACATGAACTAATCGTAAGAGACAGAATCCTTGATATTTTCAACTACAGAAAGCAAAAAATAAATGAATTATTTGGGGAGTACGATCAAAAAGGATTGTAAAGCGATCCCTGCTCCACACTTTTCTTCTCCAAATGTTTATCTAAGAAAGTTTGAATACCTGATTTTTTCAATCCCCAGTTTGGAGCAATAAGCAGCTCCATATCAGATATTCCAAATAAACGCTGAACAACTATATCCGGCCTTAACAAAGGAATGAACTCAGAGAGAAACTCCGCATATTCCTCAAGAGAGAATAGTTTGAAAGGCTCTCTTTTGTACTGAACCCCCATAATTGAACCTTCTACTACATACAACTGATGGAGCTTAACGAACTTGATCTGCGGAAATCTATTAATCTCATCCGCATAGCGTAACATCATTTCCTTTGTTTCCCAAGGAAAACCAAACACCGTATGAACACAAATATCAAGTGGAGAATCCTTTACAAGATCAAGGGCTTTTTCCAGCTCCTCATGTGTACAGCCCCGGTTGATCCTACTCAGCGTTGAATTGTAGATCGATTCCATTCCCATCTCCAAGTCTACATCTAAACCTCTTTCTACATAACTCTCTAGCAATGCAACCTTTTCAGCATCGATGCAGTCAGGGCGTGTTCCGATAGACAACCCGACAACCTTGTCCGGGGGACAGGCAGCCAACGCCTCATCATACATCATTTTCAGATAATGCGCGGGGGCATAGGTATTTGTATTGGGTTGAAAGTAGACAATGAACTTATCTGCCTTGTAGCCAGTAATCGCGCGTTCGATACTATTTTCTATTTGCTGTTTAATTCCAGGCGACTTCCTGGTCGTTTCGGGTGTAAATGAATCTACATTGCAATAGCTGCATCCCCCATATCCTTTACTCCCGTCGCGGTTCGGACAAGTGAATCCTCCGTCAACTATTATCTTGACTACTTTTTCTCCTGCATACTTCTTCTTTAAGTAGGCTCCATAAGAATTATAGCTCTTAAATCCGTAATCTACCGTCTTCAGCTTGTCCATCAGTACAAAGATAATGAATATGATATTGTAACTTTGGATATGCTGCGTATCTACTATAAAAAAGACAAAAGACTGGTAAAAGAAACAGATCTGGAGGATCTAAGAGATATTTCGATGAATAGCATGGTCTGGGTAGACCTCCAGAATCCAACGATAGAAGAAAAAGTAACGGTAGAAACCTATTTCGACATCAAATATTCTTCGGAAGAAGAATCCCAGGAGATCGAAAGCTCGTCCAGATTTAGTGAGGTTCAGGATGAGCTTGTCATAAACAGCAACTTTCTCTCGATAAAACCAGGCGGGTATGAATATTGCCCCGTCTCGATCATCGTTGAAAAAGGAATTTTATTCACCTACAGGTATGATGACCTGAAAGCATTCAGCGATTCTGTAAAAAAGATCAAAAGCAGTCCCGTACCCTTTACTAATGGCTACCAGGTCCTCTTAACACTCCTCGAATCTTCAATAGATCATGACGCTGATCTTATTGAGGGACTCGCTCGAAAAATAGCAAACCTGAACCAGGAAATGGTTTTGCGACAAAAGAAATCGGATGAAGAAGTGCTCATTCAGATATCATCTTTCCAGAATGAATCCATGTCGCTCCGGGAAAATATTATTGACAAGCAACGTCTTACATCAGCCCTACTGAAGAGCAGCACCTTTCCCGAGGAATACATGACTGTCCTCCGTATTATGATCAAAGACATCAGCTCTATTCTAGAGCATAATAAATTCGCGTTTGAAAGGCTCGAATACCTGCAAGACACCTTTATGGGCTTTGTAAACATCGAGCAGAACCGAATTATCAAGATATTTACAGTCGCCACAGTGGCGTTCATGCCGCCTACGTTAATTGCAAGTATTTATGGCATGAACTTCCGGTTTATGCCTGAACTGGAATGGCGCTGGGGCTACATAATAGCTATTTTGCTTATGGTAGCCTCATCTTTTTTCACGCTTGTCTACTTCAAAAAGAAAAACTGGCTTTAATTCCCTATATTGAGTAATAATTTCTCTCGAAGTACGTTGCTTTACCATTACTGCTTAACACCTTATCGTGAAAGAAATAATTTTAATCGACGACGAACCATTAGTGAATAAAATTCACACCGTTCTTATCCGATCAGCAAAAGCAGATCAGATACTAACTTCTTTCACAGATCCGGTAAACGGATTCAACTACGTTAAGGAACATACAGGTAACAGACTGGTACTGCTCGATATCAATATGCCGGTTATGAATGCTTGGAATTTCCTCGACGGACTTAGGGAACTGGACAACAACACAGACGTCATCATCCTCTCTTCCTCAATAAACCCTGAAGACAGGATTGCCGCAGAGTCCTACTCAAACGTAAAAGCGTTCCTGAACAAGCCGTTGTCGAAAGAAAATATCCGTAAAATCATCGGTGTCGGTGATCTTTCTACTGAGTGGCACGCAATAAAGTTTGAATAAACCGCTGCACAGACTTCATCTTAAGCAAATACCCAAACAGAGTGATACCTATTATCGCACAGCTTATCCCAGCGAGTACATCAAGCACATAATGATGTCCTGAATACACAGCTGCGAACCAAATACCCACCATTACTACCGAGAATAATACATTTATTGCGCCGAGACGGTTTTTCAGGCCGTAATAAACAACAAGCACGGGGTAAGATGAATGCAGAGAAGGCATAGCAGCAAAGACGTTCGAACTTTTTGCATAAATCGACTTAAAGATTTCCACTCCAAAATAACTGTCAAAACGGGAAAGTCCTGCTGTATTTCCAAGGGTCACCGGATTAAACTCAAATCCAAATTGCTGAACATACCAGGGCGGTGCAGCAGGATGAATATAGTAAACAATAAAGCCTAATATATTGATAAACAAAAAACTAAGAGAAAAACGCAGAAATTGCTCTTTTCGAGTAAAGAACAGATAAAGTGCGAAAAGCAATGGCACGGGGACCCAGGTCAGGTAAAAGATACCTGACACTACATCCAGAAATATCTTTCTCTCGGCGTAAAAATATTCGTTGGGCGTCAGCAAACTACCCTGATAGGAAATACCGAATAATTTCTTCTCCAGATGGTATATTCCTGCAATATCCACATCATTGAAAAGATAATTCGGCAGTGCCTTCATGTAATCAAAAATAATCCAGTAGACAATGAAGATGGAAAAACCGATAATCACACGCCTGCTGACATCCGACATGTAGAACATCAGATTAAATAATCCAATGAGAACTAGTTGCTCTGACTTAAACCCTATAAGAAAATAGGAAAGAAGGAGATATAACAAAGACAACCCCGATACAGTCAGGTTGTGTTTTCTTAAAATGCCCATTATACTTTGATGCGCTCGGTCAACTGCTCGCCGGTATCCGGGTCAGTCGCTTTAAACTCAACATAAACTACATTAGGAACCCAAAAGGTGCCACCCACTATATGTACATAAACACTATTTAAAATAGCCTGTCTGTTGGCAACTTTGGAGTATACGTGATACTTCTTATCCTTGCCCTTCATCAGATACATCGGATATTTACCGTAAGACACAAACTTCAACTCGTACTTTTCCGGACTGAGCTGCTTAGAGGTCACCCCATAAGCAAACTTACGCTGTATATAATTAAGCTCTGTCCGTTTTCCACCTTCGGCATAGCGAAGCCAAAACACGTTTACCGGCGATTTTTGATCCAAAACGCCATCCTCATCCACATTAAGCTGACAGATAATGGTGTTTGTATTGGGATCCCGCTGAAGATAGAAAAGTTGATTGCTAACGCCTTTTGGAACCGGGAAGCCGGGAGGATACATCGCCGTCTTCACACTCTCCTCTAAACCCCTTGTAGGTGCCGCGAATACAGCGCCATCTCCTGCAAAGGAAAGAAACATGGCGAAAAATACACCTAAGGTTGTCACCGAGCCATCTTTTTTGAGATCTGCTTCTTCTGCATCCTTTTGGTCGAGCCCCTTTTTAGAGTCCATCAGCCTCTTAAAAGCAGTCATATTGGTCATGATCGCCATAACAGTGATAGGCACCGTAAAAATGGATATTGTTTCGAAGACCTGAATCGGCAGTCCGGGAATATATAGTTTGTAATCTCCTCCGATAAACTTCGAAGAGATTCCGCAAATTATCGCGCTAATTCCAATGAGTACAACTCGCTCCGGACGCTGCATAAAGCCACCCTTGCACTCTACTCCTAAGCCCTCTGCTCTGGCCCGGGTATAACTCACCATCATAGACCCAATCATAGCGATAAATGCAAAAAGAGAGCTTAAAAAATAATGATGCGAGATGAGGTAATAACAGATACCCAGAAATAAAATCAATTCGCTGTAGCGATCCAGAACAGAATCATACATCGCCCCAAATGTCGACTTCATATTACCGATCCTGGCGACCTGGCCGTCCAGCATGTCGAAAACACCCGCAAATAAAACCAGGGCGCCTGCCCAGCCCACAAACTGAAGATCTCCTCTGTTTCCTTTTTCAGCACCAAGTATAAAAATCACCGCCACACCGATATTTAGGAACAACCCGATTGTGGTTACTGCATTGGGGGTGAGTCCAAGCTTAATAAGTAATCTGACAAAAGGATTGATGACTTTATAAATTCCTAATTGCAGACTGGTCCTGACAGACTCAAAAGACATATATTTTAATTATTTAATAACACAAAGGTAAGCTTAGAAATCTAATTTGAAGCGTGTTCTGATGCCCCATTCTGAAACATCAGGATTATCAAGATAATTAAATCGCTTGACCAGATCAATCCGCAGGACTTTAAATATATTAGATAGACCAACGCTACCTTCAATATATGGTTGCTTTTCAAGGGTATAAGTATTCCTCACACCCGCGTCGTTCGATGGAAACACCATCAAAGACTGGTTCTGGTAAGGATCATTCTCATCTCTCAATCCACCATATAGGCCTTTGAAGCTAATCACTTCACGAAGCTTTAACCGCCTGACCAGTGGTATCTTGTTCAGAAAAAATCCATTGAAACTATGATCGATGTTAAGGCTCGCGTAATGATCACTCACAAACTCAAGAAAGTTCATTAAGTTATACGAATTAAGTTGGTACGCGTACGTTTGATTCGCTCTGTGAATGGCAAGCAGAGGAAACGGTACCTGACCAAATATATTTCCAGCTTCCACAGTCACATCCGAGTATCCCAATTGCGACAGGTAGAAGCGTTTTGAAATATTACCTAACAAATTATGATAGTTATACTGGCCTTCCAAAAGCCCTTTTATACCCGCCGTGTACCTTGCTGTAAACACAGGCTCAGGTCCTGGCACAGGCACCCTATATAACTTACCCTGATAAAACTTTTCATTAGGCGCCCATCTTAGCTCGAGCGAAAGTTCGCTGGTATTTAAATCAGGTAGACGCCGCAAAGCACCATCTTCAAACTTTGCAAACTCAAGAGATCCTGCTGCCTTTTGATTCCATTTCCTAAAACCGACCGAATAAGAGAAGTGATTTTCAAATTCCCTAACGTAATCCAGCTTAAAAATATCATTGTATAACCACTTGTCATTCTCACCTCTCTTGAATGACAGCAGGAAGTTATCTTCCTGAACAAACTGAAGCTCCTGACCCGGAATTTTAGTATCTCGCTGGAAACTTGCTCGTATGTAATTTTGTGGAAACTGATAAATGGATTTATTATTAAGAGAGTACGTTCCACTCAAAAAATATTTCCATTTTTCGTCCTTAAACCCATAGGCACCGTAACCCTCAAAGTAGTATCGTTTGCTCAGTTCGGTCGTTGTACGTCCGCCCAGCCTGAGCCTGAAACCCTCCACCGGATTGAAACTGTAAAACGTGTTCGCTGGTCCTATTTCAACAGGCCCTAAAGACTTGTATCCGGCAAGCAGCAAAGTAGCAATCTCTGCAGTACGCTTGAACGACTTCATGTTCTGCAGACTGTCAATATTCCGGTAAATTCCCTTCTCTCCTTCTGCAAGCTGCTCATGACGCTTATTCTGCCAGAACTGCTCAGAATTGCCTGCCACCTGTTGAACAACTTCTTCCAAGGGGCCTGTAAACACGCTGTCTGGAATGGGCCTGTTCAGCACGTAATCTTTAAAGGAGACAGTTCGCTCGCCAAACACACCCGTGCCCTTATTCTTTGAAATACCAAAATTGATCTTCAGATTCGTCTTGCTGAGATAATATTGTCCTTTGGTATCACGGTCAAAGTCAAGGTCTGATTCGAAATCCCTGATAAAGTTCAGGTTGATATTTCGATGCACAGTCAGAAGCGCATTCTTGACCGCGTACTTACCGTCCTGCGTGACATATAATTTTCCTTGAAATAGCATATCCCCCTTATTCCGGGGAGCAAAGCTCAGCTCAATCAACTTTTGATTATCCCGGTAAACGGTATCCGTTATAAAAAACAAGTAAAACGATGGGGCGGTTGGTGCGATAGGGCTGAGAAACTGGTTACTTACAACAAAAACATTGTTATCATAGATGTCAATGTCCTGATACATCCGGTTCATGTAAGCACTCACCCCTTGCGCATCAATATATTTAGGGTCAAAATCAACCTTCTTCGTTGCCAAAATCTTCGTCTTGGTTTTTGAAGGACTCTTTCGATAATAATTTCTAGAGAGCTTTTCCTCCATATAAAGCGGCAGGATGCTCTCACCGCCTATAGCGGCTGAATCCTGCTTCTGAAACAAGAACTGATAGTTCTTAAAAAATCTTTTTTCTTTAAACTTGTCTGAAAGATCACTCAGGGCAAAGGTCAGCTTCTCATACTTTTCGTACTCAGCAAAATTATATCCTTCTACCCTGTTCTTATCTTTGTTTGCAATAACCCGCTCGATGAGCTCAACAGCTGGATTATTTTTATTGCTATACTTCTTCCTTCTGCCTGATTTAACGACAACTTCCGACAAAACATTAGCGTCTGCTTTAAGCAGTACCTTAACCGTTTGCGGAACTCCTGGAGTAATAGCCTTATTTTGCGACACATAGCCAACGTAAGTAACAGCTATCTGTTTGTACTGGCCGGTCAGCTTCATGGAAAAATTCCCGTCTACGTCTGTAGTCGTACCTAACCTGGTACCTGGAACCGTTATACTGACGAAGGGAAGTGTTTCCTTTGTTCTGGCATCGAGTACCGTGCCTTTAATCTCCGTGGTCTGTGCCAACAATAGCTGTGTCACAAAAACGAGTAAAAGGGTCAGGATGTTGATTCGGGAAAACTTGATTTTTAAATTCACGATTATTTGAAGACAAAATATTTTTGTAAAAAATAGTTCCAGCCTATGCCTACCACTATTGATACAATTACTTTGCTATATATGTATGATAAACTTAAATAATGGGTAAACGCATAAACACCTGACGTATTAAGTGCGATATTCCCTATCCAAACTAATATATACTTAAAAGCTTGCAAATGTACCTTTTCACCACGGGCCTGAAACACCCATATTCTACCCAGTGTAAAGTTGGCTATCCCTCCTAATACGTTGCCGGCGATGTTAGCCGTGACATACCAGAGATGAAAAAATTCCACACTGACTATTGTGGTTAAAAAGTCAATTGCTGTGCCAGTTAATGAGGCAACCTGAGCTTTTATTAGTTTGAGCATTGATTTTACAGAAGACTTACAAATATAGCGAGATGAAGTACAAGATTGGCGTAAATTCCTGCCAGAACGTCATCCATCATTACTCCCACCCCGCCTGGCAGTTTTTCCAGTTTCCTGATAAAAAAGGGCTTTGTAATGTCAAAAAGGCGAAAAAGCAGTAAACCTGCTATTAACGTTGTCGCAGTTAAAGGTATAAACATCATGGTGATGTACATACCGGCAATCTCATCAATAACTACACGGTAGTTATCTTTTCCCCAATATTCCTCGACCTTGCTCGCCGAATATACTCCGACTCCAAAAATAAGCAAAGCGATAAGAACCGATAACCAGGGACTTATAATCCCACAAGACCGGGTAAAATACAAACAGATACAACAGAACACCGATGCGATGGTTCCGCCACCTTTGATGTAGCCTATACCCAGACTTGTGGAAATTAATTTATACATTCTTACTGAATAGCATCTACCAGATCCTGATAGTAGTCCAGGCCTAAATGGGTAATAAGATCTTCTCCCATTATGTGACGGAGCGTATTCTGCATTTTAATTAGCTGCTTAAAAATGTCATGTTCTGCACGAAGCCCTTCTGCAGTCTGAGGTGACTTCAGGTAGAACGATAACCACTCCTGAATTCCTGTCATACCTGCACGCTTAGACAAGTCCATAAACAATGCAAGGTCAAGAACGATCGGAGCAGCAAGAATGGAGTCTCTGCACAGGAAGTTGATTTTAATCTGCATAGGATAACCTAACCATCCAAAAATGTCGATGTTATCCCAGCTCTCCTTGTTATCCCCGTGTGGCGGGTAGTAATTGATACGAACCTTGTGATACATATCAGCATATAACTCCGGATTAGCTTCTGGTCTGAATATTTCATCAAGAACACTCAGCTTAGAAACTTCCTTAGTCTTAAAGTTATCCGGATCATCAAGTACCAGACCGTCTCTGTTTCCAAGGATATTGGTTGAGAACCATCCACGTACACCTAATGCTCTTGCACTCAATCCAGGTGCTACGATAGTCTTCATTAGGGTTTGACCTGTTTTAAAGTCTTTTCCCGCGATAGGCGTACCAGTTAATGCTGCAAGTTCCAATAAAGCAGGGGTATCTACAGTCAGGTTTGGAGCACCGTTAGCATAAGGAACACCCTCTTTAAGAGCTGCGTATGCGTAGATCATACTTGGAGAGATATCCGGATGATTGGCAAGTAGTCCGGCCTCAAAAGCTTCCAGGCTCTGGTGAACATCTGTTACTTCTTGAAAGATCTCCGTTGATCCACACCAAACCATCACCAGGCGCTCACAGTTATTTTCCACTTTAAAGTTGCGGATATCTTCAATTACCTGTTGTGCAAGATCTGCTTTAGTTGTGAAAGACTTAACGTGAGTTCCGTCCAGGTTCTTCACAAAACGCTTGTCGAAAGCTGCTTTCATCGGAACCAATGCCTCAAGCTCCGGCTTGATTGCATTTAACAGTTCTGCATCAAGCACCTTTGCCTTTGATGCTGCAATGTACACGTTATCTTCGTATACATCCCAACCGCCAAAAGCGATATCATTAAGATCAGCCAGAGGAACGAAATCCTTAATCTTTGGATTCTTGTTCTCCGTTCTTTTTCCGATACGAATGTTGCCCATCTGCGTGAGCGATCCGATTGGCTGTGCGATACCTTTTTTTACCGCCTCAACACCAGCAATAAAAGTAGTCGCCACTGCTCCTAAACCAGGAATCAGGATTCCAAGTTTCCCGTTTGCGGGTTTTACTTGTTCTTTCATTTTTGTGATTTATTTATTGTTAAAGTAGATTCATTTCAGGACAACCACTTATTTTCCACATACCAGTCCAACGTCTCTTTCAATCCTTTTTTAAGCGGGTAGTCCGCAATGAACCCAAGATCTTTCTCCAGTTCTCTTATCGAGCACGACCAGTTCTCAGCATTCAGCTCGTTGATCTTCTCCTTGTTTAATGCCGGACTATCAGACCGGAAAGAGTACACAAGCTCAAGTACCGAAGCAATTGCGCTCACGACCGGAACTGGAATATGAAATTTATAGGTCTTCTTGCCACTGATTTCCTTTGTAATCTCGGCAAGATCATATTTCGAATAAACATGTCCATCTGAAACATTATACGCCCTACCAGTGGGAACATCGTCCCTCAAAACCGACAAAAGCACATTCACGAGATCCTTCACATATATAAAGGTTAGCTTTTGTGGAGTTCTGCCAATGTAGGGCTCCAAACCGGAATAGATGGTTTTCAATATGATGAATATATCTTTTTCCCTGGGACCATAAACAGCCGTTGGCCGTACAATCACAAGTGGCAGATTCTTCATTTCTTTTAAATACCCCTCCGCCAACAGCTTACTCTTTCCATAAGCAGTCACAGGTGCCGGCACATGGTCGGGGCTGATGCAGCTGGTATAGTCATAAGCAACCGGTCCTAAAGCAGCCAAGCTACTAACGAAAACAAACTTCTTCAGCGGCAAACCTGCATGGAGTGCAGCTACCGCTAGATTTCTGCTCAGTTCTGCGTTGACATAATTATAGTCATTCTCGGTTTTTGCCTTTGTCGACCCCGCGCAATGAATAATATAGTCGTATCGCTGATCGGACAATTCCCTTGTGAGCAGCTCTACATTCGACATGCTGAGCCTTACCCATGTAACCGGAAGGTGTGATAGATGACTGACGTTACTTGAAGACCTTATAGCCGCATAAACATCATAACCTTCAGCTAATGCCATATCCACCAGGTGAGAACCAACAAAGCCTGACGCTCCTGTGATGAGGACCTTTTTCTTCATATAGACTTCTCAAAAAGTCGGTATTTTTTAGAGACAGTTCCGTTGATGGCTTCGATCGCATTGTTCATCAGAAAATTATCTTCCAGCATCCATGAACATTCTGCGCCCTTGATATTATTGGCAAGAGCATTTCTGATGATCAACCCATAGAGGCAGGCCTCGATACCGAGCTTTCTATAGTCACTGATCACTCCCAGAGTAAGAACACGGAGCCAGTCAATCTTCTTCAGCCCGAACAGAATTTTGAATATCCCAAAAGGCAGTAAGCGACCTCTCTTCACCTTTCTCAACACCTGATTGAGATCAGGCAGGCCAAGAGCAAATCCAACAAACCGGTCTCCCTGCTCTGCAACCAGGCAGAACTCAGGATTAAGGATAAGTTTAAGATCTTTAGCCATGTGATCAAACTCCTTTTCAGTCATCGGAACGAAGCCGAGATTCTGGTCCCAGGCCGCGTTGTATACTTCTCTGAGCTTGGCAGCTTCATTCTTGAAGTCCTTAACATTGATTTTCCTGATGGTGATATTACTTCTCTTCAATCTGGCCTGCAAAGTATCCAGGAGCTTTACTGAGCGGTCGTTATGAGTAGCGTACGGCACATCATATGCAAGAAGATCCACCTTTTTTAAGTATCCCGCACCCTCAATAAGCTGAAGATAGTACGGGAAATTATAAGGCATCATCACAACTGGCGGAGAGTCGAATCCCTGAATCAGGAGACCGCAGGTCTCATTCGTCGAGAAGTTAACAGGTCCTATGGAACTGTTAACACCCTGGGCCTTCAACCACTCTTCAGCTGCCTTAAACAAGGCATTGGCAATGGCCTGGTCGTTTATACAATCGAAGAAACCAAAAAAGCCATCAGTAGCCTGATTATAGGCGTTGTGATTATTATTTAATATCGCTGCAATTCTTCCACATACCTGATCGTGCTGATCGTAAGCGAGAAACAGCTGAACTTTTGAATGATCATGAAAAGGATGCTTCCCCGGAGTGAGCATATCACGTTGAGCAATATAAAGCTCAGGGACGTAATTAGGGTCCCCCTTGTAAAGATCGTGCGGAAAATCGATGAAACTTCCGAGGTTCTTCTGACCTTCCAGGGCAAGCACTCTCATTTCTTGCTAGCTTTTTAGATCAGCGAATATATCCCTCTTCTTAAACGCTCTTGTCAGCTTCTCAACAGCTTCGTCGATCTGATCGAATGTGTGAGAGGACATGAGTGAAAATCTCAAAAGAGATGAATCAGAAGGAACAGCAGGAGACACAACCGGATTAACAAATACACCATCCTGCAACAGATCGTTCGTTACCTGAAACGTCTTGTCGTTATCACGCACAAAGATCGGAAGGATCGGACTTTCTGTTGGTCCAAGATCAAAGCCTGCGTCCAGTAACAGCTTCTTAGCATAATGTGTATTATCCCATAACTTGTCAATGATCTGCGGCTCACTTTCTATGATATCCAGGGCAGCAATTACACTGGCTACGGATGCTGGTGTCATACTCGCGCTGAACAGCAAAGAACGTGCACGATGCTTGATGTAATCTATAGTATCCTCATCAGCAGCAATAAAGCCGCCTAAAGATGCCAGAGACTTACTGAACGTTCCCATAATCAGATCCACTTCATCAGTTAAGTTAAAGTGTGATGCTGTACCTGCACCATTCAGACCGATAACACCGAGACTATGAGCATCGTCAACAAAGATATTTGCACCGAACTCATTTGCCAGATCTACGATCTCAGGTAATTTCACGATGTCACCTTCCATGCTGAAAATCCCGTCAACAGCAATAACTTTTGCAGCTTCTTCGGGTAACAGACTCAGCTTGGCGCGCAGGTCATTCATATCATTATGCGCGTACTTAATAGTCCTCGAAAAAGATAGCCTGCTTCCGTCAATGATAGAAGCATGGTCATATTCATCAAGGATCAGATAATCATTCCGGTTAGTCACACAAGACAAAACCCCCAGATTTACCTGAAAGCCGGTACTGAAAATCACAGCGGACTCTTTCCCTACATAAGAAGCCAAACGACGCTCCAATTCCAAATGGATATCAAGCGTACCGTTCAAAAAACGCGACCCGGCACAACCTGTACCGTATTTGTCGATTGCATCCTTTGCAGCTTCTTTGATTTTAGGATGATTTGTCAGGCCCAGGTATGAGTTGGAACCAAACATGAGAACTTCCCTACCATCTATAAACACCATTGTATCCTGGCCGGATTCAATAGGCCTGAAGTATGGATACAACCCCTTTCTTTTAATCTCTAATGCTTCTGTAAAAGAAAGAACCCGATCATGTAATTTTTTACGCATTAAGGTGAAGTTAATTTTTTGTAAAAGTAAAATTCATTTATGTGAATGTTCTATTTTATTTCGTATTTTTTGTCATTCTTGACTATATACATTAAAAGGTCAAATTTACGTTAAATCGCTTGATTAAATAACGACCTGAAAACATTTCGTTCACGTATTTGCTAAAACGCCTTCCAAAATACGCATTTTATCAACAAACACAAGCAAATAACACTGTTACTCAGTCACATACCAAATATCATACCGAAGTAAAATAACTATTCAGAACAAAAGCTAATCAACCTGCCACCTTACTCCGCTTAACAAGATAGTGATGAAGCACTTGTGTGAAGCCTTCCCGGCAGTCCGCCTCTACCAGATCAATCGCATACTGCGCACATTTTAGCTTTAACGCTTTCAGACTTTCGGCTACACTAACCCTAAAAGTTTCCCTGATCTGAGAAGGATTCAACCGTAGCTCTTCTCCGGTCTCTATATCTACAAAACGATATGGCCGCTCAGGAAACTGGAAATTCAGCTCGGTCTGGTGATCAAGCACATGATAGAGGATAACCTCATGCTTGTTGTGCTTCAGATGATGTAAAGCAGAGAAAAGTTCATCAAAGTTGCCTGGGTCCGCAGACGAATCGAAGAGATCTGTAAAAATAACAACAAGAGACCGTTTGTGAAGATGCTCCGCAAGCTCATGCAAAGCTGCCACGAGCGAAGTTCGCTTGAGTGGCTGCTCCCGGGCAATAAGCCTCTGCAACTCTGCGAGTAAAAAACTCTGATGAGCCGATGTTGATCCCGCAGCGGACGAAAATTCCAGCGTATTTGAGAAATAACTCAGTCCGAACGCATCTCGTTGCTTTCGGAACAGTTCCATAAGAACTGCGGCCGAACAGATGGAAAACAACAGCTTATTCGCAGCTCCCTCGGGAAAATACATGGATGAGGATACGTCGACCACGAGTTGACAGCGGAGATTTGTTTCCTCCTCAAACCGCTTTACAAACAAGCGATCAGTTCTGCCATATAACTTCCAGTCGATATTTTTAATCGAATCTCCCGCGTTGTATAAACGGTGCTCGGCAAATTCCACTGAGAACCCGTGAAATGGACTCTTATGAAGGCCTGTAATGAAACCTTCAACTACTTGCCTGGCGAGCAGCTGCAGGTTAATAAAACCCTCTGCGCTGATTTCTTCCAATCTCGTAACTGTAGCGCTTGCTCTTTTTTCCATAAACAAAAAAACCGGCTGATTAGCCGGCTTAATTTATGTGTTTTATCGGAATATTAAGCTAATTGCTTAACCAGTTTATCAGCTAACACTGATTTAGGAACTGCTCCAATCTGCTTGTCTACGATCTCACCGTTCTTGAAGAACAGTAATGCAGGAATGTTACGGATACCGAACTTGGTAGAAATTGCAGGATTGTTATCAACATTCACCTTACCAATTACTGCCTGACCTTCGTATTCTTTCGATAACTCCTCTACTACCGGACCCACCATACGGCAAGGACCACACCACTCTGCCCAAAAGTCAACCAATACGGGTTTATCAGATTTCAGAACTACTTCGTCAAAGTTTGCGTCTGTTATTTCTATAGCCATTGTTTAATTATTTACAGGTTCTATTATCAAATTTAGTTATACAATAATCTTACCACAAGTTTAAAAAGACATTGTGACATGCAGATGTTTTATCAGTTGAGTCGGTACGCAATCTTCCGTTCCGCGAGTGCATCCAGGAATTCATTGCTCGGGAATATCCGGAAGTTCTTGGAAGGCATCTCTACAGATATAGCCTGCTCTTCCGCATCATAAATCGCGAACTTCAATAAACAATTCCGGCTCGGATTACTTTCGATGTTCAGATGCAGCAGCTCATCCATCTGTTCAATAAAACTGGATGACAGTTCGTGCAGGGGCAATTGAATCGTGAGACATTTAGACATCTTATCGCGCAGATCCGACAAAAGCGATATTTGCGTTATCTTGAATTCCCAGTTGTCCTTTTGCCTGAAACGCTCAGACACAGTACCTTTTACCTGAAGAAAGTAACCGTCGCTAAAAAACATCTTCTGCTTAACATATTCCTCTCCGAAAAGCACAATCTCCGCCGATTCACTGTAATCCTCCAGCATCATCGAACCGAAAGGCTTACCATTTTTAGTATACCGGTGCTGAGCGTTGGATACCAGTCCGCCGATACAGATCTCCCGATTTTTAATCTTATTGAACTCTTCTGTGTCTACTTCGTTCATCTCGCCGCTCCTCGCCTTGATGATCAGGTTAAGGTGTTTGACCTGATGGCTGCAGAAATGGTCCATCTCCAGCTTGTAGTTATCAAGAGGGTGACCAGTAAGGTAAATACCTATCATATCCTTCTCATACTTCAGCTTCTCAATCAGTCCCCATTCCTGACATTCAGCCATCACGGGTTCAGCAATATTGGCATCTGAGGTTCCACCGAACAACGAAGCCTGAGAGGTATTCAGACTGTTCTGATAATCTGCATTGTATTTAATCAGTCGCTCAATACCATTGTATGAGCTTCCTTCAGGCTTAAAGAAGAACTGAGCCCGGCTAAAGCCGAAGCAATCGAATGCCCCGCTGTACACCAGGTTCTCATATACACGCTTATTTACCGTCCTGGAGTTGATTCGTTTCGCGAAATCATAGATACTGAGATACGGCCCGTTCTTATCGCGCTCTTCAATGATACTTTCTACTGCTTTATCACCTACCCCTTTGATTCCCGACATTCCGAAGCGGATCTCCTTCTTCTTATTCACACCGAAGCTCAGGTTAGACTCGTTGATATCCGGACCGAGTACGGCAAGTCCCATCCTTCGACACTCCTCCATGAACAAGGAGATCTTCTCAATATTGTTCTGGTTATTCAAAACCGCCGCCATGTATTCCGACGGATAGTGCGCTTTCAGGTAGGCAGTCTGGTAAGCAACAAACGCATAGCAGGTAGAATGCGACTTGTTAAACGCATAGGAAGCAAAGGCCTCCCAGTCGGTCCATATCTTTTCCAGCTGCTTCTGATCATGCCCCTTTTTCTTCGCATTCTCCACAAACTGCGGCTTCAGCTTATCCAGCGTCTTCCGGTCTTTCTTTCCCATCGCCTTTCGCAGCACGTCGGCATCTCCCTTGGTAAAGTCAGCCAGCTTCTGCGAAAGCAACATCACCTGCTCCTGATAGACGGTGATACCATAGGTATCCGCAAGGTATTCCTCCATGTCGGGCAGGTCATAGCTTACCTGCTCTCGCCCATGCTTACGGGCAATAAAATTGGGAATGTATTCAATAGGACCGGGACGGTAGAGCGCATTCATCGCAATGAGGTCTTCAAACTTGTCTGGTTTGAGCTCCCGCAGATACATCTGCATACCGTCACTTTCAAACTGGAAGGTACCGTTTGTGTCGCCGCGCTGATAGAGCTCCAGAGTTGCCTGGTCGTCCAGAGGAATATAGTCAATATCGATCGAGACGTTATAGTTCTGCTTGATTAGTCGCAGCGCATCCTTAATGATGGTAAGCGTTTTCAGACCCAGAAAGTCCATTTTGATAACGCCGGCATCCTCGATCACCCTTCCGTCGAATTGGGTAACCAGCAAGGGCGAATCTTTCATGATCGCCACCGGGATAATATTCGTCAGATCTTCAGGGGCGATGATGATACCCGCGGCATGAATACCCGTGTTCCGGATAGAACCCTCCAGTTTTTCCGCCTCGCGCAGTACCTGCGCACGAAGATCATTGCCCTTCAGTATGGCGTCAAGCTCAGGCACCTGCGAAAACGCTTCTTTCAACGTAATACCCAGCGTATCCGGCACCAGCTTCTTCATGGCAGCAACGTCCGAAAGTGGCACGTCCAGCACCCGCGCTACATCCTGGATACTGGTCCTGGCAGCCATCGAACCATAAGTAATGATCTGGGCTACCTGATTTTTTCCATATTTATCTACAACGTAATCAATTACCTTCTGCCGGCCTTCATCATCGAAGTCCGTATCAATATCGGGCATCGACTTACGGTCTGGATTAAGAAAACGCTCAAACAGGAGATTGTACTTGATGGGGTCAATATTCGTGATCCCCGTACAATAGGCTACTACTGAGCCCGCTGCAGATCCACGGCCGGGGCCGATGAAAACACCCAGGTCTCTGCCGGCTTTGATGAAATCGGATACGATCAGAAAGTATCCGGCAAAACCCATGATCCGGATCGTATTTAATTCAAAATCCAAACGCTCCTGCACTTCAGGCGTAATTTCCTTGTATCGCTCCCTAGCACCTCTCATCGTCATATCCCGCAGGAACTCCCACTGGTTCATGACATCATCCGCATGGATCTTAAATTCAGGGGGTATAGGGAAGTTAGGAAGCATAATATCACGCTTCAGCTTCAGGTGATCGATCTTGTCAACAATCTCGTTCGTGTTATCAAGAGACTCCGGAATATCATGGAACAGCTTGCCCATCTCCGCCTGGGTCTTGAAATAGAACTGATCGTTCGGAAACCCGAAACGATAGCCCTTTCCGCCTTCATCGTCCGTGGCGATCGGCGTCTTCTGCATGTCTCCTGTATTTACACACAGTAGAATATCGTGAGCATTTGCGTCCTGCTGATCCACATAATGCGAATCATTTGAGCAGATCACTTTGATATTATGTTTTTTGGCAAACTTCAGCAGGGTCTCATTGATAATGAGCTGTTCCGGAATATCGTGTCGCTGCAGTTCGATATAAAAATCATCTCCGAAGAGGTCAAGCCACCATTTCAGCTCCTTCTCCGCCTCTTCCTCTCCCTTTTTTAAAATAGCCTGAGGAATTGACGCGCCGATACAACAACTGGTGGCGATCAATCCTTCATGATATTGAAGGATCAGCTCTTTGTCTATACGTGGCCATTTACTGTACAGCCCCTCCATATATCCCAAAGAACAAAGCTTTGTCAGGTTCTTGTATCCCTGTGCATTTTTAGCCAGAAAAAGCTGATGAAAACGAACATCCTTATTCTCCTTGGTAAATTGTTTCTTGTGGCGGTCCTCCACCACATAGAATTCACAACCAACAATAGGCTTTACATTATGCTTACCGGCTTCCGCAACGAACTTAAACACGCCGAACATGTTTCCATGGTCGGTTATAGCTAAAGCTTTCATCCCATCAGCAGCAGCTTTCTTATATAATTTAGAAATATCTGCTGCTCCGTCGAGCAATGAAAATTGTGTATGTACGTGTAAATGAGAAAATTCCGGCATCGCTGATCGTTCTATTTGAGAAACCCGAAATTACTAAAAATTTCAAGCCCCGAATCACGCGAGTTCCTAAAAATTATCGTCGATAATTTTTGCAGATAGCAGGGCGAGAGGAATTCCGCCCCCCGGATGTACACTCCCTCCCGCAAAATACAGACCTTTGATAGCACGAATAAAATTCGGATGCCGGAGAAAAGCAGCAAACCGCCCGTTGGAACTGGTGCCATAAAGCGATCCCTGATAAGATGATGTTCGCGACTCTATTTGTCTGGGATCGAGAATCTCTTCTACCGCAATCAATGGGGCAATATCACGCTTCAACATGCGGCTCAGCTTTTTGATAATGTTCATCCTCGCTTCCGCGATAAGGCTATCCCAGTCCTGCCCTTCGTTTGCAGGAACATTGATCATCACAAACCAGTTTTCTGATCCCTTGGGAGCGTCTTCTTCCCGAAACTTGGAACTGATATTCAGGTATATCGTTGGATCAATATCGATACTCTTCTTCTTCCAGATGGCACTAAACTCCTTTTCGTAATCTTCACTGAAAAATATATTATGAAGATCCAGCTCTTTGAATGTACCCTTTATGCCCCAGTAAAAAATCAATGCTGAACTGCTGCGCTCCTGGTTCAATATCCTCTCCGGGAGCTGAATCCCCTTCAACAGCTTCCGGTAGGTAAACCAGACATCCATGTTCGAAATAACCGAGGATGCAGGAATCATCGCTTCATTGACTCTGACACCTTTCACCTCGCCATGATTGTAAAGTATCTCATCTACCCGCGATTGATAATGAAATTCAACACCTAACTCTTCAGCCAGCCTTACAAGCGCACTGGTAATGGCATGCATGCCGCCCTCGGGGAAGTATGCGCCAAAGTGCTGCTCCAAATGGGGTATGATATTCAGCGTTGCTGGCGCCTGGTAAGGGTTCGAACCATTGTACGTGGCATAGCGGTTAAAGAAACGACGGGTTTTACTATCATGAAAATGACTTGCATTCGCCTGGTTCATCGTTCTGAATGCATCTATCTGCCCGAAACGCAGTACAGATTGCAGAGTCTGCCTGTTCAGATATGATCCCAGCCGGTGTAATGATTTCTCAAGAAAAATATGATGCGTAATATCGTAGATCTCACGGCTCTTCTTCAAAAAGCGAGTGACCGATTCCCGCGTGTCCCTGGTATTCAGCGCAATCTCATCGGCGAGCTTCTCAGGATCAGCCCAGGCAGTCAGCCGTGTGCCGTCCTCGTAGAAATACCGGCATACTGTATCGAGCTTCTTGTATCGGAAATAATCACTGGGCTGCTTCCCTGCCAGGCGAAAGAGTTCATCAACATATTGAGGCATGGTAAACAAGCTGGGACCTGCATCAAAGCGAAAGCCCGAACTTACAAACTCAGTGAGTTTGCCGCCCGGATAAGAATTAGCTTCGTAAACAGATACATTCAGGCCTTTTACGGCTAGCCTGATAGCGGTAGCGATGCCAGCAATGCCAGCTCCAATAACAACTACCGTTTTTTCACGATGATCAGCGGTCATAAACAGACCTCTAATGTAAAGAAAATGTCTTAGATCCCTTTATCTTTATTCACCTGGTAGGCCACCAGGATGGCGAAGACGCATAATGCAATAAGCACGGCGATTCCGATCTTACGCTTGCGCTTGTCTTTCCAAATAAGATAAAAGACAAACCCGATTAAAGGAACAGCGAAAAGAAACGCAAAGATCAACGATGTGGTTACCATTTGATAGTTTTTAAAAATTCATACGGGCTAATGGGGAAATATCCTGTCCGGTAAAATCTCCCCGAAGGTATTTATAATATCCCGCAATCGCGATCATAGCCGCATTATCGGTACAATACTGAAAGGCAGGTATATACACCTTCCAGTTCTCCTGTTCAGCCACATCCTGAAGATGCTGCCTCAAGCCTGAATTGGCAGATACACCACCAGCAATTGCCACATGCGAGACATTATACTGTTTAGCAGCCATCTTTACCTTCTTCAGCAGAATAGTAACGATCCTGTGCTGCACCGAGGCGCAAATATCCGCCATATTGTTCGTCAAAAAGTCGGGATCAGCCTTCTTTCTGTCTCTAACAAAATATAGAATAGATGTCTTTAGACCACTGAAACTGAAGTTTAAACCCGGAATCTGAGGCTCTGGAAAACTGAAAGCAGATGCATTCCCCTCTCTGGCTAACTTATCTACAAGGGGGCCGCCTGGATAAGGGAGTCCCAGAATCTTAGCTGTCTTATCAAAAGCCTCCCCCGCTGCGTCATCGTTGGTTTCGCCAACGATCTCCATGTCGAAATAATCGCGCACTAAAACAATCTGCGTATGGCCTCCCGAAACTGTCAGACACAAAAAAGGAAATTCAGGCTTCGGCTCGTCAATGAAATGAGCCAGAATATGCGCATGCATATGATTCACCTCAATCAGCGGCAGGTTGTTTGCCAGGGCAAAGCCCTTGGCGAAAGACGTACCTACTAGCAATGAACCCAATAATCCGGGCCCTCTGGTAAAAGCGACGGCTTGAATGTCTTTTTTGTTTATTTTAGCGGTCGATACGGCATCTTCTACCACCGGGATGATATTCTGCTGATGCGCTCTGGAAGCCAACTCAGGAACGACACCACCGTACTTATGATGAACTGCCTGAGTCGCAATTATATTGGATAGGATTTCACCATCTTTACATATAGATGCAGAGGTTTCATCGCAAGACGATTCGATAGCGAGTATTGTTGCCAAACTGGATTATGAATTTATTGTTGTTGTGATTTAAAGTACAAAATTATTAAAAAACTACTTAAAATAACGTTATGGATTTTATCCGCAGTCATTCTTTTGGCTGCGTCCCTGATTTTTGCCCTACAATTTAAATCGGTCCAGACATACGCAGCAAAAAGAGCAGCAGCTTATCTTTCGGGCGAGCTCCACACAACAATTGATATCAAGAGCCTCTACATCAAACCTTTTAAGCTCCTGGTACTCGAAGGCTTATACATACAGGATCGTGAAAAAGACACCCTCCTCTATGCGCCACGCTTCGCGGTTGACCTGAACCTCCTGTCACTCAGACGAAGGATCGTCGATATCCAAACGGCCGAGCTTAATGGTGGTTCCTTCTACCTGAAGAAATACAAGGACAAAACCACTAACCTGCAGTTTATCATCAATTACTTTGACTCGGGAGAGCCAAAGCAGAAGAAGAAACCCTCGTCCAGACCCTATACTGTCACATTCGAAAAGATCGCTATTCACAATACTGCATTCCGCTACAGGAATTTCAACGACAGCACACTCACCTCTCAGGTCAACTTCAACGATATTGGGCTGACGAAAATGAATGCCGTCATCACGGATCTGGACACTAAAAATTTCCTCTTTAAAGCGAAAGTCCGGCAATTAAGCTTCCTGGAAAAAAGTGGATTCTATGTCAAAAACCTCGACACGGATGCAACCATAGATACTGTTAGCATGGAATTGGCTAACCTGAGACTGGAAACCAACAGAAGCGATGTCGGCAAATACCTCTTATTCAAGTATCGTAATTTCGGCGACTTCTCCGATTTCATCAATAAAGTGTACGTTAAGGCTTCCCTTCAGAACAGCACACTTCATTCTAAAGACATTTCCTATTTCACCTCCGCTCTTAAAAAAATGAATCTGGATGTCCGCCTCAACGGAGAGGTCAGCGGACTGGTCAACAATATCAATGCGAGGAATATCACGCTTACAGCAGGGCAGGCAACTTACATCAAAGGCAACTTCCGGATTAAAGGACTGCCTAATATCAACCGCACGGTACTTAACTTGCGGGTTGACCGCTTCTTCACTAATAAAAAGGATGCCGACAAGTTGATCAAACAAACCACAGGGCTTAGCGGCAAGATCCCCGCCATTGCGGCAAAATTTGGAAATGTAAGTTTTCAGGGAAGCTTTAACGGGCTTATAAAGAACTTCCGGGCCAAAGGTGAGTTCAAGACAGGATTGGGAAGACTACAGCCGGATGTGCAGATGAACCTGAATGGCACGCCGACATACTCCGGAACGATCAAGGCGGTCGACTTCAACCTCGGAGACTTGCTCGGACAAAAGACGCTGGGAAGAACAAGCCTGACCGCAGATATAGATGGCCGCGGCTTTGACCTTCACCAACTTCGTGATAAGATCAATATCGACGCACGCTACTTTGATTTTAACGGCTACCGATATAGCAATATCGACATGCGCGGTAACATCATCAACAAACTATTCCGCGGGAACATCAATGTCAATGATAGAAATATCAGGCTGAATTTTGATGGCGATATTAACCTGAACACAAAGTTACCTGCCTTCAAGTTCAACGCGTCTATAGCGGGCGCAAACCTCCATAGACTCCACCTGACGAAAGACACGCTACAACTGGATGTTCGTGTCAGTACCGCTTTTGCGGGCAATAACCTGAACAACATCGAAGGCGATCTGCGACTCAACGAGCTCCGCCTGACCAGCAAAGACAGCTCACTGGTTGTAGATGAGATTAGCCTGCGGGCAGAAGGCATAGGCAGCTCGAGGTTACTAGCCATCAACTCAGATATACTCGATGCCAATATCCGTGGACAATACGATCTGAATACCCTTCCGTCCTATTTCAAATCAGTGGTCAAACGCTATATTCCTTCGCTGAAAACCGACATCCAGAAAGTAGGAGAACAGAACTTCAACTTTTATCTCAACATAAAGGATTTTGCCCCGGTGGCCATGTTGATGCTGCCTGATCTCCGGATTCCCAAAGGCGCTGTCTTCTACGGACGCTTCAACAGCATGGATAGTATCGCCGCCCTTAACGGCTCCAGCGAACTAATCGAATACAAGAAAATCCGCGTCAATAACTTTATTATAGATGAGTCCGCAGCCAAAAAGGCCCTCAACCTTTTCATGACTGCCGACAGGATCGACATCACCGACAGTCTGTATATCAAGAACATAAACCTGGCAAACATCTTGTATAACGACAGTCTGTCGCTCAACGTCAAGCTGTCTGATAAGGATGCAACCAACCAGCTCGATTTAAACGGATTAATTGAGTTTGGTACAGATACACTGGCCAAGTTGAGCATCCTGCCCTCTGATTTCATCATCAACAGGGAAGTCTGGCGTGTGCCTGAGCAGGTTAAATTCCGTTTTGACGATAAAAAGATATTTATCCAGGGCTTCGAACTACTACGAAATGAGCAGTTACTCACTATCGACGGGATTGTATCCGACCAGCCGGAAGACAAGCTGAACGTAGACTTTAAAAATTTCACCCTCGTAACCTTCAATGCACTGACGCGTGCAGCAGGAGTAATCCTCGGGGGACAGCTCAACGGGAACGTATCCCTTAACTCAGTCCTGAAGAAGCCTAAGATAGAAGCTCAGCTGAAGATCGACACCCTGGTAATGAACAACACACGTGTCGGCGACCTGAACCTGGTGGCAGATCTGGATAACGTCACCAAGCTCGTCAACGTTAATCTTGATGTCCTAAAAGACGGCAAAGAAACCATGAACGTGGTCGGGACCTATAATGCCAATGCAGAAGTCAATACCCTGGATCTTGATCTGACCATGGAAGACAATGAGCTTGTCATCTTTACCCCCGCGATCAAGAGCCTTGTCTCCAATGTACAGGGAAAGGTATCCGCTAAAGTGAACGTAAGCGGGAACATTCTGGATCCAAAAATTAATGGAACGCTGGGATTAAAAGATGCTCACATGACGGTGAACTACCTCAGAACCCCTTATCGCGTCACTGACGAGGTATCAATCGAAAACAGCGTCATCAATTTGGACGAACTCGAGCTGAGGGATGTGAATAACAATGTGGCCACGGCAACAGGAACCGTTAACCTCACAGATCTGAGGAATCCCCTTCTTGATATCTCCATCAGGGCGAACAAGTTTATGGCCCTGAATACCACCGCTAAAGACAACCCTCTTTATTATGGTACCGCCTTCGCAACCGGAACCTTCCGCTTCAAAGGACCAACCAATAACATGAGTATTGACATCAATGCCAAGACCGAAGAAGGCACCGTGTTCAACATTCCTTTAAACGGCTCTGAAACCATCAGTAACAACGACTATATCACATTTGTAGCAAAAGATTCCTCCTTCACTCCGCTGACCCCATCCATGTTCAGAGGTATCGCCATGAACTTCGATCTTGTTGTAGACGAGAACAGCGAAGTAAACATCATCACGAATTTGGGCAAGCTGAACGGACGTGGTAACGCCACTTTAAACCTGAAGATCACGAGTCAGGGCGACTTCGAAATGTATGGCGATTACCTGATTTCCAGCGGTAAGTTTCAGTTTACCGCACAGGATTTCATCAACAAGATCTTCGACCTTAGCCAGGGAGGATCGATCCGCTGGACGGGTGATCCTGCCGATGCCCTGATCAACCTGAAGGCCGCATACAGCGTACGTACCGACGTACGTCCACTTTATCTGGCAGCAGGAAGAGCAGCAGAAGAAGGCCGCGTACTGGCAGAAGCCATCATGAACCTCAACGGCAATCTCACCCAACCTGACATATCATTCGACATCAATTTCCCAACTGACACCAAGGTAAAAGACGAGTTACAAAGCTATTTCAACGATGTCAACAATAAGAATACCCAGGCTTTGAGTCTGATCGTCAGAAGGTCGTTCTCCCCTAACACAGGATCCGTGAACGTGCAGGCTGTCAACTCGACTATCTTCAGTGCCGGAACAGAGCTGTTCTTCAACCAGCTGAACAACATTCTTGCGCAATCACTGAACCTGAATTTCGTCGATCTGAATATCAGGTCTTTGAATGAAGCCAGTGCCTCGCTTCGCTTGTTGGAAGACCGTCTGGTGATTACCGGAGGAGTAACAGACAGAAGAACCGAACTAAATGACTTGAATATAATCGGGAACTCGGTAGCACGCGACGTTGAGCTTCTCTATTTGCTCAGAAAAGATGGATCTCTGAACGTAAGGGCCTCTAACCGGCTAAATAACCGGAACTTCCTCAATCCCGATCAGGAATACATCAGTGCACTGGGATTGGTTTACCGTCAGGATTTTGAAAACCTCAGAGAATTTCTGAGAGCATTGGTCGGTAAACGAAGAAGGGATGAAAGAAGGTCATTGCCTAATCCCACCCCTTCACCAAATCCCCAGAGAGCCACTGGCCCATCTGCAGCCATCTTACCAGGCAACAGCGAGTCGCAGCGGAAATCCAGATATTAGCTAAAGCGGATTGTTCAGAATAGAATGACCCATTCTGTCGCGCTTGGTTTTTAAATATTGTTCATTGTGCTTATTGGATGGTATCTCAATGGGAATGTTCTCCACGATCTCAATTCCGTATCCGATAAGTCCAGCACGTTTACTCGGATTGTTAGACAGTAACCGCATTTTGGTAATGCCGAGACTCCTCAGGATCTGTGCACCTACACCATAATCCCGCTGGTCCATTTTGAACCCCAGCTGCAGGTTGGCATCAACAGTGTCAAAGCCATTCTCCTGCAGATTATAGGCGTGTAGCTTATTGATCAGACCAATTCCGCGGCCTTCCTGGTTCATATAAATAATCGCACCCTTACCTTCTGCCTCAATCATCTCCATTGCTTTATGCAACTGAGGACCGCAATCACAACGGCACGATCCGAAGATATCACCCGTAACACAAGAACTGTGCACCCGCACCAGTACCGGTTCATCTTCTTTCCACTCCCCTTTTACAAGGGCGAGATGATGTTCCTGCGTATCTGTCTGCGTATAGGCTACCATCTGGAAATTTCCCCACTGAGTAGGCAAGGTCACTGAGACCTCTTTCGCGATAAGCGATTCCGTCTGCAAACGATAGTTGATAAGATCCTTGATAGAGACGATCTTCAGGTTAAACTTCTCTGCGATGAGCATCAAGTCAGGCAGACGCGCCATTTCGCCGTCTTCCTTCATAATCTCCACCAACACTCCTGCAGGCTCCATACCTGCAATACTGGCCAGGTCGACCACTGCTTCTGTATGACCGGCCCGGCGAAGCACTCCACCGTCTTTGGCTCGTAACGGAAACACGTGTCCCGGGCGACCAAGATCCTCCGGCCGGGTAGCCGGATCAATCAAAGCCTGAATAGTTTTAGAACGGTCTGAAGCAGAAATACCGGTTGTACAACCGTTACCGATCAGGTCAACAGAAACGGTAAAATTCGTTTCATGAAGTGCCGTATTGGTTCCCACCATCAGGTTCAGTTCCAGTTCGTCACAACGGCTTTCCGTAAGCGGAGCACAGATAAGTCCCCTTCCCTGCGAAGCCATGAAATTTATTATTTCAGGAGTTATATTCCGGGCTGTAGTAACAAAATCGCCCTCATTTTCCCTGTCTTCATCGTCAACTACAATGATCACCTTGCCGGCCTTTAGCTCGTCAATGGCTTCTTCAATTGTATTCAGTTTAATATCCATTTGAATACAAAATTACGCTAATCAGCCAAGAATACTATAATAGACATGTAAGATTGTGGGGGCAGGTCTGCAACCTAAGCTTTCTTCTTTTTAAAACGCCTGAATAATTTAAGGAAAGCCTGTTTATAAGACTCTACATCAAACAAGGCCGAATCACTGGTTGACTTGTAAGTCAAAAAAATACCAAGAGGCGTTAATACCACAATGGCAATCCACATTCCCATTAGCGGACTCATTGTTCCTTCTCTAGCAGATTTCTCACCGATCGTCGAAATGATATGATAGATCAGGAAGAAGATGATCGACATCACCACAGGCAATCCCAAACCGCCTTTACGGATAATAGCACCAAGAGGAGCCCCTATAGAGAATAGTAGCAAACAGGAAACAGACAGCGTAAACTTGCGGTTATATTCGATAATGTAGCGGCGGATGGTCTTCTGAATCGCCAGATACTCCTCCGACCTGCCGGTCAGGTTCTCCGTGACAGACCTGGCTTCATTTAAAGCACCATTTATAGCTGAGGACTTCTCAGTATCAGCAAAAAGCTCAGAAATATGCTCTTTATACTCCGGAACCGATGTGATAGACTTTGTCGGTGGCTGAACATAGCTGAACAGGCGGAAGGAAGGCGCAATAAAGGGCATAACCGCTTTTGATACGCTATCTACCTGCATCTCCGTAGAATCCCGGTATATCTTTAGTTGCCGAAGGTTCAGCATCGCATAATTAGACTTGAACAGGTTCTCGTCGGTACGCTTCATCTGAAAATCGTCCAACGGAAATTTCTGCTCCGTAGCCTTAAAGCGGTAACGCGTAAAGCGCTGTCTCGGATTGTAACCTTTGTCGCCGGACGTCTCCTCATAACGAACTCCATCCTTCAGCTCCAGCACCAGCGTACGGTCCTTATTCGTCTTATACATAACACCCTCCTTGGCGATAGTGGTGGATGGATTACCGTTTGGCCCGGTCTGGTCATAGATCATGATGTTCTTCAGCGTACGTCCGTCCTTCCCCTTCTCCTGAACACGGATGGCATAACCTTCAATCGTATTATTGAAGATTCCCTCCTCAATCAGGAAAGAGGCCTTCTGGTTTCTTACATCATATAGCAGGGATCCCATCTTTAAGTTAGCCACGGGAAGCATATAATCCGAGAAAAGAAAAGCCGATATACTGAGAGCGGTAACCAATACAAAGAGCGGCCGCATAGCTTTCTGAAGCGATACGCCGATAGATTTGATCGCCACCAGCTCATAGCTCTCACCCAGGTTTCCGAAAGTCATGATCGAAGAAAGAAGCATGGCGAGAGGCAGGGCCATAGCCACGTTGGTAGCAGAAGCATACCATAGCAGACGTACAATAACATGCCACTCAAAACCTTTCCCAATGAGGTCGTCAATGTATTTAAATAGAAATAACATCAGCAACACAAACATCACAATGAAAAAGGTAACAATAAAGGGCTTGATAAACGCCTTAATTATCAGCAGATAGACTTTCTTCACTATGCAAAATTAGTGATTAGTTTGCTTATGCACCTAATACACTGATCAAATACTGGATCTGGTTGTCCCAGATCAGCCTGCGTTCCTCCAGGGCTTCATCAGGCGCAAAGTCAGTAATAGCGAGAGCAACGTCATTGGTTAGTTCATCCTGCAAAATTTCCATCTCGAAATAGCACTGCGGTTCATCATCGAGCCATTTAAAGCGCACCAGCTTATTTTCCTTTACGCTGGTCAGCTTCGCTCTGTGCTCCTCACCATCCCACTGAAACGAGTATACTTGCTCCTTATATTTGACTTCATCTGCGAACCATTGAGCCAATCCATTGGGCTCATTTAGGAAAGAAAACAGGATTTTTGGAGAGGAATGAACTTCGTACTCTAACGTAAACTTCTTTTTTTCAGACATTTTCTCGATTCAGACAAATAATTGCAAGCAATTTTTAGATTTATTTTCTAAAGAAAAGTATTTTAAACTATATTTGCAACTCCAATTTCGGAGGGCAGCAATGCCACAGGCGATAAGCAAAACCATAGCTTATCAGAAAGAGGAAAACGGCGGGGTAGCTCAGATGGTTAGAGCGCAGGATTCATAACCCTGAGGTCGGCAGTTCGATCCTGCTCCCCGCTACTAAAAGCCGCTAAAAAGCGGCTTTTGTTGTTTCTAAGCACTTCCTCTGTCTTCATACAGCCCGCTACCTCTTCTTCTTTCATGATGCTCTCATATACGTAGGGCACCCATAATTACATCTCTATTTGATAAGCAAAACGCGAAACTCTGCTATCTTAAAACAAAAATAACTGCCCCGCCTTGCGGCAGAACAGTTACTCTACTACTACTTAATCAAACTGTAAACTAAGGCATTAATACCTGGTCAATCACATGAATCACCCCATTGGTAGTTACCATGTTCGCCGGGGAGATAACAGAAGCTGTTGAATTCTTATTTCCATTAACTTTCGCTCCACCTGCAAGTGTGATACCTACAGTAGCTCCGTTCACAGTAGCAGGCTTAGATCCTTCAACAAGATCGCTGGAGAATACGCGTGCTCCGATAACGTGGTAAGTCAGGATGCTGGTTAATACTGCAGGGTCTGCTGCCTGAATCGCTGCAACGCTGGCGAAGCCTGCATTCATGAAGGCCTGGTTAGTTGGAGCAAATACGGTCAGCGGACCTGTACCTGATAATACCTGAGCCACATTGGTGCTTCCCTGACTTGCTCTTAAAACTGCAGCAACTAAAAAGCTGAAGTTAGGGTTCGCCTGAGCAACTGCTACAATATTACCTGTCGCAGGCATCAAAACCGTATTGATGACGTGGATCACTCCATTGCTTGCCATAACATCCGCCTGGGTCACTGCAGCACCGTTTACAAACACGCCTGACGAATTCTTGGTCACGAAAATATCCATATCTGCTGCTGTTTTAACGGGACTGTTGCTAGCATTAGCAATTGCAGAAGCTGGTACGCGCTGACCAACAACGTGGTAAAGCAAAATCTTCTTCAGTGTTTCTACCGGCACAGCCTTAATCTTTGCTTCTGTATCCAGCCCCGCTGCCGCAAACGCTGCGTTATTTGGTGCAAATACGGTGAACGGTCCGTTACCTTCCAAAACACCGGTTAATCCTGCCTGTACAAGGGCGGTTTCTAACAGGGAAAAATCATTATTATTCATGACCACCTGTGTAATGGTCTGGCTCCCCATCATCTCGTCATCATCATCTTTACTGCATGCGCTGAACAGTAAAGTTGAAGCTGCCGCCAGAATCAGAGTTGATTTTTTAAATAAGTTGAAATTTAAGCTTCTCATAATGTTAGTATTTTTTTGTACTTACATGAACAACAAAATCCACGCCTTTGGTATATTATTACACTAAATACCGCAACAACAACGCAGAATATAGTACATATTTACACTAAATAGTGTATTTTTGATGTATAAACAATGATCTCGTATGTATTATGACTTGATTACAGAGCTGGTCACTTTGGTTAAAGTGTACGAAAAAGAGTCCTCCGATGCTGGCCAGGATGTTCACTTATTCGGACATTGGCTACAGGAACATCTTCAAAAAAACGGAAGCTATACCATGCCTGAACCGGAGTGGGAAGGGAAAGCAAAAGGTCGATCCGCAGATAGTGTGATTAACACTTCTCTGGTTCACTTATACAGGTACGCAAAACTGCAGGCTAAGAACGCGATAGCGAATACTTCTTTTTCTACCCCCGATGAATTTATCTATCTCATCACCCTTTCTTCTTTCGGGAGCATGACCAAGACTGCTTTGATCAGGTTGAACGTCCATGAGAAGTCCGCGGGAATACAGATCATCAACAGGCTAATCAGCAGCGGACTTGTAGAGCAGAGAGAGGACGAGAGCGATAAACGAAACAAAATCATCCACATTACCCCAAAGGGCTCGGAGCTCCTGAACGAAAGCATGGATAACATCCGTGCTGCAACGCGCAACGTGACTGAACCGCTGTCTTACCCCGAGAAAATGGATCTGATCCGGCTGCTCACCAAGCTGGAGACTTTCCATGAACTCAGGATGAAGAGAGAAGCATAATCGACTATAAAACAAGAAAGGCTGCCTTCAGGGGCAGCCTTTCTCTTTAGTTATTGATAAACACCGGGTGAATCATATTTTCAAATGAATACACCTCGTCCCATTTTTCCTGGGTGATGTACTTATACTTGATCACCACCAGGTCATGCACCGAAGTACCTTCTGCAAGGGCTTCTTTCGCAATGGCGGCACAGGTTTCGTATCCCAGAATAGGATTCAGAGAAGTCACAATACCAATGCTGTTCATTACACCTGCCCGGCAAACTTCTACATTGGCGGTAATTCCGTCTACGCACTTCGATTGCAGGGTATAGCAGGCATTCTCCATATAGGTCAGCATCGTAAACAAACTGAACGCAATCACCGGTTCCATCACGTTAAGCTGTAGCTGTCCCGCTTCGGCTGCCATCGTAATGGTCATATCTGCTCCGATCACATAATAGGCGGTCTGGTTCACCACTTCCGGAATGACCGGATTTACCTTACCCGGCATGATAGAAGAACCTGGCTGCAGCTTAGGAAGATTGATCTCATTCAATCCGGCACGTGGTCCTGAAGAGAGCAGGCGAAGGTCGTTGCAGATCTTCGAGATCTTCACTGCACAACGCTTTAATGTCCCGGAAAGCTGAACGTAAGCGCCCGTATCGGATGTCGCCTCGATCAGATCCTCAGAGAGCGACAAAGGAATTCCTGTAATCTCCCGCAGATGTTCGGTTACGATTGCCGGATAGCCTTCCGGCGCGTTGATCGCCGTACCAATGGCTGTAGCGCCCATATTAATTTCAGTGATTAGGTTCTGCGCCTCTTTCACCCGCAGGATATCTTCCTTCATCGTGGTGGCGAAACCATGAAACTCGGCACCCAGGGTCATCGGCACCGCATCCTGCAACTGCGTCCTTCCCATCTTCAGCACATGCTCAAACTCCTTGCTCTTCTTCTGAAAAGAAAGTCGCAGCACTTCCAGCGCAGCCGTAAACCGACTGATCTTGTTATACAAGGCGATTCTGAACGCTGTCGGATACGCGTCATTGGTACTCTGTGAGAAGTTGACGTGGTTATTCGGGTGCAGATATTCGTATTGCCCCTTCTTATATCCGAGGTACTCTAATCCGAGATTGGCGATCACTTCATTGGCGTTCATGTTCACAGATGTACCTGCACCTCCCTGGATCATGTCACTTGGAAACTGATCCACATATTCAAAATTGATCAGCTTATCGCTGGCATAACTGATAGCTTCTGCCAGCTTAGGCTCAAGCACTCCGCAGTCCCGGTTAGCCAGGGCAGCTGCCTTCTTCACATATCCGAGTGCTTGTATTAACAGGGGTTCTTTTGATATAGGGATTCCGGTAATATGAAAATTCTCAATGGCCCGCAAGGTCTGGATGCCATAGTAGACGTCATCGGCAAGTTCTTTCTCACCTAAGAAGTCGTGTTCGATTCTGCAATTCGCTTTCATCTGTGTATATATGAGTTTGGGTTGAATATTGTTTGTGTAGATCCGGATATACTATACGCCGAACAGGATAACGAGCACGAAGCCCGCCACGACTGCCAGTACCGTCGACACGATTCCCGGTAGCATGAAGCTGTGATTAAGCACGTATTTACCGATCCGCGTCGTACCGGTCTTATCGAAGCCGATGGCCGCAATGATTGTTGGATAGTTTGGTATAAAGAAGTAGCCGTTTACGGAGGGAAACATAGCAATAAGGAATCCTGCCGGAATCCCCAGCGCGATACCGAGCGGCATCATGGCCCTGACGGTAGCCGCCTGACTGAACAGCAGGATTGACATCACGAACAAGGCAGTAGCAAAAGTCCAGGGCGCGGCAAGCACCATATCCTGAATGCCACTTTCTATAAAGGCGTAATTTCCCTTGATGAAAGTATCCCCCATCCAGGCAACGCCAAAAATAGCAATGACCGCTTCATTTCCAGCTCTGAATATGTTCCCTGACGATAGTGCCGCTACTTTCAGTTTCGACACCACCATGATGAGCGCCGCTGCTCCCATCATCAGCATTTCGATAACACTGACCATCGATATGGATCGTACGGTACCATCTGCTGCGCTCCATGCCGGGCGTAAACCCGGTGCTGCACCAAACAGGATGATCAGCAGAACCGCCGCAAGGAAGATCAGGACTGAAACCTTCGCCGACCGTGGAATACTGGACAATTCAATGGGTTTAGACTCTTCACTTAAAGCTTTCACAAACTCCGGATCCTTCAGCTTTTCATTGAAAACCGGGTCCAGCTTCAGCTCCTTTCCGATCTTATTCACTACAAACGCGCCGGCCACTACACCGATCAGTGTAGCCGGAATGCTTATCTTCAGAATATCAATGATCTCGATCCCCTGAGGAGCGAGCAAGGCTGCAAGGGCTACCGTGGCCGCGGTAATGGGACTGGCGGTAATAGCCTGTTGTGAAGCAATTACGGAAATGCTTAAGGGCCGCTCAGGGCGGATTCCCGTCTTTGTCGACAGCTCCGCGATGATAGGTAAAATGGAATAAGCAATATGCCCGGTACCCGCAACAAAAGTAAACAGGTAACATACAATAGGTGCAACAAAGGTGATCCGCTCAGGATGGCGCCTTAACAATTTTTCTGCAAGGCACACCATATAGGTGAGTCCCTGCGAGGCCTGTAATGCTGCAGAGGCAGAGATGACCGCAAGAATGATCAGCATGACATCTATAGGAGGCGAAGTCGGCTCCAGATGGAAAACAAATGTCAGAATAATCAGACCGATAGCACCCATCACTCCCAGCCCAATGCCCCCGATGCGTGCTCCAATGAATATCGCGGCCAGGACCACGAGCAGTTCTAAGTAAAACATATCTTTAATCCGCCATCTTCAAAAGAAAAACGGCGCGACAAAGGTATAGCAATCCTCCCGGCATCCTAGTGACTTACATCAAAAAGATCAATGATGCTTAGGTATTACCTTTCTACCAGCTCCTTTACTTTGTCACCGTAGTAGTCGATTTTCTCCTCCTTGATCTGCGACAGCTGATACCATCTTCTGAATGTGTTGATAAACACAATAAACATCAGCACCATGGCAACCATGGCGAGGAAGGCCAGCAAGTACTGTTCTTTAGGGATATAGATGTTAACAACTTGTTCATAACCTGCCCAGAAGGTAATCAAAGCCATAAACACACCTGGTATAGCTGCACAAAGCGCATACTTCTTGCGGTTCATTCGGATGAGCATGGTGGTACAGACAATCAGTCCGCAAGCCGCCAGCAGCTGATTGCTTATACCAAACAAAGGCCAGATGCTACTCACGTTACCTGTGTATACGAGATATCCCCAGGAAAAAGTGAACAACAAACTGCTGATGATGATGCCCGGCATCCAGTTCTTATCGTTGAACTTCGGCATCACGCTGCCCAGCATTTCCTGCAGGAAGAAGCGACCCACACGCGTTCCGGCATCAATCGCTGTCAGGATAAACACCGCTTCAAACATGATCGCGAAATTATACCAGTAAGCCATCACGTCGTCCATGAACGGAATCTTATTGAAGATATGCGCCATGCCCACAGCCAGGGAAACCGCTCCCCCGGTCCGACCATGAAGATCCACCCCGATCTTTTCACTGAAATGATTCAAATCTACTGCGGCCAAACCTGGATTCTGTGCCAGGAAGGCGTCATACATATCCTTTGGGGTATTAATAGCGAAATAGTCGCCGGGCATTAAGGTACAGGCTGCAATCAAAGCCATTAACGCCACAAAACCTTCCACAAGCATCGCACCGTATCCTACAAAAAGGATTTCTCTTTCATTGGTTAGCATCTTAGGTGTAGTTCCGGTGGCTATTATCGCATGAAAACCGGATATAGCACCGCAGGCAATAACAATGAATATAAAGGGCAGAACAGGACCGCCGATCACAGGACCGCCACCGTGAATAAACTGGGTGAGCGCGGGCATTTCTAATGTAGGATGAATAAAGATAACACCGATCGTCAGCATCAGGATCGTTCCGATCTTCAGGTAAGTCGACAAATAATCACGTGGAACCAGAAGTAACCAAACGGGTAGAACGGAAGCCAGAAATCCATATACCGTGATGGCTATAGAGATGGTTTCTATCCGCCAGTGAAACAGGTTGCTGATTTCCTTGATCTGCATGAGCTCGTGCCCCCCTACGATCCCGGCAATCAGCAAAACGCCTCCGATGATGCTCGCTAAGGTCACGCTGTTCTTCCGGTAACGCATAATCAGACCCATAATGATCGCAATCGGCATCGTTGCAATAACAGTAAACAACGACCAGGATGCTTCGTGCATGGCACTGATACAGGCAAGCGACAGTCCCGCCAGTGTAAGTATCAGAATAAACAGGATCGCGATTCCCGCGATCAATCCGGTTCCCTTGCCTATCTCTTTCCCGGCTATCGTCGCTAAGCTTTCTCCTTTATGTCTTACTGATGCAAAAAGCACCACCATATCATGAACTCCCCCGGCTAGAACACAGCCGATCAATATCCAAAGCGCCCCAGGCAAATAGCCGAACTGCGCTGCCAATACCGGACCTACCAGAGGTCCCGCAGCAGCGATAGCTGCAAAATGGTGACCGAACAGCACGTTCCTGTTCGTAGCTACATAGTCCTTGCCGTCGGCAAACTCAATTGCTGGCGTCACATTCTGCGCATTTAATCTCAATAGCTTGTTGGCCATAAAGATCCCGTAGAATCTGTAAGCGATTGCAAAAATCAGTAAAGCAACAAAAACCAGGGTGAGCGCATTGACGCCGTTCAGACTGTCTATCATAATGTGATTAGTTTATAGTTAGTAAATATTATAAATTTCGAGCATACTTTTTAAATATTTTAAAAAAGAATTTAAACGCTATATGGGGGAGCAAAACCCTGGCGACATGAAAATAAAAATGCAAGACCATAAATTTTTCGGCATTGCATGAGAGAAAGAAAACCGCTTCAGTGGGTTGCAATCGCAGGTCGCCGTATTCGTCACAAAGTCTTCCCCTTAAATTCAGCGGACAGTCCAAACAAAACCCCTCCCGAATTTGCTTATTGATTACATCTAAAATTTGAAAAACTATGTTCTACCACGTTCAAAACTTGATCAATCCCATAGTGGATGATCAACCAGATCCGTCAGCAGCAAACGCATTACAAGAGGGTCTGGGCGGACAATTTGGAGAAATGCGCACCATGATGCAGTTTCTCTTTCAAAGTTTCAACTTCCGCGGCGACGGCATTCCTTACCTCGACTTGATTCAGGGAATCGGTCTTGAAGAAATCAGCCACGTGGAACTTATCACAAAGACTATTTCAAGACTACTGGATGGTGCTCCTGAATACCACGGAAAGAAATTCGATACACCGGGTAAAGGTGGAAAAGCCACTATGGAAGTGGGTAAGGAAGCTCAAAACCCACATCACTTTATCATGGGTGCCCAGGGAGCACTGCCCGTCGATGCGGCAGGAAACCCATGGAGCGGTTCATATGTGCATAATCACGGAAACCTGGTGCTCGACTTGATGGACAACCTGGTACTGGAAGCAACCGGCAGACTTCAAAAATGCCGTATCTACCAGATGTCTGAAAACAAAACATTGAGAGCAACCATCTCCTTCCTGATTGCGCGTGATGAAGCTCACCAGATGGCCTTTGCCAAAGCCCTCGAGACGCTTGGTGTAGACTGGAATAAAGCACTCCCTGTACCGAAGTTCGATGCTTCCAAATTCCCGGAAGTAAAGAAACTGATGGATGCGGGTATCCACCGCGAACAGTATCATTTCCGCCTGGATAGCTCACAGATGGAAAAAATATTCAGCGGTAAATCCCCTATCGATGACGGAACCGAACTGGTGACATTAAAGGAACCAAGAGAGTCTTATCCGAACCCGATTGCACCGGAACGCCCTGAAGAATTTGCTCCAGGTCTGGATCCTGAAATGCAGGCATTAGCTGACGCATTGAGCGAGTTCAAAGAGAAGACAGTTAAAGATATGACCAGGAAAGCTGGATCGGATCCTTCCAAACGTGGAGAGTAATCGCCGCTTCTGACCATAAAAAAGCCTTGTTGTTTGCACAACAAGGCTTTTTTATGCACAATACAATCTCTTACACATCCCAGACGGTCTAAAGCGCCCGCAACGTATATCAGAAACTTGCAAACTTGATCCCCAGGCTAAACCACCTCGAAGGCAGCGGAATCGCACCAATCTCATAATAGGTGGTCTTGAAGATATTCTGCGCATCAAGGTAGACAGAGGCTTTCAGAACCTTCTGACTCAATCTTACATCATTGATCCAATAAGATGGGCCCGACATCCTTTCATTGAACCGGCTTGCAAACAACATAGAAAAGCCTCTGTACTGCCAGTCGACCGTGTTGGTTATCTGATGTTTTAAAGAAGATAACAGATATTTCGACGCGAGTTCCTGATCGTCATTTCTGAAGTCTGAATGCAGGTACGAATACCCCAGATGAACAGACAGCCTCAGGTCATTGGAGAAGCTTGTCTGATAAGCCGAGCGGAGATTGATCCCTTTTGTGGCCAGCTCCCCCAGGTTGTTACTTTGCCAGGGTTCCGTGCTGAGCATCCGTGTCCAGTCGATGAAGTCGCTGATCTTCCGCTGAAAATAATAGGAGTTCAGACTAAACTTCCCCTGTACTACCTTAAACCCGATCTCACCCTGCAATGCCCGCTCCGGTTCCAGTCCGGGATTTCCGATATTACCGGGCCGCTGATCCAGAAACAGATCAGTAAAGGATGGAATCCGCTGACTCGTTCCAATACTTCCCGTCAGCTTAACTGCCGGCGTGATTTCGTAACTCGCATCCAGCCCGGGGTACATCTGCCACTTATAAACAGAATTATAGTTGAGATAGGTACCCACATTCACGTTCAGCTTTTCCGTCAAGTAAGTCCTGTATTGTGCAAACAGCCCGAAATTTTCCCGGCGGTGCTCTCCAATATTGGACGAATTAATCTGCTCTGTCCGCGCTTCCGCGCCAAAACCAAGTTCTCCTTTCCGCATCTTGTATGCAGTATTCAATTCTGCTGCTGCAGAGTGCGTGTAGTGAAGGCTTCTTCCTGCTGTTGGATTCGAAAATCCGAAATATCGGTAATCATCCTCATTGTAGCGATAACTCAGGCGTGGCATCAATGTCCAGCGTTCAGAAAGCTGATGTTTCGACTGGATCGCTGCCAGCGTGGTCTGCACAGCCTCCGAAGAGTTCCGGTCTCCCGGCGAGGCATAAAAGCCATTTGCGCCGAAACCGTTGTTTATATATCCCAATAAGCTGGAGATCTCGTTCGTACTGCCTATCTGATAGTTGCCCAGATAAAGCAATTTATTGTTTTCGAAACCCGTATTATAGCGGTAGCCGTTGCTCTTATCATGAGAGCCGAACAGCGAATGCTGGTGCTTTTCCTTACTCAGCACACCACCGAGCTGAATGCCGCGACCGTAAAAGGTATTTTCCGTACCCTCCCTGTCTTTCTCGAAGTTCGAGCCGACATAAGAGTCGACCAGTATGCCCGAACGGCTTGCCTTTTTAGTGATGATATTAATCGCTCCCGTCAGGCTGTTCACACCGTAAATCCGGGCTGCAGGTCCGCGGATTACCTCAATTCGTTCTATCGCCTCTACAGGAATGGGTAGATTGAACATATTATGGGCGGTCTGCATATCGATCACCTTCGTTCCATTTACCAAAACTACGGTTTGCTCAAAGCTTCCGCCGTCAATGCTGATGTCGGCCTGACTGCCAAACGGTCCCCGCTGGCGCAGATCCACACCATTGGCATATTGTAATATCTCCTGGAGCGACCTCGCCGGCAACTTCGCTATCGTTGCCTGATCGATGACATACACATTTCTGTTTTGCTTCGATACGGGCGTACTGAACCGGTTCTCGTGGATGATGACCTCATCAATCGCAAAGACCGAATCCTGCATGTTCTGAGCAGACAAACGATCTGCTCCTATAAGTAGCACTGCAGCTATGCAAAGTTTCTTCATTTCCGCTGATTTTCGCCAAAAGTAGTACCTTGCCGTACCATTCAAGTAGTCCAGTTCAGAGAAAATGAGTAGTCCGGTTCAAATACCTATCCAAAGCTATATCCAGCTTAATCCCGACGACAGTAACCCGATCTATCTGCAAATCGTCTTTGAATTCATCAAAGCTATCCAGACTGGTTTTCTTCCTGAAGGTACCAAGCTCCCCGGCAGTCGCATCCTGTGTAAACTGTTGCAGGTTAATCGTAATACGCTCATTAAGGCATTTCAGGATCTTGAGTCACAGGGCTTTATCGAGACACTTCCCAATAAAGGAACCTTCATCCTTTCGGATCAGAAGCAGCCCCGGAAAAGCCGCTTGAAATCGGGCACAACACCCCCTCCAGCAGATGTCCAAACCGGCTTCTTCTTCGAGAGATCATCCGTATTGGAAAGCCCCACTGAAATCAGCAGTCTGCCCTATCAGTTTAACGACGGCCTGCCCGACCCGCGACTGGTACATACCGATGTGCTGGCCAGGCTCTACGTCTCCAGGTTGAAGAGACACAAAAACGTCAGCACGCTGCAGCAGATGCAGACTCAGTTTCATGAGGACTTCAGCATGCACTTTGCCAACTTTTTAAACCTTACCCGCGGAATCCGGATCTCCACAGCCAATCTCCTCACGGCCAGCAGTCACGAGACCTGCCTCTATCTGGCTATCAAACTGCTGATATCCCCCGGCGACCAGGTTGTGGTCGCATCACCCGGCTACTACCTGTCTAATATGACCCTGTCGGATAGCGGCGCACATATCATCAGCATACCAACTGATGAAGACGGAATCGATACCCGCCGCCTGCGACAGATCTGCGAAGAGAAAAAGATCAGAGTGCTGTATCTGACATCCAATTATCACTATCCCACCACGGCCGTCCTCAGTGCCAAGCGGAGAATTGAGGTACTGGAACTGGCCAACCTGTATGGGTTTGTTATCGTGGAAGATGACTATGATTTCGATTTTCACTATGACAACAATCCCGTGCTTCCCCTGGCTGCGTTCGATAACTGCAACAAGGTCGTCTACCTGGGCTCCTTCGCCCGCTCGCTGCCTGCAGGCTTTGGCTATGGCTTCATTACTGCGCCGGCCGACTTTATACAGGAACTCGAGAAACATCAGCGTATACTGGAACCCGGAACAGACATCATGAAGGAACAGGTACTGACCGACTGGATCCAGGAGGGTGAAGTACACCGCCTCGCCAAAAAGAACAAAAAGATCTATAAGGAACGCAGAGATCATTTTGCTTCTTTACTGAACGAAAAACTGCAGGGACGAATCCGGTTCCAGATCCCCCCACGAGGCCTGGCCATCTGGGTAGAATGGCTCGACACCTTTAACCTGATCCGGCTACAGAAGGAGTGTGCAAAAAACGGACTCTTCCTGCCCAAGACTGTCCTCTACCAAACGCGAAACCTGACAGCCACACGCCTCGGCTTCGGACATATGAACAAAGAAGAACAGGAGCATACAGTCCGCATTCTCAGCCAATCCCTACATTCTATTCTAAATGAAAAAATCGACTAAAAACAACAGGGCACGCAATTAAACATTTCGGTCCTCTCCACGTTCCATGAACGGAACTGACATCATCATTTATGTGGATACTCTGGGCTCTCTCGGCCGCCATCGCTGCGGCCCTTGTCATCGTGTTAACAAAAGCCGGACTGAAGAACGTAGATTCCAGTGTAGCATTCGCCATTCAGTCTGTCTTCATCCTGGTGATCAGCTGGGGAGTCGTATTCTTTCAGGGAAACCTGGGCGATCTGAAGGAGATCGACAATAAGACATGGATGCTGCTCATCGCCGCGGGGGTTGCCACTACGCTCTCCTCCCTGTTCTCCTTTAAGGCGCTCACGATGGGCCCCGCTTCCTACGTAGTCACCATGGAACGGCTCTCCCTCGTTTTTGCCATCATTCTCTCGGTGATCTTCCTCAAGGAGAAGATTACCTGGCAGCTCGTCACCGGAGCAGCAATAATGGTTGCAGGTGCTGTACTGGTCGCCCTCTCCGATCCAAAGGAATAAGACTATCCCCTTCGTCGCGCATAATCGAAAGCGAAGCAGCAGAGCATTCCGACTGTTATTTCCCTAAGATTGCCCTTAGATAGTCGCTGCAGTACTCACACTTTCTGTACTTATCCACATTATTCCTGTTAAGAAGTACCATTAGTGGTGTATAAGAGGCAAATCGGGACCTAAAACAAGTGAGGTTTTCTCCAAGCGGACTTTTATTAACATTAAACATGTTGGTAACTTGTGGAAAAGCCCGATTAGCTACCCTGAGGCTTTTCTTACGCAGGATAGATGATTATGCGGTGAGTAATACCCTTATATATGGTTTTCCTGATTAACAATCCTGGCGAATCCGCCGGGAGCAGACCCAGCTAGTCCATCCTACGCTTTGGGTGTTTTGTGCATATATTAACCATCATCCAATTCAGCCCACGGTTTTCCACATAATTTTCCACAGAGTCTATAAGACCTGTTAATAACGGGAACGTGAGACAATCTATACGGCTGGAATGGGGTTCTCAGGCAGCTAGTCCACGGAGCCGCGATACACATAAACCCTTGTATCCTGCTGCCCAATTTAAGTCTTTTGCTATACTTCAGCCTGACCCTCGAATGATTGATTCCGTTGTGAGTCCGTGTCAAGTCCATATTGAGTCCGACTTCATGCATAAAATGTCGGACTCAATATGGACTCACCATGCACAGAATCTCCATTCAGAGTTAAGAAGTCATAAACAAGGGCCTAAGAATTTGTAGGGAAAGTGTATACAGAAGCCGTATGTTAATGCACGTTGGCTTTCCTCTTTTGAAAGCTATAGATCAGGTAAAACAAAGCAGGTAAAATGAAGATACTGCCAATGAGCAGTGCCCATCCGAGGGTTTCGATGGTCTTTTGATGCCCTGCATGTTCAAGCAGCGATAAGTAGCCACCATTCTTCAGGATAACAATGTTAGGAAAGTGTCGATAAGTGGTGGTAAACAGAATCATGGTGACCTGGAAACCGGCTAATATCCGGATACCCTTGCTTTCACCCTTATAGAGCAGGAACCAGAGCAGTCCCAGCGACAGCGTAGCGGCAAAGATGGCGAGAGTTCCATACAGGTTGCCGAAAACCCAGCTGAGCAGCGGAATTTCTTCATAGGCCGCTGCCAGAAAAACCAGCGCCCCGCAGATCACGGCAGCAATGTTCAGACGAACCGCCTTGCTGACAAACATTTTCTTCTCTTCGCGGCTATCGGTTTCTCCGATCAGATAAATGGCCGCCAGGAATCCGCAGATAGCAACGGTAAAGAGTCCCACGGATATCGAGAACCAGTCGAGCCAGCTATAGATATATGCAGAGAGGAAATCTTTCGCATCGGGATCAATCCTGCCCGACACGGCACTTCCGGCAATGATGCCCAGAAAGAGCGGGGTAATGAAGCTGGACCAGGCGAATATGCGGTTGTACAGATGCTGCATATCATCGACCACAGCATCGTAATGTCTGAAGGTGAAGGCCGTTCCACGGGCGATGATTCCCAGCAACATGATAGTAAGGGGAATATGCAGGTTGACCGACATGGTGGCATAAATGTCTGGAAAGCCAACAAAAAGGATCACAATAGTAATAATGAGCCACATGTGGTTAGCTTCCCAAACAGGGCCGATCGCCCGGTAAAGAGTCTTCCGCGTGCGCGCTTTGTTGGCTTTAGACGTAAATAGTTCGATAATGCCGGCACCGTAGTCGGCTCCTCCCAACAGGAGATATAACAGGATTGCAGCCCATAAAAAGGCGATTACAACGAATATCATAGTCTAAATATCATAGAGTTTATCAACCATTTTGATCTGGCGGTACAGCATGAACGCGACGATAACAGCCAGAGAAATATAAACAGCCGAATACAGATAAAACGAGTAAATGATTCCCGGCATTGGAGTCACGGCATCTGCCGTTTTCATCACGCCATGGATGATCCAGGGCTGACGGCCCACTTCCGTAACGGTCCATCCGGCCTCCACGGCAATGAAACCCATCGGAGTAGCGGCGACAAAGAGCTTCAGCAGCCATCTGCTGTTCAGCCATTCAGGCTTTTTCCACAATCCGATAAAATACAGGATGGATATCAGAAGCATGATCATGCCCAGGCCCACCATGATCTGGAACGCGTAATGGGTAACGGCTACAGGAGGCTGCTCATCCTCCGGGATCTGATCGAGTCCCGTTACAGGGGTCTTGAAATCACCATGCGCCAGGAAGCTAAGCATACCGGGTAGTTTAATGGCATACTTCACTTCTTTCTTGTCTTCATCAACGATCCCGCCCAGAATAAGGGGTGCCGATTCCTCCGTGTGGAAGTGCGCTTCCATGCCTGCCAGTTTAGCCGGCTGCCGTTTGGCAACATCCTTTGCGGAAATATCGCCGCTCAGGGGCTGCAGCACAGCTGCTATAGTAGCGAAGATCGCCGCAATCTTGAAAGCTTTGCTGTGAAAACGGATATTTTTCCCTTTAAGGATCATCAGTGCATGCACCCCGGCAACAGCGAAGCCGGTGGCTACGAAGGCTGCTATACACATATGGAGGGCCTGCGAAAACCAGGCATCGTTAAACATAGCAGCTATCGGATCGATGTTGATGTATTTTCCGTCGACGAAGTCGAAGCCTGCGGGACTGTTCATCCAGGCATTGGCAGCCACTACCAGGATTCCCGAGGCGAGTCCGCTTACCCCCACAACCACACCGGTAAACCAGTGGAACCAGGGATTAAAGCGGTTCCATCCATACAGGAAGAATCCGAGGGCGATTGCTTCAATAAAGAAGGCGGTACCTTCAAGAGAAAAGGGCATTCCGAAGATCGGTCCTGCATGCTTCATGAACTCCGGCCAGAGGAGGCCCAGTTCAAAAGATAGCACGGTACCTGAAACGGCTCCTGTAGCGAAGAATATTGCTACGCCTTTGCTCCAGGCTTTTGTTAGATTTTTGTAGATCTCATCGTTGGTTCGCAGCCAGTAATAATGCGAAACTGCCATGAAGAAGGGCATAACCATGCCGATACAGGAGAAGATGATATGAAATCCGAGAGATAAGGCCATCTGAGATCGGGCGGCCATAAAGTCATCCATATTGCGAGAAGTTATATGGCGGCCAAATTACCAAATAAATACTATAAAGAACTGTATCGTGCCGTTTATGTTACGTGGGAGGGTGCGGGTCTAAACGGAGAAGAATGCGAAGTAAATTTGCAAATACCTCCTGAGGGAGCGGGAGCTGTCGTGCTGATATACGTATATTTTTTTAATTTTGCAGTTCATCAGGAATTTAGGTGCCCTTTGGATGCAAAAAGCCTGAAATCAGACATAAATATTACTATATTTCAATAATGCAGGATCAAATTACTCAATATACTTCCGAAATACAGGCTTTCGAACCTCATTCGGCCGAAGAACTTGAAGCGTTCAGAATTAAGTTTCTAGGCACCAAAGGAATCATTAAGGACCTGTTCGACCAGTTCAAAGCTGTTTCTCCTGAAGAAAAGCGTTTGCTCGGAAAAGTGTTGAACGAGTTCAAAAAACTGGCAGAAGAGAAACACCAGCAGTTTAAGGAAGCATTTGAGTCGGGCGCCAGTGCTGACGAGGCCAGCGCAGATCTGACCCTTCCGGGAGAAGGCTACGAGCTTGGCTCACGCCACCCTTTGAACCTGGTACGTTCTGAAATCATCGAGATCTTCAAGAAGCTTGGTTTTACCGTTGCTGAAGGTCCGGAGATTGAAGATGACTGGCATAACTTCTCTGCGCTGAACTTCCCTCAGGAACACCCGGCAAGAGATATGCAGGATACCTTCTTTATTAACAAGGATGCAGAAAAGGGCGATATCGCACTCCGTACACACACTTCTTCCGTACAGGTAAGGATGATGGAAAACGGTCAGCCACCGTTCCGGTCGATCATGCCGGGTCGTGTTTACCGTAACGAGGCCATCTCTGCACGCGCGCATTGCTTCTTCCATCAGGTAGAGGGATTGTACATCGACGAGAATGTATCATTTGCTGACCTGAAACAGACGCTGTTCTACTTCGTTCAGGAGATGTTTGGAGAAGGAACGAAAGTTCGTTTCCGTCCATCTTACTTCCCTTTCACCGAGCCTTCTGCAGAAATGGATATCTCCTGCACCATCTGTGCGGGTAAAGGCTGTCCGCTATGTAAAGGAAGCGGCTGGGTAGAAATTCTGGGCTGCGGCATGGTGGATCCGAACGTTCTGGAAAACTGCGGCATCGACAGCAAGAAATACACCGGTTACGCATTCGGAATGGGTATCGAACGTATTACCAACCTGAAATACCAGATCAAGGATTTGCGCCTGTTCTCCGAAAATGACGTACGCTTCCTGAAGCAATTCCAAAGCGAGATCGTATAATGAGGCGAATTGTACTTTTGTTAGGGCTGTTTATATTCCTTGCCTCCTGTGGCAAGGACCCTTCAGGAGTACCTGATGTTCCGGTGGTTTTCCGGGCATCGTTGGGCAATCCGGTGTATTCGGGATTGGCCTATCCAGGAAACCATGTTGAGGTGACGGGATATGGTGTGGCGGGACTGATCTTATACCGGTCGGCTTTCAGCGGACTGGTAGCTTATGATCGCTGCAGCACGGTAAATCCCGAAAAGAGATGCGTTGTGAAGGTGGACGGTACCGGTATAACGGCGACCGATCCCTGCAGCGGTGCTATTTTCTCCCTGGAAGATGGCAGCCCACAAAAAGAGCCGGGAAAAAAACCACTCAGGACATACTATGTTAGTGAAAACAATGGAATAATCTCCGTAAGCAATTAATGGAAATGGAAGTTGACAAAGTAAAGGAGAATATAATTGAGGCATCACAGGAGTTGTTCCGGAGATACGGCTATCACAAAACAAGCGTAAACGAGATTGCGAAGAAAGCGAAGATCGCTAAGGCTACCATATATAAGTACTTTGACAGCAAAGAAGTGCTGCTGCATTACATCCTGATGCAGGAGCTCAAGCAGAGTGTAGATGAGATGATCGACTCGGAATACAGCGTCAACGACCTGGAAGCCTACCTCAGCAAACTGATCTTCAAGACCTGCCGGCTAACTTATACCATTTGCAACGAATTTATCGGATGGGATTTCATTCGCGAATCAGCCAACTCTCAGGGTTTCCTGAAGCTCCTCTCGGATGACCTGGAAAAGCTGCTGATCCGCTCGTTCCAGGAGACCATGCCGGTTAAAAAGAACGAAAGTCACGCGGCAGGAATCCGCTTCCTCATCAAAGCCAGTAAGAGCATCGTTTTCTCCTATGCATTTACCTCTGTAAGCGACGCAGACGTGCGTAAAAACTTTGTTAATTTTCAAAAAGAGATCCTTCCCTACCTGGTAAAAGCAGCCATCCGATAAACATCTGAGTATCAAATAACGTTTATACTATATACCAGATTGGTATTTGTTCTCGTTTAATTGTAACAGATAGTAGGAGGTTGCCATGAGTAAAGAGATTACAGATTTTTCGAACAGTATTGACGAGCACTTTGATTTTAGTGCGCCTTATAAGAGCTTCATGAGTTTTCTTCTGAGGTTGTTCTTTTAAGAGGAAGAAGCAGGATCTTCTGCTCCGCATAGGATAATTATGCCCTTTACCTTCTATTTATCTGATAAAAATTCCCCACTTCAAAAATTACTTTAATTTTGCGCTTCACCGGATTGTCGCCTGACCATCTGAGGTGTTTATCTGATATAATTTACATGAGAAGAAAGCCGGCTGAGAAGAAGCAAATAGAGAATGTCCTGATCACGGATATAGCAGAAGAAGGAAAAGGTCTTGGAAAATCCGAAGATCTGGTCATCTTTATTGAAAAGGCTATACCCGGAGATGTGGTCGACATTGAGCTCTTCCGGAAGAAGAAGAACTTTGGAGAAGCAAAGGTGACGAGGATAGTAAGTCCTTCTGAATATCGTACACAGCCGTTCTGCGAGCATTTTGGCGTATGCGGAGGCTGCAAGTGGCAACACATGACCTACGACGCACAGCTAAAGTTCAAGCAGAAGTCGGTGAATGACGCCCTGGAGCGTCTGGGTAAAATTGATACAAGCCCTACGGAGACCATCCTGCCTTCTTTTGAGACACGTTATTACCGCAATAAGCTGGAATACACGTTTTCTGATAAGCGCTGGTTAACCGATGAGGATGTGGCCAGCGATGAGGAGCATAATATGAATGCGCTCGGGTTCCACGTGCCACTTCGGTTCGACAAGATCCTGAACATCGAGACCTGTTATCTTCAGGGTAGCCCCTCTAATGAGATCAGGAACAGCATCCGCAAGTTTGCCCTTGACAATGCTATATCTTTCTACAACCTGCGTAACCATGAAGGTGCACTGAGGAACCTGATCATCCGTACATCCACCACGGGTGAGATCATGGTGATCGTGGTATTTGCTTATGCAGAGCCCGACGAGATTCAGAAGATGATGGAGCATGTGCAGGCTACCTTCCCTCAGCTTACCTCATTGCTGTATATCATCAATCATAAGAAAAACGATACGATCTTCGATCAGGACATACACGTGTTTGCCGGCCGCGACTACATCTTTGAAGAGATGGAAGGTCTGACCTTTAAAATCGGACCGAAGAGTTTCTACCAGACAAACTCGCTACAGGCTTATGAGCTCTATGCATTGACCCGGCAGTTTGCAGGTTTCAAAGGTGATGAGCTGGTCTATGACTTGTATACCGGCGCAGGAACAATCGCCAACTTCGTTGCCCGGCATGTGAAGGAGGTGATCGGTATTGAATATGTGCCAACGGCGATCGAAGATGCAAAAGTTAACTCCACGCTGAACGGGATAGCCAACACGAAGTTCTATGCGGGTGATATGAAGGATGTTTTGACGCCTGCGTTCACCGAACAACATGGAAAGCCTGATGTTATTATTACCGATCCGCCACGTGCGGGCATGCACCCGGATGTTGTTCAGCGTTTGCTGGAGATGGAGGCACCGAAAATTGTGTACGTAAGCTGCAATGCGGCGACGCAGGCAAGGGATATCGCCCTGTTGAAGGAGAAGTACGACACGATACGCATCAGACCTGTGGATATGTTTCCGCATACTCAGCATGTGGAAAACGTCGTATTACTGGAATTACGCCCGGCTGAAAACACCGGAATATAAGATCAGAAGAAAATGGAACTAAGAGATTTAATCAATCAATCTGACGCTGAAGGGAACAACAAACCCGAGAAGGAAAGCCCTCTGAAGAGTCTGGAGAAAGACCTTAAGTTTTACAACGAGTCTATCAAAGAGGTTTCTATGGAGATCATCAACGAAGGGCTCTCTGAGTATCCTATTTTTGCTGCGCATCAGCATGAACTGTCTTTGGGCGAACTGATCCTCGACCGTACAGAGCTGGGTACCAGCTGGTCTATCCAGGCCTCGACACTGGAGGAATTTATTCAAAAAGGGATTATTCACCGGGAGAAAAAAGACCGTTTCATCAAGACCTATAAGAACCCGGAAGACTTTGTCTGCCTTTTCGTAATTGTTCCGGAAGGAGCTAATTTTGTGTTCTACCCTTATAACTAAATCTGTAAATCATGACGAACCAAGTAATCATCCTGAATCAAAAGCAAATAGAACAGAAGATCACCCGTATTGCGTATCAGCTATGGGAGGATAATCTGGAAGAGAAGGAACTGGTTATTGCAGGTATCATTGACAGTGGTTATATCCTGGCAGAACGGCTTAAAAACAAACTGGAAGAAATCAGCGGGATACAGATCATGCTGATGAAGATCATCATGGATAAAACGAGCACATTCCTGCAGGCGGAGACAGATTTGCCGGTGGAGCAATGTGCCGACAAGGTGGTGATCCTGGTAGACGACGTGGTGAATCAGGGAAGGACCATGGCTTATGGCATTGGGATCTTTCTGGATATCCCGGTTAAGAAGCTGCGCACCGTGGCTTTGGTGGACAGGAGCCACCGCGTATTTCCGGTATCACCGGATTATACCGGCATGGAGCTGTCTACCGTTACCAAAGAACATGTAGATGTAGTGATCTCGAACCGGGCGGATACGGACGACGTAGTCTATCTGCGCTAAGGATTGATAGCTGCCCACAGCTTGTCGGCAGTAAGTCCCAATCCGGAAGCGGTGATCTTTGCCTTGCTGTAAAACGGCTCGCGTTCCTCCAGCTTTCCGGCAATAAATTGTACAAGGGCCTCTCCTTTGTAATCTTTCAGCACCGGCCTTACTTCTTCGGCTTTTTCGAGCCGGCTTGCCAGAGCTCCCGGGGGAAGTGATATATAGACGGTAAGTCCTTCATTATTCATCCATTCCATATTATTGAAATAGCAGGGAGCTCCGCCGCCTGTGGCGACAATGGCGTTTTCGGGCAGTTGGGCTGTTTGTAGCACATCACGCTCGAGCTCGCGGAAGGCTCCTTCTCCATGTTCACTGAAATAGGCGGGAATGCTTTTTCCGGCTGTCTGCTCGATCAGCTTGTCGAGGTCAACGAATGTAAAGCCCGTTTTAGAGGCAAGCTTTTTGCCGAGGGTCGTTTTGCCGCAACCCATGAATCCGATAAGAAATACTTTCATGTTGTGTTACTTAAGCTGCCGGAGATACTTAGACTCGAGTTCCTCATATGAAGGCAGCGTATGGAAGTGCCATTTATTGATGACTGTTCCATTTTTCAGGAGCAGCAATCCGGGATTGGCGCGTACCATGCTTTTGAGCGGAACGGCATCGGCATTGAAAATCTCCATACTGAGCTTGTGCTTTTTGCGATATGCCTCTGCAGACTCTGTGGTATTGGATGTAAGCAGTACCGTACGTACGTTATAGTGCTCAGCAGCATTAACCGCTATAGCGTTGATATTGCCCATGCCATTGACATTGGCGTTGTCGAGGTTATAAGCTACAACGACTAAGTTATAGTAAGGATTTTCAATAATTTCGGATGTATAATCGGTGCCCTGACTGTCGGCAATAATCAGATCGCGGATCTTCGGCTCATAGCCTTTTTTAACCAGCTTATTCTCGGGATTGCCCACGATCTCCCAGTTGGCGTCTTTCCAGATCTCCGTTTTCAGGTATTCCTTATCCGTCATCTTCTGGCTTTCGCCACTCTTCTTGTTTTTGAGCGTATAGGTGATGACGTACTCATCTTTAGGAGCTCCCGGCGGAATGCGCATGTTTTCGGGAAGGTTAGATCCTACTTTGTAGGGAAGAAAATCAACAAAAGGAAGATAGTTATAGGTATAAATGCCCACTCCAAAGGAGAAGATCACCCCTATGACCATGAGGGCATTCATCAATCCCGCTGAAAGGAATAGCGGGCGTATGTACTCACGTTTGGCGAAGATGAAGGCGATCAGCACGAGCAGCACGATATCTTTGAGGAAAGACTGCCATGGTGTGAGCGGGATAGCATCGCCGAAACATCCGCAGGATTTCACGACATCGAAGGCTGCGGACCAGAATGTCAGGAACGTAAAAAAGAGGATCAGCAAAAGGAGCCCCCAGCTGACCTGCTTTGCCCGGTAGCCCAGCAGCAAGGCGATACCCAGAATAATCTCTGCCGCACAGATGGTGATGGATATAGCAGCTGCATAGTCGTTCAGGAAGGTGGTATGAAACACTTCAAAGTACTCCTGCAGTTTGTAACCAAAGCCGAGAGGGTCATTGGCCTTGATGAGTCCCGAGAAAATAAACAGCAGTCCCACAAACAGGCGGCAAAACCACAGCAGATACTGCGGGCGGGTATTCATTCTTGTTGAGGCGTTCATTTTTACTTCGATTATGTTTAGTTACCGGTCTTTTCGGTGTCCATTCTGATCAGGGCGAAAACAGCGTAGTTCAGCATATCCTGGTAATTCGCTTTAATTCCTTCAGAAGCTTCAGTTTGTCCCTCGTTATCCTCGATTTGTTTCACGCGCAGGATTTTCATCAGGATCAGGTCGGTGAGCGAGCTGATGCGCATGTCCCGCCATGCCTCACCATAATCGTGATTCTTGGCGAACATGAGTTCCATAGTTTCGGTAGTCAGCTGGTCGTATCTCTCCTGAACCTCATCCAGTTTGAGTTCCATACCTGCATCTTCGTTCAGCTCCAGCTGCATCATGGCGATGACGCAATAGTTGATGATGCCGATATATTCAGAATGGATACTCTCTCCTACTTTGGATACTTTCTTCTCTTCGAGTGTGCGGATACGCTGAGCCTTAATGAAGATCTGGTCGGTCAGGGAGCTGAGTCGCAGGATGCGCCATGCCGTGCCATAGTCTCTTGTTTTCTTCAGGAAAAGGTCCCTGCAATATTGGATAACTGAACTGTACTCGAGGGAGGTATTGTGTGCCAAAATATTTGTTTATTTGATTAAGAGGTGAAATAACCTGTATTTTGTATTTTACTAATGAACGATAAAAGTACGTCTTTTCAGCAAAAGAACACCATCAATGCCGGCGGCAGTCTCATAGATTTTACAATACCCCGCGTGATGGGGATCCTCAATATTACGCCCGATTCATTTTATCAGGGCAGCAGGACTCCGGGGACAGACGATGCCTTGAGACGGGCGGAGAAGCTTTTGTCGGACGGAGCGGCGATGCTCGACATCGGCGCCTACTCAACGCGGCCCGGAGCGGCAGAAGTTTCTGTTGAGGAGGAGATCGGGCGCATCGTGCCGGTAATAAAGGCATTGGTCAGTGAGTTTCCTACCGCGATCCTTTCGGTTGACACGTTCAGAGCATCTGTAGCCAGGGCTTCCGTTGAGGCGGGGGCGCATATCATTAACGACATCTCGGGCGGGGATCTCGATCCTCAGATGTTTGAAACGGTAGCAGCGCTGCGGGTTCCCTATATTCTGATGCATATGCGGGGGACTCCCCAGACCATGACCAGCATGACTGGCTATGAAGACATTTTTCGAGAAGTGCTGTCGTACTTCGCAGCGAGAATAGCGCGGCTGAAGGAACTGCATGTTCATGACATCATCCTGGATCCAGGCTTCGGTTTCGCGAAAAACGCCGCGGAGAATTTTGAGCTGCTGAATCAGATGGAGAAGTTCTCCGTTTGCGGACTCCCGGTTTTGGCTGGCCTGTCGCGCAAGAGAACGATCTGGCAGACGCTGGGTATTTCGAGCGAAGAGGCACTAAACGGCACAACGGTGCTGAATACTGTCGCCTTACAGAAGGGAGCATCGATCCTGCGGGTTCACGACGTCAGGGAAGCCGTTGAGGCAGTAAAGTTGATCGAGTGCCTGAAGCAGAAATTTTAGATTTCTGCAGCTATTTTTGTATCTTCGAGTCATCCACAACACACCCCAAAAACCCTGTTTCCGGGCACCTAAAAGTTAACATAGATGGACCGTTTTGATCTCAGTTTTCTGCAATTGCGCTTTCTTGATATCATCGATATCATCCTGGTGGCCGCTATTATTTACTATGTGTATAATCTGATCCGCGGAACGATTGCGGTGAATATTGTACTTGGGCTTATCATCATCTATCTGGTATATATTGTCACGGAGCAGTTGAAGATGCAGCTGCTGAGCCATATACTGGGCGGCTTTGTCAGCGTCGGGTTTCTGGCACTGATCATCGTCTTCCAGCAGGAGATCAGGCGCTTTCTGCTTCTGATCGGGAAAAATGCAGCTCTTCACCGGAATAAGATCTGGAAAACCTTCCTGTCCGGGAATAAAGAACAGGAAAATATAAATGAACCGGCCATCAAGCATATCATCGATGCGTGCAAAACGATGCAACATAGCCGTACCGGTGCGCTGATCGTGTTTGCGAAGTTCTTTGATGACCAGTATTATCAGAATACCGGTGAACCTATTGACGCACACATCTCAAAGCGTCTGATTGAAACGATATTTAAGAAGAACAGTCCGCTTCATGACGGCGCCATGGTGATTGCAGAAGGCAAGATCAAGTGTGCCAGCTGTATTCTGCCAGTGAGCGACAATATCAAGCTGCCTGCGCAGTATGGCTTAAGGCACAGGGCCGGAATCGGCATTACTGAAATGAGCGATGCGGTGGCAATCATTGTTTCGGAAGAAACAGGGCAGCTGGCGTATGCGAAGCAGGGCCGGGTGAGGATGGATGTGAGCTATAGCGACCTGGAAGAACTGCTGACGCGGGATATATAAATTCTTCACACCTAATTAAACGAGAAAGGGCCCGGTTGTTCCGGGCCCTTTCTTTGTTTTGTTATTCTACTGACCATATTGGATATGGGCAGTGCTGATTTTAGCAATATTGTTCGAATGCACTAACGAGGTTGTCGGCGATCATCTGAGCCGGGCGGCCTTCGATCTGGTGACGCTCGATCATGTGCACCAACTTACCATCTTTGAAAAGTGCCATTGCAGGTGATGACGGAGGGTAAGGCAACATGTATGATCTTGCTTTATCTACCGCTTCTCTTTCTACTCCTGCGAAAACTGTGATCAGTTTATCAGGATGCTTTCCATTGCCAGCAGCGAGCTTTGCCGCAGGGCGTGCATTTGCAGCAGCACATCCGCATACGGAGTTCACGACAACAAAGACAGTTCCTTCAGACTCGATTGCTGCACTTACATCATCAGCAGACTTCAGATCCTGAAATCCCGCCGATACCAGGTCATCCCTCATCGGGGCTGTTAAATATTCTGGATACATAGCTTTAATTTACAATTTGAAATACAAAAATAAGGCTTCTTACTGAAAGCAAATCAGATCTCTGTCACATTTCCTTTTCGTCGACATGTAATTGCAGCTTTCGTGGGGAAGTCCTACCAGATATCCTCCGCAAAGGCTTCTGTGCTAGAGGCTGAACGCCTTCATGGAAGTGACCTTATCAGCACGTTTGATGGCATAGTGAGCGGCATGCTGGGCAATATTGGCCTGGGCTTGCGTTATCGTTGCAGGAATGTAAGTATTGCCTACCGGACTTTTTCCGGTAAGTGCCTCCAGCCAGGTGCAGGCAGCTGTATAGCGGCCGTAGGTGAGCTGAAGATGGTAACCATCTCTGGTCAGGTTATCGCCAATGGCACTGGTCCGCACGTTCTGAATGGCGGTACCGGCCGGGATGATCATCTTAAAGCGATTTACTTTCTTTGCCACAGCGTTGGTTGCCTTTACGATAGACTGGAACATCTTAATCTGATCATTCTGGTAGTTTGCAAAGCCTTTATGCGGAGAGCTTTGGGCATAGGCCCAGGTACGGTGCAGAATATATTTCGCCTTTCGGTTGGTGCGTTGTGCATCCACATAGTCGAACAGGTTGGTCAGGTAAGGAAAATAAGATTCATACAGTCCTGAATATGGGCTGGCCTGCTGGAAGCTGATATAATCCCAGGGCTCATCCTTGATGGCAAAAGCCATGGTTTGTTTATTCATAAGGGTCTTCTTGCCGCCAACGATCTTTCTATAGGAATAGTTCGGAGCATCGGCCGCGGCGTTTTTACTGTGAGTTTCCAGGGAGCATCCACCGATATATAGGTTGCCTATGACCAGACTGTCGCCATTTGCTTTTGCCAGGTCGTACAAGTAATTTTCTACGGCGTCTTCAGAGAAGCTGTTTCCGATGGTTAACACTTTAATGACGTTTTTAGCATCTGCACCCAGGCAGACTGCGGTGAGAAGCAGGGTAAGGAGGAGGTATTTGTGCAGGAAATTTCTCATGATGTGTGTGTTTGAGGGCTGTAAGATAATAAAATTGAGAAAAGAAGGGGTAATGGAAGTTCAAGATTTCGGCAAGGAACGCCAATCATGACGAGATAACTATACACTCTCATGTCGACAGAATACAGCTCTTACTCTTTGAATGGGCAACGATGTGAAATTCAGATGTTCGGATTATGTCAAATTAAAATCCTTGATGCCGATCATTCACAGCGTCTTTGAAATTGGCTAAACTATTGCCTACTTTTGCATTAGCAAAGCGGACGAAGAAAAGCTTTCGTAGAAAGATGGTGAACAATCTTCGTTACCTGCTTATAAACAACAATTTAATAGAATAACTATGTCATCAGTAGAGACAACCTACGTTCCTTACAAAGTGAAGGACATTACCCTGGCAGAATGGGGACGCAAAGAAATTGGTCTGGCAGAGGCTGAGATGCCTGGCCTTATGGCTCTTCGTGCGGAATTTGGCCCATCGAAGCCATTGAAAGGCGCCCGTATCGCGGGATGTCTTCATATGACTATCCAAACTGCCGTATTAATTGAAACTCTGGTTGAGCTGGGTGCTGAAGTAACCTGGTCTTCTTGTAATATCTTCTCCACTCAGGATCATGCTGCTGCTGCAATTGCGGCTGCGGGTATTTCTGTTTATGCATGGAAAGGTCTTACAGAAGAAGAATTCAACTGGTGTATTGAGCAGACCCTGCATTTCGGCGAGGATCGCACACCATTGAACATGATCCTGGATGACGGTGGCGATTTAACCAATATGGTGTTTGATCAGTTCCCTGAATTGATCCCTGAAATTAAAGGACTTTCTGAAGAAACTACAACAGGTGTTCACCGACTTTATGAGCGCATGAAGAACGGAACCCTGCACTTACCTGCTATCAATGTAAACGACTCGGTTACTAAATCGAAATTTGATAACAAGTACGGCTGCCGTGAATCATTGGTTGACGCGATCCGTCGTGCTACTGACGTGATGATGGCCGGAAAAGTTGCTGTTGTTGCTGGTTATGGCGATGTGGGTAAAGGTTCAGCAGAATCACTGCGCAGTGCAGGTGTTCGTGTAATCGTTACTGAGATTGACCCGATCTGTGCACTTCAGGCTGCTATGGAAGGTTTTGAAGTTAAGAAATTAAGTACTGCTATTGCTGAGGCTGACATCGTGGTTACCTGTACCGGAAACTGCAATATCGTGCGCGGAGAGCACTTCAAAGCACTAAAGGATAAGGCAATCGTTTGTAACATCGGGCATTTCGATAATGAGATCGACATGGCCTGGTTGAACACAAACTACGGAAATACAAAGGTGGAGATCAAACCTCAGGTTGATAAGTACACCATCGACGGTAAAGACGTGATCGTTCTTGCAGAAGGCCGCCTGGTTAACCTGGGATGCGCTACAGGTCACCCTTCGTTCGTAATGTCGAACTCATTTACCAATCAGACACTTGCTCAGCTTGAGCTGTGGACTAACACGGATCAATATGAGAACCGCGTGTACACGCTTCCTAAGCACCTGGATGAGAAGGTAGCACGTCTTCACCTGGCGAAAATCGGTGTAGAGCTGGATGTGTTGGATCAGGAGCAGGCTGATTATATCGGCGTTGCTGTTGAAGGCCCATACAAGCCGGAAGCGTACAGATACTAATCGTCCGTTCGGATATTAATTTTATGGAAAGATGCTTACCTTTGGTGGCATCTTTTTTTTTATCCATGGATCAACTCTCTCAGACAAAACTTTCGGTTAACATCAATAAAATTGCCACAATCCGCAACTCCCGCGGGGGTAATAATCCGGACCTTGTCAGGACGGCTCTTGATTGTGAAGCTTTTGGAGCGCAGGGCATCACGGTTCATCCGCGCCCGGACGAGCGGCATATCCGCTATCAGGATGTGTTTGATCTGAAAGGGGTGATCTCTACGGAATTCAATATTGAAGGGAATTGTCAGGAAGAGTCTTTTGTACAGCTGGTCCTGGCGAATAAACCCGCTCAGGTGACCCTGGTTCCGGATGCGCTTGGACAGATCACTTCTAACCATGGCTGGGATACGATCAAGCACGGCGACTATCTGAAGGACATCATTTCGGTGTTCAAGGAGGCCGGCATACGGGTGTCTATATTCGTTGATCCGGACCCGAAGATGGTTGAGGCTGCGGCCCTTACCGGAACAGACCGGATTGAGCTGTATACGGAAGCCTACGCAAAGAATTATTTTGTGAATAAGGAGCATGCGATTGCGCCTTACATTCAGGCAGCGCGGACAGCTCAGCAGGTATCACTAGGTCTTAACGCGGGTCATGATCTGGATCTTCATAACCTTCGCTACTTTGCTCAGAATATTCCCGGATTACTGGAAGTGAGCATAGGCCATGCGCTGATCTGCGATGCGCTCTATCTGGGGCTTGAAGCCACCATAGGGCGCTATCTGGACCAACTGAAAGGTTAAGATTACTTTCACTTTAAACTTTTTTTACAGATTCGGATCAGGTTTTTACATTGAGCGAAGAGTTTAGAGGATAAAATCAGGCTTTGGAGGATGTTTCTTTAAAAAAGACAGCCCAAAGAATTGCATCTTTTGAGGTTTTCTCACAGTGCATTGTTTTTCTTCCATGGATTTTGGAATAATTAAATAGGGAATTTCGCTCCTCAGGAAAATTCAGCCTTTTTTTGAGTGGAAGTATATGACCTTTAGCGACTTCTTCCATTTAAAAAAAACGGCCCCTATGGCTTATTTCTGCGCTTTTTAGTACCTTTGTGCAATCCCATTATCATTCAGTTTCATGAATTTAAATATTGATTTCAAAGAAAAATTTGAATCACGTCACATTGCTCCTGATAGCGAGGCGACTGCACAGATGCTTTCGCAGGTTGGAGTAAAATCACTTGATGACCTTATTCAACAAACGGTTCCTGCACAGATCAGACTGAAGCAGCCGATGAATCTTCCTGCTCCGAAAAGCGAATTTGACTACTTGAACGATTTGAAGCAGGCTGCCTCGAAGAATAAAGTTTTCAAGTCATTTATTGGCAAGGGATACTATGATAACATCACGCCACCTGTTATTCTGAGGAACATCTTCGAGAATCCGGGATGGTACACACAATATACGCCTTACCAGGCGGAGATCTCTCAGGGACGCTTACAGGCGCTCCTGAACTTCCAGACGATGGTCCTTGACCTAACTGGCATGGAGATAGCAAATGCTTCGCTTCTTGACGAAGGTACTGCTGCTGCTGAGGCGATGTTTATGCAGTACAGTCTGCGTAAAAACCAGAAAGCAAATGTATTTTTTGTATCTGAGGACCTGTTTCCGCAGACCATTGATATCCTCCGGACACGCTCTGCTCCTTATGGCATAGAGCTGCTTGTTGCTAACCATGAGTCAGTTGAGCTTGACGAGCGCATGTTTGGTGCCATTGTGCAGTATCCTTCTGGAAAGGGACTTGTGTATAACTACAGCGATTTCGCAGCGAAAGCACATGGTCTGAATATTAAGCTGACTGTTGTTGCTGATATCCTCAGCCTTACTGTGCTGACTCCTCCGGGAGAATGGGGTGCAGACATCGTGGTAGGATCTACCCAACGCTTTGGTATTCCAATGGGCTTTGGTGGACCACATGCCGCATATTTTGCAACCAAAGAAGAGTATAAGCGCAGCATGCCAGGAAGAATTATCGGTGTAACGGTAGATTCTTCGGGTAATTATGCATTGCGTATGGCGCTACAGACGCGTGAACAACATATCCGCAGAGATAAGGCAACCTCTAACATCTGTACCGCTCAGGCACTTCTGGCAATTATGGCAGGTATGTATGCTGCGTACCATGGACCGAAAGGCCTGGTAAATATCGCTACCCGCGTACATGGTCTGGCTTCCCTGCTGGCTTCGTCTCTGGAGCAGCTGGAGTATAAGCAACTGAACGCGTCTTTCTTTGACACCATCCGCTTTGACCTGGGTCACCTGACAGGGCCTATCCATGCTGAAGCCATTAATAATCTGTGCAACTTTGACTATAACGGTTCTGAAGTTTGCATCTCTCTGGATGAAACGACTTCTGTTGAGGACGTAAAGACCATCATCCGCTTCTTTGCTAAGGTAAAGGGAAAGAGCTTGAATGATGTGAACTTTGAAGAGCTGGTTCAGGGTGTTTCTTCCAAGGTTCCTGCGGAACTGGAGAGAAGCAGTGAGTTCCTGACTCACCCTGTATTCAACAGCCACCATTCGGAGCACGAGATGCTGCGGTATATCAAGTCGCTTGAGGCTAAAGATCTTTCATTGTGCCATTCGATGATTCCGCTGGGATCATGTACCATGAAGCTGAATGCAACGACTGAAATGATCCCGGTAACCTGGGCTGAGTTCAGCAAGATCCATCCGTTTGCTCCTACTGACCAGGTGGGTGGCTATATGCAGATCCTTTCTGAGCTAAATGACTGGTTAAGCGAGATCACTGGCTTTGCAGCCATGAGCCTGCAACCTAATTCTGGCGCTCAGGGAGAATACGCGGGACTGATGGTGATCAGAGCCTATCATGCAGATAGAAATGATCATCACCGGAACATTGTACTGATTCCTTCTTCTGCGCATGGAACCAACCCTGCTTCTGCGGCAATGGCCGGCATGAAGGTGGTTGTAGTAAAGTGTGACGAGAATGGAAACATCGACGTAGAAGACCTGAAAGCAAAGGCGATCCAGCATAAGGACAACCTTTCCTGCCTGATGGTGACTTATCCTTCAACCCACGGGGTTTTTGAAGAGTCGATCATTGAGGTCTGCGAGATCATTCACCAACATGGTGGTCAGGTGTATATGGACGGTGCCAATATGAATGCTCAGGTTGGCTTAACCAGTCCTGCTTCTATCGGTGCTGATGTTTGTCACCTGAACCTGCACAAGACCTTCTGCATCCCACACGGGGGAGGCGGTCCGGGTATGGGTCCTATCGGTGTTGCTAAACACCTGGTGCCATTCCTTCCTGGTCATGCGGTAGTTGACATCAACAATGATCATTCTATTCACGCTGTTTCTGCGGCACCATGGGGATCAGCTTCTATTTTGCTGATTTCACATGCATACATCGCGATGATGGGTGCTGAAGGATTGACTAATGCAACGAAATACGCGATCCTGAATGCGAATTATATAAAATCAAGGCTGGAAGAGCACTATCCGGTGCTTTATTCAGGAAGCATGGGCCGATGTGCGCATGAAATGATTCTGGACTGCCGGGCATTTAAGAGTGCAGGTGTGGAAGTAACCGACATCGCCAAAAGGCTGATGGACTATGGTTTCCATGCCCCTACTGTATCATTCCCTGTGGCGGGTACGCTAATGGTGGAACCTACAGAGTCTGAGCCTAAGCATGAGCTTGATCGTTTCTGTGATGCGATGATCTCTATCCGTGCTGAAATCGAAGAAGTATTGGTTGGATCAGCTGACAAGCAAAATAACATATTGAAGAATGCGCCTCATACTTCGGCTGTTGTGACTGCGGATAGCTGGACAATGGAATATAGCCGCCAGAAAGCTGCGTTTCCGCTTCCTTATGTTGCTGAACGTAAGTTCTGGCCTTCAGTTGGACGTGTAAATGAAACGCATGGGGACCGTACGCTAATTTGCTCATGCCCTCCTATTGAGGCCTACTCAGAGCTTGAGGCATAGTTTGAAATATTATACCATAAAAAAGGCCGGTTGCTGATGCACCCGGCCTTTTTTGCTTTTATGATCTTAGTGTGCTGCTACGTGATTCTGAGCAAGGTCGAACACTTTACCCAGGTTGTTTGAGTTGCTGCAACTCACATTCATGTCTTTCACCTTACCGGTGCTGATATCAACCACCCATCCATGGATCTGCAGGTCGATACGTTCCTGCCATGCATTCTGAACGATAGTCGTTTTGCAAAGGTTGAACACCTGTTCAATCACGTTTAGCTCGACAAGACGCTTAGCGCGGGCTTTATCGTCTGTGATGAGGTCTAATTCGTGAGAATGAATCCGGTAAACGTCTTTAATATGTCTCAACCAGTTGTCGATCAAGCCGAACTGGCGGTTACTCATCGCAGCTTCAACACCTCCGCAACCGTAGTGACCGGCCACGATAACGTGCTTAACTTTTAACACGTTTACGGCATAATCGAGAACGCTCAGCATGTTCATATCAGAATGCACGCAGACGTTTGCGATATTGCGGTGTACGAATACTTCACCAGGTCTGGTATTGGTAACCTGATTTGCAGGAACACGGCTATCTGAACAGCCTATCCATAACACGTCAGGGCGTTGACCTGATGCAAGTTTCTTGAAATAATCAGGATCTTGTTCAAGTTCTTTTTCAACGAAAAGTCTGTTGCCTTCAAGCAATTGCTCGTATGTACGAATTTGATTGTCCTGAACTTCTTGTGTGGTTGGTATTGTTATATTTTCTTTAGACATTTTCTGTTACTTTTTCGGGTTTGTAAATCATTTCTTTTAGTTGCGGAACATCGTATTTATGCTTGATATTGATAAGCTGGACGATGATCGCTTTCGAATAGGCACTGTGTTTGAAGTTATGAATAACCTCGATCACATCAGGGTCGATGTATTTTGAGTTGGTTCCGTCGATGATTACATCAGACTCCGCCGGCAAGTTGTTAAGGGTATTGGAGATCGCTGCCTTGTTCAGGAACGATACTTCTTCAGATAAGGTAATCCGGATAACTTCTTTATTACCTTTATTGCTAATGGTATAGAAATATGGATTACGCATGTTATTGCGAAGAATGTAAAATACACCGATAACCATTCCGATAGCCACACCTTTGAGTAGGTCAGTAAATACTACGGCAAGAACGGTTACGATAAATGGAATGAACTGGCCCTTGCCTTCACGCCACATTTTCTTGAATAAGTCAAGTTTCGCCAACCTGTATCCTGTAAAGATCAGGACTGCTGCGAGACAAGAAAGAGGAATGGTATTGATGACTCCGGGAATAAGCAACAACGAAGCCAGAAGCCAGATACCATGAAATATACTACTCATCTTGGTTTTACCACCAGAATTTACGTTTGCTGACGAACGTACGATTACTGCTGTTAATGGCAATCCTCCGATAAGTCCGGATACGAGGTTACCAGCCCCCTGCGCCACAAGCTCCCGGTTTGTTGGGGAAACGCGCTTATAAGGGTCGATTTTGTCGACCGCTTCCAAACTAAGCAAAGACTCAAGACTGGCTACAATTGCAATTGTAAAGGCTACAGTCCAAACAGCGGGATTGCTGATCTGGCTGAAGTTAGGTGTCATAAATAAGCCGGTAAATTCGCTGAAAGAGCTTACCTCAGGCACTTGCACCAGGTGAATACTGGCGATTTCAAAGGATGTACCTTTAAAAAGGATGTTCAGGACGATTCCGATAATCACCACAACCAGGGCTGCAGGAATCACACTTAACTTCTTCACTTTACCCCAGTAAATGAGTACCAGCAGCGAGAGTACGCTGATGACTACGGCTCCGGGGCTTATCATGCTAAGCGCATCTGAAATACCAGAAAAGGTATTTGATTCACCAGACTGAAAGCTTTCACTGCCTTCAAAGTCTGCACTATACCCCAACGCGTAGGGTATCTGCTTCATGATTAGAATAATACCGATTGCCGCAAGCATACCTTCAATGACAGAAGAAGGAAAGAAATTGGCAATAGCACCAGCTTTAAGGAAGCCTAAGGCTATTTGAAGCACCCCTGCAATAACAACTGCAAGTAGAAATGTTTCATACCCCTGAAGCTGGGCAATAGATGTGAAAACTATAACGGTCAGTCCGGCGGCAGGACCGCTGACACTCAACTGAGAACCACTAATTGTGGCAACCACTATACCTCCGATGATCCCGGTTAACAAACCGGCAAATAATGGGGCTCCCGATGCAAGCGCGATTCCAAGGCATAATGGTAATGCAACCAGGAAGACGACAAGACTTGCAGGAAGGTCCTTTTTTAAATTTTGAGCCGAGAAATATTTCCCCACTCCTTTTGATGCAGGCATATGTTATCTGCTATTAAGTAGAACAATCCAATTAATTAACTATTTCTGAAAGAATACCGGCACGAACCGGTAGATGTTAAAAAAGGATTATACGTTAGGGGGCGGGGTTGGAACAGAAGGGTAAAACACGCGGATGTGTTTGTTGTGATCGTCAATGAAAACACGCATCAATACCAGGACGGGGCTTACCGGTCCTATTTTGATGGTATTCAGATTCAGGAATTCCTTCATGGCGGAATCCTTAACATCTACTGATTTAGGATGCTCAATCTCCAACTGCATGATAACCGCGTTCATGCTTCTAGAGTCAAGATGAGCAATAATTAATGGCGCAACAGAAATGGCCATCTTGCTCATGAAGATGGATAAGAAAATTATGCTGAATACCTTTTTAGCAATGAATTTCTTCATTTTGTTTTGCGTTCTTAAACAAATCTAACAAAATAGAGCTGTTGTTGTTACAAAAACGGCGCTGTCAATAAAATTATTACAAAAAAACAGAATTAAATTCCAAGTTCGACCTGAAACAAGGCACCCCAATAGTTATCCTTATCGCTGATTTTCATCCGTCCGTCTTCAGTATTGTAATTTACATTAAACTGTGCCTTTATACGATGACTTCTTAAATATTTCGACAGGCCAAGTTCGAGTACTTCCTTCTTTCTTTCGTATCTAACAACCTGATCTTCTGGCTGAAGAAGTGAGTAACGAAAAGCTGTCTCATAATTATTTTTAAAGATGTACGATAGTTGATTATTAATCCCCCAACCCTTGTAAACGTAGCTTACGTCCCCCGTTTCATTGAATGTCAGGGGATCATCCGAATCACGAGCCATGTATTCAGACTGGAAAGCCCAGCCATTATATTTAAAGATAAGATCCAGCATTCTAGTTCCCATATCTCTGGCGGCATAAAGTTCCTTCCCAAGCTGCCCTCCTGTCCTGTTTGTTTTTACGTTATAACTATATCCGGCTCCTATTGCAAGTTTGGGGGTTTCTTCTCTTTCGAGGTCTCCTTCGGAATAGTCACCTTCATTTTTAAAAAGCCCGAAAGGGAGTATCTCTACCCGGCCGGTATATGCAAGACCATTGTCCGAATCGTTAACGCTTCTTCCTTCTCCAGTGGATATTGCTGCTTTCAGACGGTATGGGACAGATCCAACTTTGTTATCGTAATAAGCTTTCAATCCAAAATCGCGGTCTATGGTAAACGCACCGTTCACAATCGAGCGTTCCGCGAATTGCAGCTGTCCCGATGAATTAACGCGTTGACGGTTCCCCGGAAGCTTATTTTGTCCGAAGGCGATGTAGAAGTTATCAGTAAAATGATAGAAGACGACCGCGTCGCGAACGATATTAGCGATGCCGGTGTTGTCGACATCCTGATCACTACGCGAAAAAGCCAGTTGGATGCTGTAACCTAATTTGGGACTCAGCACATAACCGTCTGCTCTTAGTCTCAGGCGCCGCACTCTTGCATCGAATTCCGAAATGCCGAAGTCTGTTCCTCCATTTGTATATGCCCCCACCCTGTTCTGCATTCTAAAGCGGAAATTGGCGTAAAAGGATGAATCCTTGGTTGCAACCTCCAGACCCTTCATTTTGAAGATCATGGCGCGCTCATCAACTTCCCCTTGTGCAAAAGCAAGCTGAGCGGCGAATAGACTGATGATGAGTGCAAAGTGGTATTTCAATTTAGACATGGGTGATAATTATGTGAGGCGAAATTATCAGAATTAATTCACTATCGTGCATTTGAGTCTATTTTTGTGTAGGCTTACTCCCGATGTCGCAAGCAGATACTTATGCCAGCGGGCAAAAATTGTGTAATTTTGCAGACTAAGAAGTAATTGATGGCTAAAGACGCAGGAAAAGCATACGATATCAACTTGTTGAAGCGCATTTATACCTATATAAAGCCTTACAGGAAGCAATTTATCTGGTGTGTTATTCTGACGGTTTTGCTCGCAGGTGTTGCTCCTCTCAGACCTTTTCTCATCCAACATGCGCTGGACGAGTACGTCTTTAAAAATGATGCAGCGGGATTAGGCCTGATGACCATTGTCCTGATGGTCTTATTGGTGATCCAGACTGTAATCCAGTACTTTCATACTTACCTGACGAATGCCCTGGGTCAGTCAACCATCCGTGATCTGCGGATCAATGTCTTCAATCATATTACGAAGCTGAGGCTTCGCTTTTTTGACCGGACGCCCATCGGACAGCTGATTACCCGCACGGTATCAGATCTCGAAACAATAGCGGATATCTTTTCAGAAGGCCTGATCGTGATCATCGGTGACATCCTCCAGCTGGTTGCTATTTTGGGGGTGATGCTGTGGATTGACTGGAAGCTCACACTGGTCGTATTGATTCCAATGCCTTTACTGATGCTGGCCACATACATCTTTAAAGAAGCGATTAAATCTGCATTTCAGGAAGTGAGGACGCAGGTCAGCCACCTGAATACCTTTCTTCAGGAACATATCTCCGGGATCAATATCATCCAGTACTTCGCCAGGGAGCGTCAGGAGATGCACAAGTTCAAAAAGATCAATGCAAGACACAGAGATGCGCATATACGTTCAAACTGGTACTACTCCATTTTCTTCCCTGTTGTAGAAATTATATCATCCTTGTCCCTCGGACTTCTTGTCTGGTACGGATCAAAGTCGATCCTCGAACATAACTTATCCCCTGGTGTGATCGTATCCTTCATCATGTTCATCAACCTCATGTACCGTCCGATCCGCGAGCTTGCTGATAAATTCAACACGCTCCAAATGGGGATGGTAGGTGCAGACAGAGTATTTTCACTGCTCGACAGCAAGGAATATGAAGAAGACTCCGGTAGACTGCAGCATGGAATAAGCAATGGTGCAATCAGCTTCAAAGATGTCTGGTTCTCCTATAATGAGGAGAAGTGGGTTCTAAAAAACATCAACTTTGACATTCAACCCGGTCAAACCTTAGCGATCGTAGGAGCTACCGGTGCAGGCAAATCGTCGATCATCAACATCTTGAACCGGTTCTATGCGATCGGAAAAGGTTCTATTCAGATCGATAATCAGGATATACGAGAATACAGCATTCCATATCTCCGCTCCCAAATCGCGACGGTCATTCAGGATGTATTCCTGTTTTCTGATACCATAGCCAACAACATCACTCTTGGAAACCCTGATATCCCCAGACAGCTCGTCATTGAGGCGGCTAAGGAAGCAGGGGCTCACGAATTCATAGAGCGCCTGCCTGGTGGGTACGACTACAATGTGATGGAACGTGGAGCTACGCTTTCAGCCGGACAGGCACAGCTGATATCTTTTATCCGGGCACTCATCTACAACCCCAAAATACTCGTTCTGGATGAGGCGACTTCGTCGGTGGATACCGAGACTGAACTGCTTATCCAGGCAACGCTGGAGAAGCTTATGAAAGGACGTACGTCTATTGTTATTGCGCACCGTTTATCAACCGTCCAAAAGGCAGATAAGATCATTGTGCTTGATCAGGGTGAAATACGCGAAATAGGTTCTCATCAGGAACTGCTCCAACTGAACGGCCTTTACAAAAGGCTGTTTGATCTCCAGTTTAATTCTCTGGGAATCGAAAAAACTACTGTATCCTGACAAAAAGGTTTGGCTTTTAGGGCTATTGTCTTAGTTTTGCATATCTTAAAATCCGACCAATGAGTGTATTAGTTAATAAGAATTCAAAAGTTATCGTTCAGGGCTTTACCGGCAATGAGGGTACGTATCATGCAAGTCAAATGATTGAATACGGAACCCAGGTTGTTGGTGGTGTCACTCCCGGAAAAGGAGGTCAGACACACCTTGACAGACCAGTATTCAACACTGTAAAAGAAGCAGTTGACCAAGCTGGAGCAGATGTGTCGATTATTTTTGTACCTCCTGCTTTTGCCGCTGATGCTATTCTGGAAGCAGCGGAAGCTGGAATAAAGGTTATCGTTTGTATTACTGAAGGTATCCCTACAAAGGACATGATCCTTGTAAAAGAGTATATTCAGGGTAAGGATTGCCGACTTATAGGTCCAAACTGCCCGGGTATCATTACCGCTGATGAAGCGAAAATCGGTATCATGCCCGGCTTCATCTTCAAAAAAGGCACTATTGGTGTTGTTTCAAAATCAGGAACATTAACATACGAAGCAGTTGACCAGGTTGTAAAAGCTGGTTTAGGAATCACAACAGCCATCGGTATCGGTGGTGACCCTATCATCGGGACCCCTACCGTTGAAGCTGTGAAACTTCTTATGGAAGATCCTGAAACTGAAGGCATCATCATGATTGGTGAGATCGGCGGAGGCATGGAAGCAGAAGCTGCACAATGGATTAAGGAAAACGGCACAAAACCAGTTGTTGGTTTTATCGCCGGACAAACTGCTCCTGCAGGACGCCGTATGGGTCATGCCGGTGCAATTGTTGGTGGTGCTGATGATACTGCAGCTGCAAAGATGCGTATCATGGCAGAGTGTGGAATTCGCGTTGTCGAATCCCCTGCAGAGATCGGCGCAGCAATGGCTGAAGAGCTTGCTAAATTAGCCTAGCATTTCTCTCCAAAATAAGGAGATTCTAATAAAAAGAAAGTCCCGCTTGAATAATCAGGCGGGACTTTCTTTTTACACCCGTTTTATCTGCGCATCATGCACAAAAAAAGCCTGTCAGAATTTCTGATAGGCTTTTTAGAAATTAGCAGTCTAAATTATTAGACTTTATTCATGCGAATCAAATTCAAAGCAGCTCCTGCTTTAAACCATTCGATCTGCTGCTCATTGTAGGTGTGGTTTACAGCAAATGATTCTGTTTTACCATCCTCATGGTGAAGAACAACCTTAAGTTGTTTTCCCGGAGCAAATGATGTTAATCCTTCGATATCAATCACGTCGTTCTCCTGAACTTTAGTATAATCGGCAGGATCAGCAAATGTGATAGCCAGCATACCTTGTTTCTTCAGGTTTGTCTCATGGATACGGGCAAAAGATTTAACCAGGATCACACGAACTCCAAGATGACGGGGCTCCATAGCCGCGTGCTCACGAGAAGAACCTTCACCGTAGTTTTCATCACCAACAACGATTGTACCTATGTTAGCAGCTTTGTAAGCTCTCTGTGTAGCTGGAACCGGTCCGTACTCACCAGTAAGCTGGTTCTTAACAGAGTCAGTCTGCTCGGTATAATAGTTTACCGCACCGATTAACATATTGTTGGAAATATTGTCAATATGACCTCTGAACTTCAACCATGGTCCTGCCATAGAGATGTGGTCAGTAGTACATTTACCTTTCGCTTTGATCAGCAAACGAAGACCTTTCAGATCTGTGCCTTCCCATGCAGGGAACGGAGCCAATAGCTGAAGTCTGCTTGATGCCTCATCAACAATAACGCTAACAGCGCTACCATCTTCAGCAGGAGCCTGATAACCAGCATCCTCAACTGCATAACCTTTAATAGGCATTTCCAGTCCCTGTGGCTCGTCTAAGCGAACTGCTTCTCCCTGTTCGTTAACAAGTGTATCTGTTAGCGGGTTGAAAGTCAGATCACCGGCGATAGCCAGGGCTGTTACAATTTCGGGAGATGCTACGAAAGCATGAGTATTCGGGTTACCGTCATTACGCTTTGCAAAATTTCTGTTGAAGGAGGTGATAATGGAGTTTCTGCGGGTAGGGTCATCAGTATGACGAGCCCACTGACCGATACAAGGACCGCAGGCATTTGCCAGAACAACACCACCGATCTTTTCGAAAGTATCCAGGTAGCCATCACGTTCAACGGTATATCTTACCAGTTCAGATCCTGGAGTTACTGTATATTCTGCTTTAGTCAACAATCCCTTATCAACAGCTTGCTGCGCAAGAGATGCTGCTCTTGTAATATCCTCGTATGAAGAGTTTGTACAAGATCCGATCAAACCTACTTCCAGTTTTGCAGGCCAGTTATGTTCTTTAACCGCAGCAGCGAATTTAGAAATAGGCCAAGCCAAATCTGGAGTAAACGGACCGTTAATGTGTGGTTCAAGCTCAGATAGGTTTATTTCGATCACCTGATCAAAATAAAGTTCAGGATTAGCATAAACTTCATCATCACCAGTCAGATGAGCTTTTACCTGATTAGCCAGGTCAGCAATCTCTCCTCTGGAAGTACCACGCAGGTAATCTTCAGCCTTTTCGTCATATCCGAAAATAGAGGTAGTAGCGCCAATTTCAGCACCCATATTACAGATGGTCGCCTTACCAGTTGCAGACAGTGAACGTGCACCTTCACCGAAGTACTCCACGATACATCCTGTACCACCTTTTACGGTAAGTACACCGGCAACTTTCAGGATAACATCCTTTGCTGATGTCCAGCCAGACATTTTTCCGGTTAACTTCACGCCGATCAGCTTAGGGAACTTCAACTCCCATGCAAAGCCAGCCATTACGTCACATGCATCAGCACCACCCACACCGATAGCGATCATACCTAGACCGCCGGCATTAGGTGTATGTGAATCGGTACCGATCATCATTCCACCAGGAAATGCATAATTCTCCAGAACTACCTGGTGAATGATACCTGCTCCCGGCTTCCAGAAACCCAGACCGTATTTATTACAAACAGAAGAGAGGAAATCATAAACTTCCTTGTTAGTATTGTTAGCGATCGCTAAATCTTCGTTAGCGCCAACCTTCGCCTGGATCAGGTGATCACAGTGAACAGTTGAAGGAACGGCAACCTGAGGTCTGCCAGCCTGCATAAACTGCAAAAGGGCCATCTGAGCAGTAGCATCCTGCATCGCTACGCGATCAGGTGCAAAGTCAACATAAGATGTTCCACGGGTATATACTTCCTCCGCATTTCCATTCCACAAGTGAGAATAAAGAATCTTTTCGGTTAAAGTAAGGGGTTTTCCAACAACTTTCTTGGCAGCTTCAATACGGCTTTCCAAATTGCTGTAAACCTTCTGGATCATTTCTATATCAAATGCCATTATGATTTTAGTATTAAGGGGTTTACATATTAAGAACTTAACCCGTTTAGGTTAAATTCATGCGAATTTACGAAAAATGAACGAGAGCCTCTCCTGTATAATATCACAATTATTATTTGGAAAAGTTCTAATTAAGGTTACAACAAGTATTTCTAACTCACAGAAGCTGAGTCTACAATTTCTCGAATATGTAGCCTTTCGACTTCCAGAATTTCAGGGCCCGCGGAAGAACATACTCCAGCCGTTCGAAGGCTTTCAGACTATCATGAAATACGATTATAGCACCCGGACGGGTATGTTTGATCACATTCTGAAGGCACTTCTCCGGACTGAGTTTCTGATCAAAGTCTCCTGATAGCACATCCCACATGATGATGTTCATATCAGGATAAGCATCCTTGATCAAACTGATCTGCGACTTTTTGATCCGACCATAAGGAGGGCGTAACAAGTTCGACCGAACCAGGTCCTGGCACTTCGCAACATTCTGCAAATACTCCCTGTCATCTGTAGCCCAGCCCCTCAGATGATTGAACGTATGGTTGCCAACACGGTGTCCCTCATCCTTCAGTCGCTTAAAAACATCAGGATGTTTTCTTATATTATCCCCGATACAGAAGAAAGTGGCAGAGGCCTCATACATTTTCAATGTATTAATGACAAAGTCTGTAACAATTGGAATAGGACCGTCGTCAAAGGTGATATAGATCTTATTTGAATCGTTTAATTTCCTCCATACGAGAGAAGGATAGATGCACCGCAGCCAGAAAGGAGTTTTTACGAGATACATATTATAGAGAATGTGCAATACTACAAATTATTAGCCTGAAATGACTCTCAGAAGAAATCCCTATAAAAACTGCATAGCGACGCTTGCAGTTGTCTTAACCGCCCTTTCCTCAGCGATCGCCCAGGAAAGTATCACCCTGGAGCAGGCAGTTGCACTTACCCTGCAGAACAATCTGCAGATCAAGCAGGCTCAGCTAAGCGAGTCGCTCTCGGAAGAGAACCTGAAAGAATCGAAACTATTCTTCTACCCCACATTCAATGCGGGAGGAAACCTGAACTTCAACTTCGGTCGAAACGTGGATCCGCTGACCTACGAATTCGTCAATCAGCAAACAACCTCTTCTAACGGAAGCCTCAACACCTCGATGCCCATCTTTCAGGGATTCAGGTTATGGCACCAGATATCGCAGTACAAATACCAGCTGGAAGCCGACAAAAGCAACACCCGCAAAGTACAGAATGACCTTTCACTCACCGTGGTGACCACCTACCTGCAGGTATTAAGCAACGAAGACCTCCTCCTGGCCTCGCAGCAACAACTCGAACTTTCGCGACTACAGCTCGACAGGGAGCAGAAACAATTCAACGTGGGCAGTAAAACACTTGCCGATCTTTCTCAGGCTAAAGCACAATTTGCTACGGCAGAACTCAACGTCACCAATGCGCTTAATCAGCTTGAGATCAGCAGGCTCAATCTGGCACAGCTCATGGAACGTGACCCTGCTACCCCTTTCACCGTGGTGAAACCCGTTATCGATCAGATCGGAGATATCAATTCCAAATATGCAGCTGCGGAGATATACGCCAAAGCAGTAGACAATTATCCCGATGTACGGCTGGCACAGAACAGAACGCTTGCTGCACTAAAGGCTGTTGACGTCGCCAAGTCTTCCCTCTACCCTCGCCTGAGCTTCAACGGAAGCCTGGGATCAGGTTATTCCAATAACAGGCAGCGACTCGTGAGCCGCGAATTAACGGGTCAGAATGCCGTCATAGGCTTTTTAGAAGGCACCAACCAGCGTGTCCTGACTCCCGAATTTGCCAACGTCATGGAGAAAACCAGCTTTAAAGACCAGCTTGATGAGAACTTCAACCAGGCTGTCGGCTTTACCCTGAGTATCCCAATTTTCAACGGTTCCTCCGGACGGATCGGCGTCAGAAGGGCCAAAATCACCCACCAGAATGCCGTTGTAACGGAACAGCTCGCACGCAACAACTTCAACAAGGTGATTTATCAGGCCGTTACAGACCTTAGAGCGTCCCAAAGCCGCTTCCTATCTGCAACCAGTGCCTTCGAGTCCTCTAAAACAGCATTCGATGCCATCAGCAAACGTTATGACGTGGGACTTGTTAACTCACTTGACTTCAATCAGGCACAAACAGATCTGAATCAAAAGCAATTTGATGTCATTCAAGCCAGATATGAGCTCATCTTCAGAAATAAAATTATCGACTTTTACCTCGGCAATCCTTTAACATTTTAATACCGTAAAGCCACCAAGATGGAACCCAAGAAAAGAAAAAAACGCACTCTCAAATACGTCATTATCGGCATTGTTTGTTTAGCCATACTACTCGCTGTTGCATCCAAAATGGGTTGGATAGGCTCTGGTGAAAAGGTCTTAGTAGCCACAGAAAAAGCCGAGAAACGAAGCATCGTCGAAACAGTTTCCGCAAGCGGAAAGATACAGGCGGAAATAGAAGTAAAACTAAGCTCCGAAGTTTCGGGGGAAATCGTCACCCTTGGGGTTAAGGAAGGCGACGTCGTAAAGAAAGGGCAATTACTATGTAAGATCAGGCCTGATATCCTTCAGTCGGGTTATAACCGCGCCGTTGCGTCCCTGAACACCCAGAAAGCAACACTAGCCTCTGCTCGGCAGCAATTGCGCCAGGCTGAAGCCAACTTCAAAAACACCCAGGCCAGCTACAAGCGCAGCACTGAGCTGTTTAAGCAGAAGGTACTTTCAGCCGCCGAATATGACGCCGCACAGGCCGAATATCAAAGCGCTAAAGCCAACCTCGAGTCTCTTCGTCAGAATATCATTGGTTCTGGCTATGGCGTCGAGCAGTCGCAAGCTCTCGTAAAAGAAGCAGCCGACAACCTCGACCGTACCATCATCTATGCGCCGGTTGACGGGGTGGTGTCCAAACTTGCCGTCGAACTTGGCGAACGGGTAGTTGGAACAGCCCAGATGGCAGGAACCGAGATCATGCGTATATCCAACCTCAATTCCATGGAAGTAAACGTAAACGTGAATGAAAACGACATCAACCGCGTTTCCGTGGGCGATCTGGCAGACATAGAAGTTGACGCTTTCCAGGAGAAGAAGTTCCAGGGTAAGGTCACTGAAATCGCCAGTTCTGCAAATATCGTAGGCGAGAGCACCGATCAGGTAACGAACTTCAGCGTTAAGATCAGAATCCTACCTGAGTCTTATGCAGCTTATATGAAAGATCGCGAGCAGGCTAAATCGCCGTTCCTTCCTGGCCTGTCTGCCACAGTTGACATTCAGACCGAAAAGGCGATCGGCATCTCCGTACCCATTCAGTCTGTTACTACACGCGAAGACATGTCCGCAGCACCTAAGAAGACCAGTGATAAAGACAAGCCTAAAGCTAAAGAATATGTTTTCACCTATTCAAATGGCCTGGTAAGACAGGTACCCGTTACTACAGGTATTCAGAACGACACCTATATTCAAATCAGATCGGGCCTAAAAGGTAACGAGGAAATCGTAGCCGCTCCGTTCAGCGCTATTTCGAAGACGCTGAAAGACAGCATGACCGTAGAAAAGGTTAGTCGCGACAAGCTCTTCGAGGGAGAACCTAAGAAATAGCCGATTGCTACATCCTGGAAACGAACCGACATTGCTTATTTCGCAAAATGCTACACCATCAGCACGTTGATAAAGCTCAATGAAGAAACATTTGCTATTTAATTCGTAAACTTGCGGTTTTCAGTTATGGATACGAGCACAAAAATAGCAGTTATTGGAGGAGGAAGCTGGGCAACAGCTAACATCAAGATGTTGACTGATAACAGAAATCCTAAAGAAATTTTCTGGTGGATGCGTGATGAGGCAAATATCGAACATATCAAGAAGTACAAACACAACGGATCTTACCTGAGTTCCATTGAGATTAAAGTACCTGCCGATAACATCACCAGCAACCTGGTCGATGTGGTCGAGAAGAGCGATATGATCCTGCTCAACATCCCTGCTGCTTTTCTCAAGGAGGCGCTATCCGTACTAAGCCCAGATAGTTTCCGTGGAAAAAAGGTAATATCTGCCATCAAAGGCTTCATCCCTGAAGACAACATGATCATTGGGGAGTATATCAACAAAACCTTCGAGGTGCCGTTTAAAGATATTGTTGTGCTTAGCGGCCCTTGCCACGCAGAAGAAGTTGCTCTGGAGAAGCTCTCCTATCTGACCATTGCCTCTCCTGATCAGTACCTGGCGGCGCAGTTTGCCAATATGGTCAACACCCGCTATATCAAAACAAATGTATCTGACGATATCTACGGTACAGAATACGCCGCGGTACTGAAAAACATCTATGCTGTAGCCAGCGGCATCTGCCATGGTGTAGGCTACGGCGACAACTTTCAGTCCGTGCTCATATCAAATGCCATTCAGGAAATCAGCCGTTTCGTCAATGCAGTACATCCTATCGATCGCGACATCAAAGAGTCTGCCTACCTGGGCGACCTTTTAGTAACCGCTTATTCGCAGTTCAGCAGAAACAGAACATTCGGCAATATGATCGGCAAAGGCTATAATGTCAGGTCTGCCCAGTTAGAAATGAACATGGTTGCTGAGGGATATTATGCCTCCAAATCGCTTCACCATATCAACAAACATTATAAGGTCAACATGCCCATATGCAGGGCCGTGTATGCTATTCTCTACGAAAAGCACTCCCCTTCCATTGAGATGAAACTGCTGGCCGACCAACTTTCCTGACTTTGGGGCAAACTTCCCTGTGGTTCTATTGTTTAAATCATTAAACCTATAAAACCATGAAAAACTTGATCATTTGGAGCGTAGTAGCAGGGGCTGCCTCGGCAGCGATAATTGCCCTGATGTACAAAAGGGAGGAAGCCGACGAATTATTGCATTCGGCAAAAGGACTTGGTAACCGCCTCGTAAGATACGGAAACAAGCTAAGAGACAGCCTTCTTCATCATGTGAAGGGGCCTAATGGAGAAGATGTCTATATCGACATGTACGACAGGCAGTTTTATGAAAATCCCGAAGGGAAGAGAGTGTATCTGGCCGATTAACAAAAGCGGAGGAACTCTGGAATACCCAATAACATAAAAAAGGCGGCTATCATTACAATAGCCGCCTTTTTGTGTTTTATGCTTAGTAGCGTTTACGACGCTCGCGATCTCCACCTGAAGATCTGCTGCTTCCGCCACGATCATCTTTGCGTTTTCCGGAGAAGTCACGGTAACCACCGCTACGTTCACCACGACCACCGCCACTGCTGCGACGCTCACGGGAACCACTACCCTCACGATCACCTGCAAGCTCGATACGAACCGTACGACCTTTGAAGTCAACAGACTTAAAGTTCTGCTGAACGGTTTCCGCAACTGCATTCTCCACCTCGAAGAAAGTGTAAACACCCTTCAGGTCGATCTTGCCGATTGACTTACCGCTGATCTTGGCGTTATTACAGATAAAGCCCAACATATCGCCACGGGTAAAGTCATCTACAGATCCAAGATTGATAAACAACCTGGTGTAGTCACTGTTACCTGAGCGGCCAAATTTACCTGCACGCTCACCTGAACGCTCGCTGAAACGGTCATCCTGCAAAGGTGCATTCAGATCCGGAGCATTCTTGTAATAGTCAAGGAAACGGTTGAACTCCAATGAAGCGAAACGCTTGATCACTTCCTCCTTGCTTAGTTCAGCGAAGTCATCCATGATTCTTGGAATATACGATTCGATCTGTGCCTCGTTAACCTCCACGTTATGTACGCGGTGGATCAAAGCAAACAGCTGCTTTTCACAAACATCAAATCCGCTTGGAACTTCAATTTTAGTGAACTTACTGCCGATTACACGCTCAATTTGTCTGATCTTACCAATCTCTTTTGCATTGATGATAGCGATAGATACACCAGACTTACCTGCACGTGCAGTACGACCACTTCTGTGAGTGTAGTTCTCAATTTCATCAGGAAGAGAGTAGTTGATTACGTGAGTAACGTCATTTACGTCGATACCGCGGGCAGCCACATCAGTCGCTATAAGCAACTGCAAGCTTCTTTCACGGTAGCGCTTCATAACCTTATCACGCTGTTGCTGAGACAAATCACCATGCAGGGAATCAGCATTATAGCCGTCCTTGATCAAGGCTTCAGCAATCTCCTGCGTTTCAATCTTGGTACGGCAAAATACGATACCAAAGATCTCAGGATTAAAGTCCACAATACGTTTGAAAGCCGCATACTTATCACGCGCTCTTACAATGAAGTACTCGTGATCAATATTAACGTTTCCTGTATTCTGTTTCCCCATGGTTAATTCATGAGGATCAGTCATGTATTTCTTAGAGATCCGACGAACCTCTGCAGGCATAGTTGCAGAAAACAACCATGTTTTTTTATCATCAGGAGTGGTAGAAAGAATCACGTCGATATCTTCCTGGAATCCCATATTGAGCATCTCATCTGCTTCATCTAAAACGACATAGCGAACCTGAGAAAAATCAATTGCCTTACGGTTGATGATATCAAGCATACGACCGGGAGTTGCGACAACGATTTGTACGCCGCGTTTAATCTGCCGAAGCTGATCAGTAATACTTGCGCCACCGTAAACGGCGACAACATTTACATTACTTAAGTTTTTTGAATAATTCTTTAAGTCATTGGTAATCTGTAGACATAACTCACGTGTCGGGCATAAAACAAGTGCCTGTGGGTAATTTTGATCAAAGTCTACTAATTCTAACAAGGGAAGGCCGAAGGCCGCAGTTTTCCCTGTGCCGGTTTGGGCTAATCCGACAAAATCGTTGCTGCCTGAAAGTAAAACCGGGATTGATTGTTCCTGGATTGGCGTGGGATTTTCAAATCCCAGATCAGTTATGGCATTAACAATATCATGACGGATACCCAGTGTACTAAATGGGTTCATGATAACAATAAAAAACCGACTGTATTGCCGGTATTCTACAAAGATAATAAAAAATTGTTAAAACAAGACGTTAAAACACCTAAGTTGCAGCTCAACGCAGCCTGTCTGCCGATCTCAATAATTTAATATCGCCTCTTATTCCCCTTATTGCCAGGATAATAAATAATATAGACAGGGGTAAAAAGATGATACCGAGCCCGTAGTTCTGGAATTGCAGTTGCACATCACCCAAGGAAGTCTTAGCCGTAGTAGTCAGCCAAAAACTATAAGCCAGAATCAATAAGATCGTCACATATCCCATCATGATCTGCCGCTTCCTCTCTTTATACATAAACACGATAACAAGTGGAATCAGCGCAAGCAGCACCGTCACAATAGTGATCAGCGTAAAATCTTCGGTTTTCACAATCTGCCCGCCAACATTTTCATAGATACCGGTAACCTTAATCACTTTAGGTGTTCCCATGGCATTAAAAACCTGCAGGTACGGGAATAAGAAAAGAGCCAGGATCATGGTGGTTGATAAAAACAACCATAGGGTTTGGATACGTTGTAGCATAATTTAAATGTGTTGGCTAAAATACATATTATGTTCAAAGGTAGGTTCAGCGCAAGAACAAAAATAAGCGCAAAATGGTTTTCTATCATTATTTTTGGGGCTATATGCGGTATTTTGCTGAACTCGCCTATGACGGCACCTCTTTTCACGGCTGGCAGATCCAGCCCAATGCGTACACTGTACAGGAGGCTCTAGACAAGGCACTTTCTACGATCCTCCGCCAGAAGATCGAAACTCTTGGATGTGGCAGAACCGATACCGGCGTACATGCCCGGGAGTTCTTCGCGCACTTTGATGCGCTCAGTGACACACATCAGCATGACATCCCCGGCCGCAAGTTCCTCAACAGCCTCAACTCCCTTCTCCCCTATCAGATCGGAGTGAAGCGCATCATACAGACTGATGATCAGGCACATGCACGCTTTGACGCCACGCTTCGCTCATACGAGTACCACATCCACCATAGCAAAGACCCATTCAGGCAGGGTCGCTCATGGCTATTGCAGGACAAGCTCGATATCGAACGCATGAACATTGCTGCCGCATACATGCTCTCGTACACCGACTTCAGCGCATTCAGCAAATCAAACACCCAGGTTTTTACCAATAACTGCAAAATTTCCAGAGCCGAGTGGGTTAAAGATGGTGAGCACCTCGTTTTCCACATCTCTGCTGACCGCTTTCTCCGCAATATGGTACGTGCCATCGTCGGCACTCTCGTTCTCGTCGGTCGCGGCATCATCACACCGGAAAGTATTCACGAGATCATTCAAAGCAAAAACCGGTCAAATGCAGGAAGCTCTGTTCCGGCATGCGGTCTCTATCTTACCGAGGTAAAATACCCTTACATAGGATAAACGCTGCAACATTCAGGGGCGACAGCCTGTTAGCAGCCTAAAGGCACATGCGAAATTGTAATAGCAGCGTTGTTTTTATAGCAAACCTTCGTGGGCAAATATCAATTAGCTAATTTTGACTATCACATAATTATGATTTATGGCTAACGACAATAAAAAAGAACATGTTCAGGTCGTGACCGACAAGTCACTTCAATTCTTAGAAGCATATATCAACAATCCGTCCCCTACAGGCTTTGAGTGGGAAGGCCAGCGTCTCTGGCTAGATTATATCAAACCCTATGCTGACTCACATTTTGTGGATAACTACGGAACAGCGGTTGCTGTGATCAATCCGGAAGCAGAGTTCAAGGTCGTCATTGAAGCGCATTCAGACGAAATATCCTGGTTTGTTAATTATATCAGCAAAGACGGACTGATCTATGTTATCCGCAATGGCGGTTCCGATCACCAGATTGCTCCTTCTAAACGCGTGAACATTCATACCGACAAGGGAATTGTAAAGGCTGTATTTGGCTGGCCAGCCATACATACCCGCAGCGGAGAAAAAGAAGAAGCGCCAACATTAAAGAATATATTCCTGGATTGCGGTTGTACTTCACAGGAAGAAGTCGAGGCTCTGGGCATCCATGTCGGCTGTGTTATCACTTACGAAGATGAATTCATGGTACTGAACAACCGCTACTACCTCGGGCGTGCGCTCGACAATCGCGTGGGTGGTTTCATGATCGCGGAAGTAGCAAAACTGCTGAAAGAAAACAACAAGACCCTGCCTTTCGGATTGTATATCGTCAATGCCGTACAGGAGGAAGTAGGTCTGCGTGGTGCCGAGATGATCGCCAACCGCATCAAACCTGATCTGGCTATCGTTACCGACGTAACACATGATACGCAGACCCCGATGATTAATAAGGTGACACAAGGCGACCTGTCTTGCGGAAAGGGCCCGGTCCTCTCCTATGCGCCTTCCGTACAGGTCAACTTCAATAAACTTCTGGTAAAAACAGCAGAAGAGAACCAGATTCCATTCCAGAGACAAGCTTCATCCCGGTGGACAGGAACCGACACCGATGCTTTTGCATATTCAAACAACGGAGTTGTTTCAGCCCTGATCTCCCTTCCGCTGCGTTACATGCATACAACAGTGGAAATGGTGCACAAGGATGACGTTGACAACGTCATCAGCCTGATCTACCATGCCTTATTGAGCATTGATCCGAAACATGATTTCCGTTCTATAAAATAAACTCGTCCAGGAGCCGTTATAATAACTCATAGGACAACAAAAAAGGGCAGCGAATTTTATATCCGCTGCCCTTTTTATTTTATTACCCTTAGGATTATATTTCACACCTAGCTCTACTCCTTAAGCTTACCTCACTAAGGCTTGATCTCTGTAACCTTCACTTCAAAATCAAGAGGAGCAAATGCAGGGATAGAGATCTGACCCACACTACTCGCCTGAGATCCCGCGAGTCCATAGGAGAATGACGATGGCGCTACGAATCGCACAGTACCGCCCTCCTTTACCATAGGAACGATTTTTTGCCATGAAGGTATATATTGGGCTAACACCGCAGAGGCTCCGTCGTTTTTTTCAAATACGGTACCGTTAAGAAGCTTTCCAGTATAGTTGAATACCAAAGTAGAATCCAGCGTGATCGTTGAGGTTCCGGTACCAGGCTCGGCGACTTTGTACCATATCCCGTCAGGCGACTTTGTAAACCCTGTTAAAGAATTTCTACTCAAATAATTCTGAATAACCGCATCCTCATACTGGCCCAACTTCGCTCTCTCTAATACCTTCACGGTATACTCCAAACTTGCATTTCCTGGTATCAGACCGCTTCCGTTCCTGCCGAAAGCTTTGCGCGAAGGCACGATCACCCGGATAGTTCCACCTTCTTTTTTCAGGTTTTCCATGATGACCTCTCTGAGGACGCCCGGCGTATAATACCCGAACTTACCTGCATAATGATTTATGAAGGTATCCTGTGACGTGTACTTGCCATCCAATGACTTCAGCGTATAGATCAGCGGAATCTGTTGGGTATAATCCAGAGCCGGACCTTTACCCTCTGTTACCACCGCATAATAGGCACCAGTAGTATCATACTTCTGCATAGACAGGTTATTCGCTTTCAAATAGGCCTGTATGTTCATATCGTCTTCCTCGGCTATAGAGGCATACTCTTTTGTACAAGCACTCATCACAGCAACAAAAGCCAGAGCCAACAGGAAAGAATATCTGTTAATTAAATTCATGTATCTTTTTTACTTTTCTAATTTATCTTAAAGCGACGACTTCAACATCGAAGTCAAGCACCGCGTTCGCCGGAATGGGCGCCACAGCCCTGTTTCCATACGCCATTACCGAAGGAATCAACAACCTGATCTTTCCGCCTTTTTGTACCAGAGTAATTCCTTCCTGCCAACCTGTTATCACCTTAGTGAGATTGAATGCAAATCCCGTAGTACTCGAATCAAAAACTTGTCCGTTGAGCAAGCGTCCGGTGTACCTCGCCAGTACCTGTGTTCCCGTAGTGTACTTGAAGTTACCCGATCCTGGAGCGACTATAACATAATATAGACCATTAGCGGTTCTCTTCACATCCTTTATGCCTTTCGCTACTATAAAGCTGTCAATTATCGCCTCATCTTTCGCCAGCTGAGCTTTTTCGGCCGCACTATAATTCATCTTCAGTTCAAAGGGCTCATCCTCTTTCTTACATGAAGAAGCCACAAACGCGAACAACAAAGCAACAACTAATAGTTTTCTCATATTTCAAAATCTGCTGCTACGCGCAGCATGGCGGTCACAAATTTATCTTTTTAAAGTTCAAATTCCAGCTTTTCTACCGAAATCGGAACTTATATTAACTTTTTTTAACACTGTTGTGTAACTACTTGAGTCCTCAACTCGTCTCTAAGCCAACAAAGCAGATACGTCAGTTAATTAAAAACTGATACTTTTGCCTCAAATTAATTTAGCTGTCGTCTTCAAACAATAAAGCCGCAGCTTTGTAGTCTATCAAATCATTAAATGCGTTTATGAAAAAGTTTTTATTATTATTTTTAATCGGAGGGTTCTTACTAATTGCCGGAAACACTACACAGGCACAGTACAAGCATGCGCTGGGTGTTCGTGTCGGAAATGCTTATGGAATCACCTATAAAACATTTATCCAACAGGACAGAGCCTTAGACTTCATCCTGAACTTCAAGGATAGAAATGACTATTCTTCATTCCGTTTAACGGGATTATATGAAGTTCACAACCCGATTAACGATCTGCCAGGATTGCAGTGGTATTATGGTGGTGGTGCTACAATTGGTAGCCAAACCTACAAACCACTTGACCACAACGAATTCGTATTCAGCGTAGACGGTGTTCTGGGTCTGGACTTCAAATTCCCAGACGCTCCAATCAACCTTTCGCTCGACTGGAAGCCAGCCATTGAATTCACGCCGAATACAGAGTTTGATCCTGAAGGATTCGGATTATCAGTTAGAATTGCATTCTAAGATCAATACCTATAAAAAGAAAGCGGCAACATGAATCATGTTGCCGCTTTCTTTTTATATAGCTTTTTCCTGAAACCTAGCAAGACATTTTGCCCACGCGTACTGCGTGACGCCCACCTTCAAAAGCCGTATGAATAAACTTCTCTGTAATGGCTTTCGCTACATCAGTCGAGATAAACCTCGCCGGAATACAAAGCACATTGGCATTGTTGTGCATGCGCGCCAGCTCTGCCAGCTCTTCTGTCCAGCAGATCGCTGCACGGATTCCCTGGTGCTTGTTAGCGGTGATCGCCACACCATTGGCACTTCCGCACACTAAAATACCCAGACTGTACGCTCCCTCCTCAACCGCTGACGCCACGGGATGCGCGAAGTCAGGATAGTCTGCTGAGTCAGCGCTGTAGGTACCAAAATCTTTTACTTCATAGGCCGACAGAAACTCTCTTAATAGTTCCTTGTATTCAAACCCAGCATGGTCTGAGCCTATCGCAATGCTTATCTTATCACTCATGATTGAATAAATTAATATCTTAAACCGATTTCCTTCTTTCTCTTCTTGTCTATACGCGCCGAAACAAGAATACTGATTTCATACAACAAGAACAACGGAAAACTCACCGTTAACATCGTCAGAATATCAGGAGTCGGTGTAACAACAGCCGCAATAATCAGGATAATGACCACCGCATAGCGTCGTGTCGAGCGCATAAAAGCAGGCGTCATGATGCCCAGCTTAGACAATATAAAGATCACTATAGGCAGCTCAAATGTAATGCCAGCCCCCAGCGTCAGTGTGGCTACCGACGATAAATATGAATCAATCGTAATCTGATTCTGTATGATCGTGCTGACGGTATAATTCGCCAGGAAATTGATCGACAAAGGTGCGATGATATAATAACCAAAAAGGATCCCGATGATGAAAAGCAAGCTCGCCCAAAACACGAAGCCACTTGCCGAATTCTTCTCATTGGGATTCAAACCCGGTTTAACAAACCGCCAAATCTCAAAAAGCAGATACGGAAAGCCGAATATCAGACCGATCAGCAAAGACGAGTTCAGCTGAAGCGTAAACTGTCCCGCCATATCCGTATTGATGATATTAAAAGGGATATCCGTAATGCAAAAATCAGGTCCCAGTTTAAATCGCTCAGACAAGGAACACATCATCCTGTACGTCCAGAACTGCGGGTTCTTAGGTCCCATGATGATCTGATCGAAGATGAAGTCATAATACGAAAAAGCAAAGCCCGTAAAAATCACGATAGCTACCGCAGAACGGATCAGGTGCCATCTAAGCACCTCCAGATGGTCAAAGAAAGACATTTCTGCTTCCATTGACTTCCCTTTATCCTTGATAGACTCTATTAAGCTTTTACCTCTGTTTTCGCTCATTCTCTGTTAAACAAGAATACCATTCATTTTGCAATGAATGGTATTGAATAATATTTAAATTCCTTCTTCTATGTACTCAAACGTGTCCATGAACTTGGTGGTAAAGTTACCGGCCCTGAAGTTCGGGTCACGCATCAACTGGCAATGGAACGGAATCGTTGTTTTGATACCTTCAATAACGAACTCGCTCAGTGCACGCTCCATGGTCGAGATAGCCTCTTCCCGGGTCTGACCTGTACAGATCAGCTTTGCGATCATCGAATCGTAGTTCGGTGGGATCTGATATCCTGCATACACATGCGTGTCTACACGAACACCGTGTCCTCCCGGAGAGTGGAATATCGTAATTCTTCCCGGAGATGGTCTGAAATTATTAGCAGGATCTTCTGCATTGATGCGGCACTCTATAGCATGCATCGCTGGGAAATAGTTCCTTCCTGAAATAGGCACGCCTGCAGCTACACGGATTTGCTCTTTGATAAGATCGTAGTTGATCACCTCTTCTGTTACCGGGTGCTCTACCTGGATACGCGTATTCATCTCCATGAAATAGAAGTTGCGGTGTTTGTCAACCAGGAACTCAATCGTTCCGGCCCCTTCATACTTCACGGCCTTTGCTCCCTTGACAGCAGCATCTCCCATCTTTTCACGTAAGGAGTCGGTCATAAAAGGTGATGGTGATTCCTCCACAAGCTTCTGGTGACGACGCTGAATAGAGCAGTCGCGCTCAGACAAATGCGATACCGTACCATACTGGTCACCGATGATCTGGATCTCGATATGGCGTGGATCTTCAACAAATTTCTCCAGATACAGTCCGTCGTTTCCGAAAGCTGCACCTGATTCCATACGTGCAGAATCCCAGGCTGCCTCAAACTCCTCATCCTTCCAGACGATACGCATACCGCGTCCACCACCACCGGCAGTAGCTTTCAGGATCACAGGATAGCCAATCTCGCCTGCAATCTTAATCCCCTCTTTCACATCGCTCAGCAAGCCTTCTGATCCTGGGATCGTTGGCACACCGGCCACCTTCATAGTCTCCTTTGCAGAAGCCTTGTCTCCCATCGCATTGATCTGCTCAGGCGTAGCACCGATAAATTTTATATGGTAATCCCGGCAGATAGCCGAGAACTTTGCATTCTCTGAAAGGAATCCATATCCGGGGTGGATAGCATCAGCATTGGTTAATTCCGCCGCCGAGATAATATTCGGAATATTCAGATAAGAATCCTTACTCGCCGGGGGGCCTATACATACCGCCTCATCGGCAAAACGTACATGCAAACTCTCCCTGTCGGCTGTAGAATATACAGCAACGGTTTTAATACCCATCTCTTTACATGTACGGATGATACGTAAAGCGATTTCCCCGCGGTTGGCAATTAAAATCTTTTTAAACATAATCTCTTAAATGTGCAAATATGACAATGTGCACACCCACAGGTGTTTTGAACATCTGTACGTGTGCACACCGTATAAAATATATTAAGCTGGTTCTACCAGGAATAAAGGTTGATCGTACTCTACCGGACTTGAATTGTCCACAAGCACTTTCACGATCCTTCCGGACACCTCTGATTCGATCTCGTTAAACAACTTCATCGCCTCAATGATACAGACCACTTGTCCTGCTTTCACCTCATCACCCACATTCACGAAAGACGCTTTATCAGGTCCCGCAGAACGGTAGAACGTACCGATCATAGGTGACTTGATCGTAATGTAGTTAGATGATTCCTGAACAGCCGGACTTGCTTTAACTTCCACTGCCGGTGCAGCAGGAGCAGCCGGTGCAACAGCAGCCGGAGCCGCAGGTGCTGGTACCGCAGCAGTCACATACATAGGCTGCTGGTTTGTTTTTATAGTGATCTTAAATTCTTTCTCTTCAATCGAAACTTCGTTAACACCTGATTTTGCAACAAATCTGATGAGTTCCTGAACCTGTTTAATATCCATTTTTCCGGTTAAATTTTAAATTTAAAAAATCAGAACTGAGTTATCTGTAACTCTTATTCGGGATTGATATCTACGAAGCTATTGCTTTAATAAGCCCATTTAATATAGAGAGCACCCCACGTAAATCCACCTCCAAAAGCCGCAACCACCAGGTTGTCGCCCTTTTTCAGCTTACTTTCCCAATCCCATAAACACAGGGGAATGGTTCCGTTAGTGGTATTGCCATACCGGTCGATGTTGATCATCACCTTCTCTGAAGGTACACCGGCGCGGTTAGCCGTAGCGTCTATAATTCTTTTGTTTGCCTGATGCGGAACAAGCCATGCGATATCTTCAGGCTGCAGATTATTACGATCAACAATCTCACCTGCAACATCAGCCATGCTCTTCACAGCCGACTTAAATACCGTCTGACCCTCCTGATATACATAATGTCTGGCGTCCGCAATTGTTTCAGCTGAAGCTGGATATAAAGACCCACCTCCCTGAAGATGAAGGGAATGGCTCCCGGATCCATCACTTTTCAATACAGAATCCAGAATGCCGTAACCTTCTTCATTGGGCTCAAGCAGCGCACAACCGCAGCCATCACCAAAAAGAATACAGGTAGCCCTGTCGGTATAATTGACGATGGACGACATTTTATCTCCACCAACAACCAGAACTTTTTTATGCTTACCCGATTCGATAAACTGAGCACCCGTGGTCAAACCAAAGACAAAGCCTGAGCAGGCTGCCTGCAGGTCAAATCCCCATGCGTTTACCGCACCGATTTTATGAGCCAGAATGTTTGCTGTTGCCGGGATCGGCATATCGGGAGTAGATGTACAGAAGATGATCAGTTCGATCTCTTCCGGGCCGATTCCGCGTTTCTCTAAAAGACCGAGAACAGCAGGAACTGCCAGATCAGATGTAGCAAGACCTTCACCTTTTAAGATCCTTCTTTCTTTGATTCCAGTACGGGTGGTGATCCACTCGTCATTGGTATCAACCATAGTTTCCAATTCATGATTGGTCAGTACATAATCAGGTACATACCCATGAACCGCTGTAATTGCAGCGTTAATTTTTTGCATAATCCTCTATGAATTATTTAAAAGCAGCTTTGATCTTATCAACTAGCTTGGTCGTGATCATACTTCTGGAGAGCAGAACCATGTTTTTTATAGCTTCCGGAGTCGAAATCCCGTGACCTATAATAACCGGTGCATTCACTCCGAGGATCGGACTTCCACCATATTGTTCATAGTTAAAACGCGCAAAAAACTCATCTTCAAACCCTTTTTGCTTGGTCAGAACATAGAATGTTTCCGCTAATTTTAACATTACATTACCTGTGAACCCATCACAAACAATAACATCCGCCTTCTCGTTAAACAGATCTCTTCCTTCCACATTACCAACAAAGTTGAACATGTTCGTGTCCTTCATCAGTGTGTGAGTGGCAAGTGATAGCATGTTACCTTTTTCCTCTTCTTCCCCAATGTTGATCAAACCCACTTTGGGATTATGAACACCATGGATATTTTCGGCAAAAAGGCTTCCTAAAACACCAAATTGCAATAGTGTATCAGGCTTACAATCAGCATTGGCGCCAACATCCAGCATAATACCATAGCCCTTTTTCAATTTAGGAACGATAGTAGAAATAGCCGGACGAATTACGCCTGGAATTGTTTTGACGCTAAACATAGCTCCAACAAGCATAGCACCCGTATTGCCAGCAGAAGAGAACGAGTCAATCGTTCCCTCTTTAAGCATACGAAAGCCAATCCCAATACTGGAATTTGGCTTTTGTGTTATTGCTTTCGTCGGATGCTCACCCATACCGATCACCTCGGTTGTGTGGATGAACTCTATGAGATCAGAGTTAAATCCCTGCTCAGTAAATATAGGCTGAGCCAGTTCTTTATTCCCGATAAGTACGAGCTTTTGTTGCTGTGGTTCTAAGGCTTTATAAGCTGCAATTGCACCCAACACAGTAGCGTTAGGGGCAAAATCTCCGCCCATTATATCTAAGCCAATTTTCATTTTCAGAAAACTACCTTAAGCAATAGAGGTATTCTCGATAACTAATTTACCATTGTAGTACAGGTTACCATCAACATTATATGCGTGGTGAGGCAAGTGAACAGCTCCTGTAGTTTTGCAGGTAAACAAGGTAGGCGCCTCAGCTTTGTAGTGAGTTCTTCTTTTATCTCTTCTTGACTTAGAAATTTTCCGTTTTGGATGTGCCATCTTCCTGGTTGTTTATTTTATATGTTATTTAATCTTCTTTAAAGCTTCCCACCGCGGGTCAGCCTCTGTATTGTTTTGTTCAGTTTCTTCTGCTGATGCCCCTGAGAGTTTCTCAAGCTTATCCAGCATCTCTTTATCACACCACTCTGTCATACCCGGCTCGTCACAACGGTTGAAGTATGGAACAGCCAGATTGATATACTCATAAATGAGCGGTGCAACGTCAATCTCATGCTCATTTTTACTTAGAACCAAAATCTCTTCGGTATTATCCTCCAGATTCTCGTCATCCGTAAATTTCACAATCTGCCTCTCATCAATATTGAGCACTGAAGGAAACTCAGACACACAACGGTCACAGGTCAGGTAAATAGATCCTTTCCCAGTAAACTGCAGTATCAGCATCGTCTCCTGTTTGTTCAGCTCCAAATCAATGGAAACTTCTCCATTCTTCACAAGAGAATACTCAAACTCATCGAAGAAGCGCGAATCAATTTTATAGTTAAAATGATGCGTCCCTAACTTCAATCCTACAAATGGTATTCGATATTCCTGTAACAAATTCAAAGCACGGCAATTGAGCCTGCAAAGCTACTGAAATTAATGACTACGAAAAAGTTTTTTTTCATTGTCTTTCAACGATGTCCGTGCATCTGCCTGCACTTACCCTTCTTACAGACCCGCCCATCCGCTTTCTCCGGCATCCGCCAACTGCCTTAATCGCGATCTTTGGAGAGTTTACTAATCTTTAAAGGATTAGCGGTTAGCGAAACCATCTCCCTGCGGCGCTTCACAATATTGATTGCCGCAAACACAGCCTCCCTGAAAGAACTTTCAGAGGCCTGGTTTTTTCCAGCGATATCATAACCTGTTCCATGGTCCGGAGATGTACGTACAACCGGTAAGCCGGCCGTAAAGTTAATCCCGTTGTGGAACGCAATATACTTAAATGGAATCAGTCCCTGGTCATGGTACATAGCCAGCACGCCATCGAATTTCAGGTGTGCACCGCTGGCGAAGAAGCCATCTGCGGGGTACGGACCAAAGGCAAACACACCTTTCTCTTTCGCTTCCTCAATAGCCGGCATAATGATTTCCTGCTCTTCTTTGCCGATCAGACCATTATCTCCCGCATGCGGGTTGAGGCCCAGGACTGCAATCTTCGGCTTCTGAATCCAGAAGTCCTTTTTCAAGCTGTCTTTCATCAGCTGCAGCTTAGATAGAATGCCTTCTTTAGTGATCTTCTGGGCAACTTCCGCCACAGGCACGTGCCCGGTTACCACACCCACACGCAGATCTTCCCCGATCAGGAACATCAGTGAGTCGGCAGCATTGGTCTTTGCCTGAATATATTCGGTATGTCCCGGAAAATTAAATTCTTCGCTCTGTATATTATGCTTGTTGATCGGTGCCGTAACCAGGGCATCAATATGGCCTGCGGTCAGATCGGCCACCGCACGATCAAGAGAAATGAAGGCATACTTGCCACCTGTTTCATTGGCAACTCCCGGTTCAATCTTCACATCATCATCCCAGCAGTTGATCATGTTTGCTCTTTTCGGATTGGCCTGGTCGGCTCCGCTGATAACATTGAAGTTGAAATCACCCAGGGAAAGCGTTTTGCGGTAGAAAGATGCTACTTTCGTGGTTCCATAAACAATCGGAGTGCAATAGTCATAAATCGACGGATCTATCAAGGTTTTCAAAATAATTTCGAGCCCTATTCCATTAACATCACCAATTGAAATTCCAATTTTTATTTTTTCACTCATATCAGATCTAGTACTTTCTCCCCTTACATCACGTAGGTTTACAAATTAAACACTTTACCGACAATTCTCGAAGATTATCGCTCTTTTAATTGAGAACTGCTACTTCTGCCACCCATCTCTGGGTCATAAGTGCCGCCTGATTCTTCAATCTGCCTTTAAATTGCTTATTTTGTCTTAGGATGATCTCTTTCGGATATCTTCTATGAGAATACTCCGTCCGTCTTCCTTTTAAAATACAGAAATGAGCTCAGTACGCGCAAAAAAGCACCTCGGTCAACACTTCCTGACCGACAAAAATATCGCACTTAAGATTGTAAACAGCCTGAACCCTACCGGCCGCTTTTCACAGGTATTGGAAGTGGGTCCGGGTATGGGCGTCCTGTCTGATTTCCTTCTCCAGAACAAGGAATACGAAACCCATCTGATTGATCTGGACAGCGAGTCGGTCGAGTTTCTGCATAAGAAATATCCGCAATTGGGCGAACGACTGATCAACGGCGACTTTCTGGCGCTCGACTTTCAAAAGACATTTCCTGGCAATGTGGCCGTGATCGGCAACTTCCCATACAATATATCATCCCAGATCCTTTTTAAGATTCTGGAACACCGGGATCAGGTACCTGAAATGGTGGGGATGTTCCAGAAAGAGGTTGCAGAGCGCTGCACCGCGCCTGCCGGAACCAAGGAATATGGCATTTTAAGCGTCTTCGTACAGGCTTATTACAAGGTAGAATATCTCTTTACCGTGAAACCGGGCGTCTTCAACCCGCCACCCAAGGTGCTCTCTGCCGTGATCCGGCTGAGCCGGAATGAGGTGCAAAACCTGGAGTGCGACGAGAAGCTATTCTGGAAAGTGGTAAAGGCCGGCTTCAATCAACGCAGGAAGACACTCAGAAACGCCCTCTCGGCATTGATCCCGAAAGACAAAATGCCAGCAGATCCGGTCTTTGAGCTTCGTGCAGAGCGGCTCACCGTTGACGATTTCGTTCGCCTCACCAACATGCTGACGGCAGCTCTTCAAACGGCCGAATAAGCTACAGAATCAAAATCTATCTAATTAACATGAAGAGAATACTTATTGCGGATAAGCTTCATCCACTTTTCAGAGAAGAAGCGCTGAAATTGGGCTACGAAGTTGACGATCTGCCCGGCATTACCCGGGAAGAAACCCTCAGCATCATCGACCGCTACTCAGGCATCGCCATACGTACCAAGTTCAGAATTGATGAAGAACTCATCCGGGCAGGCCAGAATCTGCGCTTCATTGCGCGTGCAGGTGCAGGGATGGACAATATCGACCTGAATGCCGCTGCCGCACAGAACATCGTATGCATCAATGCCCCTGAAGGCAACCGCGACGCAGTCGGAGAACATGCCATCGGCATGTTGCTGTCCATCATGAATAATTTGCGCAAAGCCGATCAGGAAGTCAGAAGCGGCATATGGGATCGTGAGGGCAATCGCGGAATAGAGCTCCGCGACCGTACCGTGGCCATCATCGGCTATGGCTTTATGGGTCAGAGTTTCGCCCGCAAGCTTGCCGGCTTCGGCGTGCAGGTAATCGCTTACGATAAATATAAAACAGGCTTCAGCGATTCATTCGCGAAGGAGGTCAGCATGGAACAGATCGTGAAGCAGGCTGATGTACTGAGCTTTCACATTCCCCTCACCCGCGAAACCCGCCAGATGGTAGACGACGAGTACCTGTTCCATTTCAGAAAACCCATCATCCTTTTAAATACCGCACGCGGCGAGATTGTCAATACTTCAGCTGTGCTGAACGCTATTAAATCAGGAAAAATTATCGGAGCGGGATTGGATGTTCTGGAAGTGGAAAAATTTCCAAATCTGGACGAACTCGCGTGGTTCAACCAACTTAGAAACAATGAGAAGGTTCTTCTGTCTCCACACGTTGCCGGATGGAGCGTGGAATCTTACAAACGGATCTCAGAAGTACTGGCAGAGAAACTAAGAACGATCAGGTAATGAAAGGTCATTGAGTCGGGCAGGCTTGGATTCACAGCGCTGAACACAAGCCTGCCTGACCAATTAATTAGTTACATAATTTGGGTTGTACATTTCGAACTCCTCGTACGCAGACCAGAGATCAGTTACTGAATTCACTTCAATGTTATCCCCCCAGGGTGTCCAGCTGGTGAACTTCATCTTGTGCCCCGAAGCACTTTTTGAGGGCGTTATCTCTTCATACACACCGAAATTGCCCAAGGTGTAATAACGGATCTTTTTTTTGCGATTATCCAGACTATGTGACTTAGTCAATTGGAAGCCCATTGTTTTAATCCAACTTTTAATGGATAAAGCTCTGTTTTGCGTCATAACAGTTTCAATTAGATCAACAATTTGTTATTTATTGGGTATTTAACGTAAACTTTCACATTATGTTCCTATTAATCAACAACTTTTATGAGACAATGTGGACAACTATTGTTAATAACTTTGATTGTTTGTCTCCGAACGACTGGTCGGGTATCCACCGGTGGAATCCAGACAGCTCTCTTGATGACTTGAACGGGGCGCCAGAGCGATAACTCAGCGGATGCTCACCCGCTGCTCACCCGACGCTGAGCTGACACCGCCCTGAGTTTTACAGGTTACCGTAGGGTGACCATCATCTCACAATTGCTTCGGAAATCTCTTTTTTGCTTTTGTAGTCCCCCCTTTAGGCCTGTTAACTTTTAAGCAGTGGGAACAGCTTTTTCCAAAAAAAACAAACACAAACGTCATTTCAACCTTAATTAATAAAGGGGAAAAATTCATGAAGACGATTATAGTATCAAACAGGTTACCAGTCAAAATCACAGAATCCGGGAATAACTTCGAGTTGAAGCAGAGCGAGGGCGGCCTCGCTACAGGCTTGGGCTCCATCTATCGCCAGGGGAACAACATGTGGTTGGGCTGGGCTGGTATTGAAGTAGAATCACACGAGAAACAATCTGAAATAAAAGATCAATTACAAGATATGAATCTTTTTCCTGTGTTTCTGACTCAGGAAGAGATCAATTTATATTACGAAGGCTTTTCAAACGAAACCTTATGGCCGGTTTTTCACTACCATCCTACCTATGCCCACTATGAGCAAAGTTACTGGGATAGTTACCTGGCCGTTAATCACAAGTTTAAAGATGCGGTTTTGGAGATCACAGAACCTGGGGATATTATTTGGATACACGATTACCAGCTGCTGCTGCTGGCCGGACTGATCCGTGCGGAGCAGCCTGATATTACCATCGGCTTCTTCCTCCATATCCCCTTCCCCTCCTACGAGCTTTTCCGGCTGATCCCCTGGAGGGCCGAATTACTGGAAAACATGCTGGGAGCTGACCTGATCGGTTTCCATACGTTTGATGATGCGCGGCATTTCATCAGTGCTATCTCGCGGATCCTTCCGGTACATGCATCTGCCAATCAGATCAACTACAACGACCGGCAGGTGATCGTGGAGGCCTTTCCGATGGGCATCGATGAAAAGAAATTTGAATCGCTCACGCATGACCCGCTGGTACTCGAAAACGTAGCCAAGCTGAAGGAAAATTTCCAGGATCTGAAAATGATCCTGTCGATTGACCGCCTTGACTACAGTAAAGGCATTTTACAACGTCTGCAGGCCTATGATATTCTACTGCAGAAAAATCCGGAATACCTGGAACGCGTGGTGCTTTACATGATCGTTGTCCCTTCACGTGACACCGTTCCTCAGTATAAGGAGCTGCGCGACGAGATCGACAAGCTGGTGGGGAACATCAATGCGCGGTACCGGACGCTGGACTGGAACCCGATACACTATTACTATCGTTCTTTTGAGACAGAGATGCTGTCAGCGCTCTATAATATGGCTGAGATCTGCCTGGTTACACCTATGCGCGACGGGATGAACCTGGTGAGCAAGGAATATGTGGCGAGTCGCACCGACAACACGGGCGTGCTCATCTTAAGTGAGATGGCGGGCGCTGCCAAGGAGCTGATTGATGCGATCATTGTGAACCCAAATAACGTTGGCGAGCTGTATAGGGCCATGATAGAGGCTCTGGATATGCCGGTAGAGGAACAACTAAGACGAATGGTCCCGATGAGGGAAGTCGTTGCTAAATTTAATGTCAGACACTGGGTAAAAATTTATATGGATAGATTAGAAGAGGTAAAGCAACTGCAGGCTTCCATGCAGGCTAAACATGTGGGCGTTGCCACCATGTCTTATATAGAAGAGGAGTATCGCAAGGCGGCAAAAAGGCTGATATTCCTGGATTATGACGGCACCCTGGTGGGCTTTAAATCCAATATCAATCAGGCATTTCCTGATGATGATCTTTATGAGATCCTGGATGAGCTCATCGGTGAGCCGCAGAACCATGTGGTGATTGTGAGCGGCCGGAACTACGAGACGCTGGAAGACTGGTTCGGTCATCTGAAGATCGACATCATTGCCGAGCACGGAGCCTGGCAGAAACATATCGGCGGCGAGTGGACCAAACTTCCCGGCCTGAATGACCACTGGAAGCAGGATCTCATGCCTATGCTCGAAACGTATGTGGATCGCACGCCGGGATCTTTCATCGAGGAGAAAAGCTACTCGCTTGTGTGGCATTACCGCAAGGTGGAAGAAGGATTGGGTGAGCTCCGCGCTAATGAGCTGATGAGCAATATGCGGTTCCTGACTGACGACAAGAGTCTTCAGATGATGGGCGGCAACAAGGTTATCGAGATCAAAAACGTGGAAGTGAATAAAGGGAAGGTGGCTGCATGGCTCGACAACGATCAATACGATTATATTCTGGCGCTGGGAGATGATCATACGGATGAAGACATGTTCAAGGCATTGCCAGCAGATGCGTACACGATTAAAATAGGAAGCAACATTTCTGCTGCACGCTTCTATATGCGTGATTACAAAGAAGTGCGTAAACTGCTCCGGACGCTGTCAGCGAAAGAAGAAGCATAAATCTCTGCTATATAGAAAAAGCCGCTTTGATCATTTCAAAGCGGCTTTTTTATGCGTTTATGTTCTTAGAGAAAGATCGGTTTATCGAGCTTCATGGCGATACGGTAGGCTGCGTTCATCAATCCTACGTGGCTATATGCCTGCGGGAAATTCCCCCATTGACTTCCGGTTTCCTCATCCACGTCTTCGCTGAATAGCTTCAGGTGGTTGGAATACTGCATCAGCTTTTCAAACTCGACAACAGCCTCGTCCACCCTACCAACGCAGGCCAGGGCCTCCACATACCAGAATGCACAGATAAGAAAAGTGGTTTTGGGCTTTCCAAAATCGTCTGCATGAAGGTAGCGATAGATCAGGCCCTTCTCAGTCTTCAGCTCCGCTTCGAGTGCCTTCAGGTGGTCTTTGGCACGGTCGGATGTTGGATCCAGATAGTTCATCATGATGAGCTGCAGGGTACTGGCATCCAGATAGGTACTACCTACGGCATTCGTGTAAACCTTGCGGACAGGGTCATAACAGGCTTCGATATGCTCTGCCGCTCTCGCCTGCAGCCGGAGTGCTTTCTCTTCCAGTTCCTTATCGCCAATATTGCGTGCCGTTTTAGCTGCCGCCGCGCAACCTGCCCATTGGAAAAGGTTACTGTAGCAGTGCGTATTGGCGAAGTTCCGGAATTCCCAGATGCCGGCATCCTTCTCATCAATGGTAGATTGGATCTTATCGAGAATAGAAGATATCCATCTGCGGGAGTCTTTCCGTTCGCGGAAAACGAAACGATGATCGGTATAAAGAGGCATGATAGAAATCATCACCTGTCCATAGATATCGTTTTGAATATGCTCATTAGCTTGATTCCCGATGCGTACCGGCTTATTCCCCTTATAACCCTCAAGATATTCGAGGATGTGCTCATCAAGCTTCTTATCGCCGTCTATACGATAGAGTGGCTGGTAGCGGGACTCTTCGGATACCGAAATATCAGCCACATAGTTGAAATACTTTTCCATTTCCTGGAAATGGCCGATGTGATTGAGCGATGACAATACATAGTGCGTGTCACGCAGCCAGCAATAGCGGTAGTCCCAGTTACGACCGCTGCCGTCGGATTCTGGCAGACTGGTTGTACTTGCGGCGATGATGGCGCCGGTATCTTCGTACTGGTGGATCTTCAGAACCAGGGCAGAGCGAATCACATATTCCTGATAGAAGCCTGCAATAGATGAATACTTGATCCAGGTTCTCCAGTATTTAACCGTTTCGCGGTAGAAGGTCTCACAGGTACTCACCAAAGGAGCCTCCAGCGGGTGACCGTAAGTCATAACGAGATATTTGGTCTCGCTCAGGACGAAGAAGCGCTCATCATAGATATACGTAACGGGAATATCGGTCGTAAGCCGCATAATCTCCTCGCCTCCATAATATTCAATATGATTGCTGCCCCTTTGGCCTCTCATTTTCTTCTTGCCGTAATCGGTTACCGGCTCGCACTTGACCTTTATACGCGGCGTGCCTGAGATGGGCTCGATCTTTCGGATCAGCATGAGCGGTTTGAAATACCGGTCATACTGATAGAACCGCGGTGCAAAATCAGTCACCTGATAATCTCCATCTTCGCAGGATATTTTCGTGACCAGCACATTGGTATTTTCGAGATAAGACTGTTCGGAGCTGTAGTCGCCGGCAGGCCGGATGCTGAATTCTCCACCTTTTTGTTCATCGAGCAGGGACCCGAAAACGAAGGTGCTGTCAAACCGCGGCCAGCAGAGCCACGAGATATCGGTATTTTTGTGAACATGGGCCAGGAAAGCACAGTTGCCTATTAAACCTGTTTGATACGTGTGTTTAACCATTAATTAAAAAACAAACACACGCTAAAGAAGTTTTCATTTTCTACAGCGAAGATCGCAGAGTGAGCGAGAATGGCACCTCTACATGCTTGTTTGAGTTCTCCAGAATCATCTTTGCGGCAATGGTTCCCATCTGGTGAAAGTCTGTTGAGATGGTCGTTATACCATCCAGAATGACCTTTTTCAGCGGAGTTTCATTATAAGATATAACGCCGACCTGCTTGCCGATCTTGAAGTCGAGGTTTACTAATCGCTCAACGAGGGTTACCAGATCACTTTCCATGAGGTTGATATATACCTCGCCCTCCTGAATAGGTTCCACAGAAATGTCGTTAACGATCTTGTGGTTGAAAGCATACTGCTGGCAGAAGCGCAGGTAGCCCTTCCTGATTTCCCTCGGATAATAGCTTTTATCGGGAAATATCAGCTTAATAGTATGGTATTTACTCAGGGCCTTACGGGCCTTCTCGAGCGAGTTGTAGATATCTTTTTCAAAATCTTCATAGACCGCTGCATATTCGCCGGTTATACCCGGGATCTTCTTATCGAGGATGATCAGCTTCTCTTTGGGAATGGAGTTGATCATCTGGTAAGCACTGTCCTCCCCTTCTATAAAATGTGGAATAATCACATAATGTGAATAACCTTCCATCTTATTGCTGAGCAGCTTTTTGAACAACATGTAATCGCTGTTATAGATATAGAAGTCGACCGCAATCTGCTCCCCCAGGGTGGCAATAAAGGCATCGTATATGATCTTCTTATGACTGCTCAGTTTGTTGAAGAACAGGCATATCCGGAGCGTCTGACGAAACTCCGTACTGGCGATATAGTATCCTTTTCCCGGTATAGACGCGAGCACACCAATCTTCTTGAGGTATTTATAACCTTTCTCTGCGGTATCTCTCGATATCTCGAGCTCATAGCTGAGTTCGTTGATTGAGGGAAGCATATCATTTTTGCTGATCTTGCCTGCTTCAACCGCTATCAGAATGGAGTTGGTGAGCTGGAGATACTTGGGAGTGGCTGAATACTCATCAATCCGGATATGATCAAAAAAACGGATGGGTTTCATTATTAAAGGTATGGATCGTGGCTAAGATAGGAAATTGAGGATTATTCAGGACAAATGCCAGTTTTTTTGCGTGTTTTAGATGATGATCTCTGACATAAGTGACGTTCATCAATTTTTTGAGGAGCAAGACCCGCTAGATTTGGCTCATAATTTCAAAAAATGACTTCAAAGAATAAGTGGCTTATGGCCCTTTCCGGTATGACACTGCAATTGTCGATCGGATCAATCTACGCGTACAGCGTATGGATTAAACCTCTTGAGTTAATGAACGGTTGGGATGCACATCAGCTGAAGCTGGCTTTCAGTCTGGCAATCTGCTTCCTGGGTCTGACGGCCGCGTTCATGGGTAACTTTGTCAACCGGATCGGTCCGAAGAAAGCGGGACTGCTTGGAGCGGCCTTTTTTGGGGCGGGACTGGCGGGTGCGGGACTGGCCTGCAGCCTGGGATCATTGCCGATGTTCTATCTTACGTATGGGGTGATCAGCGGAATCGGACTTGGGTTCGGATACATCACGCCGGTTTCGGTAGTGGTAAAGTGGTTCCCTGATAAACCGGGCTTTGCATCGGGACTGGTGATCATGTCTTTCGCAGCAGGATCGGTTATCGCCTCACAGATCATCTCTCCTATCGCCACTGTTATGGGCGTGTCGAACACCTTCTTCCTGCTGGCTTCCGTATATTTTGCGTTGATGGCACTGGCTTCTTTGTATCTGGCGGTTCCTCAGACTACATCAAATGTAGTTGTTGCTGATGATCATAGCGGCGGTTCATCCGTACCTGCTTCTGTTCTGCTGTCGGACGTACGTTTTTACGGATTGTGGCTGATGCTGTTTTTCAACACCACCTGTGGTATTGCGCTGATCGCAGTGGCGGCCCCGATGGCGAAAAACATTATCCACATCAGTGACGCTGCAGCTATCGTTTTTGTAGGCGTGATCGGGCTATTCAACGGACTCGGCAGGCTGATCTGGTCGAGCGTATCAGATAAAATCGGGAGATGGAACACCTTTATGTGTTTCTTCCTGGTGGGTAGTGCCTGCTTCTTTATTCTGAGCACAACGCCTGCTGCATGGCTCTTTTATGCAGCGGTATTGGTTGTTATCAGCTGCTACGGTGGTGCGTTTGCTACGATACCTGCATTCATCAAAGATATTTATGGTCCCGACAAAATGGGTTCTGTACTGGGATATGTACTGATTGCCTGGTCGGCTGCTGCATTTGCAGGTCCATGGCTTATTAATTTGAGCGATCAGTATACTTTGATATTTACCGTATTTTCAGCTATCTTGTTTGCGACAGCCATTATGGCCTATCTTTTGAGAAGTCGCTTAGTGGCGGAAAAGCCGGAAATTAAAAGTGAAACGAAAATATTAACGGAAGAGGCAAATTTTTAACAATCCATTAAATTTTCAAGGATTTCTTTGCCGATCCCTAAATCACCAGAATACATGACGCGGGTCACATTTCGTGATCTTTTATCTGCGTAGATTTGATGTATTCTAACATAAACGAAGAGTAATTTTTTAAATTATGAAAACAGATGTCACAGCAGTTCCATTTGAACAAGGAGAATGGAATACAACAGTAAACGTTTATGACTTTGTTGTAAGAAACATTAAGCCATATACCGGAGATTCATCATTCTTATCTGGTCCTTCTGCAAAAACCACCAATGTGTGGAATGCGACAAAAGAAGTGCTTTTGCAGGAAAGAGCTAATAATGGGTGCCTTGCGATAGACACTGAGACCATTTCAACCATGACGGCCTTCAGGCCAGGATATATCAAACAGGACGACGAAGTTATCGTTGGCCTTCAGACTGATCAGCTACTGAAAAGAGCGATGAAACCATTTGGCGGAATCAAGCTGGTTGAATCTGCTGTCAGAGAACGCGGACTGGAAGTATCTGACCGTGTAAAAGACGTATTCAACTATGCACGCAATCACAACGAAGGTGTTTTCGCAGCTTACGATCCTGAGATCAGAAAGTACCGTTCAAAACACGTATTAACCGGACTTCCTGACAACTACGCACGTGGTCGTATCATTGGAGACTTCCGTCGTCTGGCACTATATGGAGCAGATGCGCTGATCAACTTCAAGAAAGCAGACCTGGCTAAAGTTAGCGGTGAGATGACCGAGCATAAAGTTCGTCTTCGTGAAGAGATCAACTCACAGATCGCTGCGTTGAAGGACATGATCACTATGGCTGCTGAGTATGGCTTTGATGTATCAAAACCTGCAGCTAATGCACATCAGGCTGTACAGTGGGTATATTTCGCTTACCTGGCTGCTGTAAAAGAGCAAGATGGTGCGGCTATGTCATTGGGTAACGTATCTTCTTTCCTTGATATCTATTTCGAAAGAGACCTGGCAACAGGAGCTCTTACAGAAGAAGAAGCACAGGAACTGGTTGACCAGTTTGTGATGAAACTGAGATTAGTGCGTCACCTTCGTCCGGGTTCTTACGATGAGATCTTCGGTGGTGACCCTACCTGGGTAACGGAATCTATCGGCGGTCAGCTGAATGACGGACGTACCAAGGTAACCAAAACATCATTCCGTTTCTTACAGACGCTATATAACTTAGGTGCTTCACCTGAGCCAAACCTGACCGTACTTTGGTCTGAAAACCTCCCTGAAGGATTCAAGAACTTCTGTGCACAGGTATCTATCGACACGTCTTCTATTCAGTATGAAAATGATGACCTGATGCGCCCTAACCGTGGTTCTGACGATTATGGAATCGCATGTTGCGTGTCTTACCAGGAGATCGGTAAATCAATTCAGCACTTCGGTGCACGTGCCAACTTGCCTAAAGCGCTTTTAATTGCACTGAATGGCGGCCGCGAAGAGCATGAAGGAACTGAGATCGTCAAAGGCATTCCTGAATTACCAGAAGGTCCTCTTGATTTTGATTTGGTAATGGATGTGTTCAAACGTACTTTGAGTGATCTTGCCAGAGTATATGCAAAAGCAATGTTTATCATCCACTACATGCATGATAAATACTATTATGAGAGAGCTCAGATGGCTATGATTGACTCTGATCCTCATATTGACATCGCATACGGTGCTGCAGGTATCTCTATCATTGCTGACTCCCTTTCTGCGATCAAATACGCTAAAGTGACTCCGGTAAGAAACGAAAAAGGACTGACTGTTGACTTTACTATCGAAGGAGCATATCCTCAGTTTGGTAATGATGACGACCGTCCGGATTCAATCGCACAGGAAATCACCCATTACTTTATCAACGAGCTGAGAAAGCACGCGACATATAAGAATTCAACTCCCACATTATCTCTGTTAACCATTACATCTAACGTGATGTACGGTTCTAACACAGGTGCAACACCTGATGGACGTAAGGCAGGTGAATCTTTTGCTCCGGGAGCTAACCCAATGCACGGACGTGATAACAGTGGTGCTATCGCATCGTTGAACTCAGTAGCTAAACTGCGCTATAATGATGCTCAGGATGGAATTTCAAATACCTTCTCGATGATCCCTAAATCACTAGGTGACACACGTGAAGAGCAGATTTCCAACCTGGTAAACACGATGGAAGGATACTTCAAAAACATGGCTCACCACCTGAACGTGAACGTACTGAACAGGGAAACATTGATGGATGCTTACAACCATCCTGAAAATTATCCTCAGTTGACTATCCGCGTTTCTGGTTACGCAGTGAACTTTGTTCGTCTATCCCGTGCGCATCAGCTGGAAGTGATCGCGAGAACCTTCCATGAAAGTATGTAACCGATTTATATATATATATTAGCACTAAGAGGTCAGGTTATATGCCTGACCTCTTTTTTTTGAAATTATTTTTACATCTTAAGGCATGTATTTCCCATTACAAGATATTGAAGCGGCTAAGTTGAATTTTGATGATCCGGAACATTTGCGGATCCACTCGCTGGAAACCTTTGGCACACATGACGGGCCGGGAATAAGAATGGTGATCTTTGTTCAGGGATGCCAGTTCCGTTGCTTGTATTGCCAAAATCCCGATACGCTGGATGTTCGTGGTGGCACCCTGGTTGCCATCGATGAGCTGCTGCAGCGGGCCGTGCGACAGAAGTCCTATTTCGGAAAGTTTGGAGGTGTAACGGTCTCAGGCGGTGAGCCTCTTCTGCAAAGAAGCAAGCTGAGCACATTTTTTAAACGGCTGCACGCCGAAGGCATTAACACTTGTCTGGATACCAATGGAAGGCTGAATAATGATCAGGTTCATGAACTGCTGGAGCATACAGACCTGCTGCTGCTCGACGTGAAGCACATTAACGACGACATTCACCATAAGCTTACCGGCCTCACGAACAGAAACACCATCGCACTAGCGGATTACAGGGAGTCGACCGGAAAAAGAATGTGGCTTCGGTACGTGCTTGTTCCGGGCTGGACCGATCAGGAAGAATACCTGGAAGAGTGGGCACAGCGTTTTGCGGATTTCAAGACTGTGGAGCGTGTGGAGATTATTCCTTTTCACCAGCTGGGCCTGCATAAATGGGAGCTGATGAAAATGGACTATCCGCTGAAAGATACAGAGAGCCCAACTACAGAAGTGAAGGAAAAGGCGCTGTCGATTTTTCAGAAGTACTTTTCGAACGTTATTCTGAAATAAAACCCTCGTGTTAACTGATCCGGTAGCTGATCGTAACTGAGAGCTTACTGTTTACTATAAAGCAAAGCGGGCTACCTGAATCAGGCAGCCCGCTTTGTTATTGATTATTATGGCATTTTCTTAAATCCTTCGGATCGGACCTTCCACTTTCCATTTTTAGGGAAGCCTGGATTGACACCCTGGCTTCCATCCCATCCTCCGGCCATCATTGCTACGGTAGTAAGCACACCGCCGTTTCCGGGCAGGTAAATGCGCAAACGGCCGTCCTGATAGTTATGTCCGTTTTTGAGGTAGGTATTGGTCTTGATGTTCATGAAGAGCGCATCTACAGCGCGATCAGCCTTGCCCAGACGTGCAGCATTCATAGCAGTCATCGGGAAGTCCCATCCCCAGGTATCCTCCCATGACCAGACTTTCCAGACCAGCTCAAGCGTACGCTGCATAGCGGCTTTATCGAGTTTTGGCGACTCAGGCACCATACCTAATGCTCCAAGAACAGCAGGGTGATCAGTCTTCCAGCGATCGGTTACGTAAGAATCGGGTGTGCTTTCATTAGCCAGGTACACGCCTCCAGATACCGGCAGGGGCGCCAGTTTGTTAATAATTTCATCCCATTCGGCATTTCTGCTCATGCCGAGGCGCTCTCTCCAGCTTTGGGCCACTTTAAGTGCCCAGTCCCAGTAAGCAAGCTCGTACGTTGGGTTAAACGTGTCTTCAGCCTTGAATACTTCCTGCGCAGGGATCAGTCCCTTGCCCAGGTTATAACGATCTTTCGCTTTGTCGTATGTAGGGAAAGAAGCCATGAAGTCGGCGGTCGCAAAAACAAGATCCTTATATTTTTCAAGAATGGCTTTATCCTGCTTGTCGCGGAATGCCAGTTCGGCCATATAGATCAGGTGAGGCTGCTGCCAGATTAGGAAGGCACCGACAGAAGAAGGTGCTTCATCGCCGTTATGATCGGTCATTTTTTGCCAGCGGGCACCTTTGAAACCCTGTCTTTCGGCAAGCGCTTTAGCTTTGCCGAGTACCTGTGCGTAGTAGCTCAGGCTCTTCTCCATCAGGTCCACCCGGTTCCAGAGTGCAAAGTGTACGGCATGCCACCAATGCATTTCCAGGTGAGGCTTTCCGAACCAGCTGTTGAAGGTCAATCCTGTTTCCTGAGGAGGAAACGAGCCTGCACACTGCAGTTTGGTGAGGTATTGAGACAGCACAGTTCTGCGTTCAAGCTCTTTTGCTCTTGGGTCAGTACTTCCGGCGAAATCAATGGCGGCACCACTGTTCCAGAAAGCAGCCCATTGGGTTTTGCTGTTCGTCTCCGTTTCAGGGTATGCAGGTACGGCAGCAGCAGGTTTCTGCTCCATGCTGAACAGGCAGCTTAACTCCAGTACATCTGATCCTTTTGCAGGTACGATTTGAAAAGTATGAGGAGCAGACGCCGCTTTTACGGTGCCTTTGTTCCATTTCAGGCTGGAGTAGTAGGTAATCCCTTCTAGTTTGTGCTCGATGACCGCTCCTTCTGCTGTTGAAGACTGAATGGATGACTGGTGATTTTGAGGGTTCGCCCAGTTAGATCCTTCGTCAAGGAACTCCGCCGTCGGGTAAGGATAGCGAAGGCCCACCTTCAGCCTTCCGCTTGCTACCAGCTTCGACTTGACGCGAACAGATATCACGTCCTGATCCTGGTGAACGGTTGTGAATACTTCTACCGGTATGTTCTCTACCGTGAAAGTACTTTTAAGCACCCCGCTCCAAAGGTCAAGCTCCTGTCTGATGTTCCTGATATCAGAGATGGTAACCATGGAGCCGTTCTGCTTCTGGATTTCAAAACCCAGGTGCCCCAGGTGGATACGATGCGGATTCTTTCTGAACCAGTCAGAAGCCTGACGTTTTCTTAAAGGTTCAGACCATTGTACTGTATAGGAGATCATACGGCCGTTCAGGTTATAGTTCCTGAGCGTTTCAGAGATGTCGTAGCCTACGGTGTCTTTGAAACTGTTCCATCCCCATTCAGACTGGGTGCCGAGGCTTACGCCTTTACGGTAGGCTTCAGGAAAAGTTTGTAAACCGGTTACATCAGCGGTGAAGGCGAACTTGCCATTGCCCAAGGAAAGGGAACTGAGTGAATCGATCTTCGTGTTAATGACGTTGTGGCGTGATACTACCTGTTGCCGATTTATGGGCTGTGCGTTGGCAGATAGCACCTGTAAAAGTGCTATCCCCAGGGCATACATAATCTTCTTTACTTTCATATTTGGGCTATAATTAATATTGGTCTTAGTTTTTCTGCAGTGTAACACTCATGAGGCCGATGACCACATCATTCGCGAGCGCTTTTACTGTTAATCCTTTCAATTCTTTTTTCGGATTCAGCGGCAGATCGAGGACTGTTGCTGCCCCTCCATCTATTCCCTGGTTAGTGAATCCTTTTATGGTTATAAAGTCGTTAAACTCGCGCGTGACCTGTCCGCTTTTCAAATATACGCGGTAGGGCTTGGGACTACCTGTTGTAAAGGCAAATCCATCATTCATGTAATCCTGCTCAATTGGCCACCAGTTAGACGGATTGACGAGCGGAAGACGATCCATTGTTCCGTCAGTATAGAGCACCTGCACTTCTCCATTCTCGATCCTGCTCTGCATAGGGTTGGTCGATCCAGCCATCAGCAGATAGGCATGAGATGCCGAACCCGAGAGTGGCACCGTGATAGAGTCGGGATAGTTATCCCACTGAGAGGTAAAGGCGATATTGCTTGCATCTGTCTCTCCCGATGTAGCCATGGGGATGCCGTTGGGAAGGACAAGCTTACCGGCAGTGCCTGCTTTTTCTCTGAGACCAGTATCGTCAATATTTGCCGTCGTAAGCGGGTAGCACCAGTTTCCGATACCCTGAACCGGAAGTTGCAGGGTCGGCGAAGAAGGACGCGGACTCAGGTATTTGTTTTTAAAGATATTGCTAACCTTGTCATTAAATACCGCAGACAAGTCTACTGATTCCCATTTCGCGTTTGACGGCGGCAGGGCATTCCAGTTGATGATTTCTTTTTCTGCATACACCCCGGGACGGTATTCAACCCGCATGAGATTGGTTCCTGCGGATACATACTCCTGAGGAACTACGATTTGCTCAGAGCCTCCGGCAGCCAGTTCAATTACCTTGGAAACGATACGGCTGCCGCCTTTGAGGATCAATTCACCCCTTACGGCGGGACCGTTATTCTTTACTGTAAAGGCCAGGTCTTTGTCTTTTTGTTCCAGCGGAGCGAGCAGCTCTACTGTCTTCATCACTTCAACGTCGACCGGCATCCACCATGCAAAGTTCCCCTGACTCAGTTTCAGGAAGAAGGTCTTGTGACCATTCTCTGCATCCAGCAATGCTTCCAGCTTATTGTTCCTGGTTACAGCACCCTGAAGGATTTGTTGAGGATCGTACAGGTTGGTTATTTTGGCGTTTTTGAATTCAGCTTTGAACAGTTCCTTGTATAGTGCTGGACTCAAGGAAGGCTGCTCGAATGGTTCACCATCCCAGGCAACTTCTATCGAGTATTTAGCTGATTTACCTGCAAAGATTTCCAGTGACGGGATGCCTAAAGATCTTTCGGAGACCTTCCATTTCACCGGAACACCGTTTACGCGAACCATTTTGACGCGATCTGACTTTGCCCTGATCTCGAGTTTGAGGTTCATGGGGTTTTTCCGGGTCGCTTCGATGGTGTACTGATCAGCGAGGTCTGTGCGGTTGAAGTCGAACGTTACATCGGGGGTTTTCAGCGAGGCGTAAGCCCAGGCGGAAGGAAGTCCCGGACGGATGGTAAGCGTGTCTGCGAGGGCGTCCGGTTCAATCCCGAACAAACCTTCTACCAGGCTGCGTGCAGCTACACCGATAGGATCTGCGAAATCGCGATAGAGCTCACCGCGTACTGCGTCGTAGAACGACAATTGCTCAAAGCCTCCGGGGCTGGAGCTCAGGTACATGGTCTCGAGGATATTTCCTTTCCAAAGCTTGAATGCCTCTTCGGATCTTCCGGCCTGCCAGTAGGCCAGAGAAGTATGAAGTACTTCGGCTAGTGCCACGTTATTGACCGACCAGGTGTAAGGTTGCCAGTTAGTGGTTGGCAGTGTATAAAGATCTTTTTCAGGCAGATCTTTGGCCAAAATCGGGATTCTTGGAATCTGAGTGTCGATGTATCGTAAAGACTGGTATGCTTTAAACATGTCAGGCACCTTTGAGTCGATTGCATGATAGATCGTCCACAGACCTGGAATGGGATGCAGTTTTTTCAAGCCGAGGAGGTCCTGATATTCTGCATACCACCCCTTTCCCGGCATCCAGAGCCTGCTGTTAATTGCCTTGTATATCTTCTCAGCTTCCTCTTCAAAAGGCTTGCTGTCCTCGCCGATGAGGCGGGCAATCTGCGCGGCAATTTTGTTCGCGCGGTAATTATAAGAAGATGTATGTGTTACACCGCCGCCACTGTATTGCAATCCGTCACTGGCCCAAATAGCACAGTAGGCGTCATAAAGGCCATCGCCATCCATGTCGAAGTTGCGTTTCTCCCAATCGAGGTGCCTTTTGATGGTCGGCCACATCTCTTTAGCTACGCTAAGATCGCCTGTCCACTGGATGTGACTCATCATCTGATCGAAGAACACGAGGTTCATATCGTAGTGATGCGGTTTGGTATTGTCGTTCGGGTTGCGGGAGATATAACCGCTGCTGAACATCGCATTACCCATCTTTTCTTCCTGCCTTGCAAGGTTTAGTGCCGTATCAGCCACTACTTTTCCGCTTGCAGGCTCGAGAACCTGCGACTTTGCATAACTGCGGAAATGTTCAAGTGCGCGGTCGTGCCAGCCCAGCGGGTCGGCAACGGAGGCTCCACGCCAGGCGTTCAGGCGCATTCTCCAGGCTACGGCGCCGTGCAGGAATGTGGGGCTTTCCCAGATACCATCTGCAGCGACGGCGAGGGCTCCGCCCAGGGTATTGATATAGGGATCAGGAGTATTTACCTGAATGCGTTGCGCCAGTTGAGTCCGGGCCTGTTCTGCCGCGGCAAACCGCGATGCGAGATCAGCGGTCTTTAGCTTTCCTTTCTCAGAAGGCCGCTGGATGAGCATGTATATTTCTTCTCCATTTTTGATTCTGGAGGAGGCTGTTACCACGGGCGCGTCTGCAGCCTTGGACTTAGCCAGAGCTGAAGGAGAGGACAGTGCGGAAGCATCCGCCAGTTGGAAGCTGCCGCTTTCAGACAGCATACCTACGAGCTCCTGTGATGCTGCATAGCTAAGCTGGAAGCTTTTGCCACTCAGCTTGTACTGATTGTCTTTACAGTTTTCCGGCTTCAGATAGAACGAAGACTCAGGATCGGCACCGATATCGCCGTTGCGACTGAACTTCTTTCCAGAGGCACCGCCAAATGCCCAGAACAGATCGATATTCTCGGTCATCCCTGAAGAGGCAGCCTTGACGATGATACCCTCTGCATCTGCAAGCGCAAGCACGCTGAGGTTCAGCGTGCCCGAGCCCAGAATAGGGTCTTTAATTTCATAGAGCATGGCACCGGGGCGATATATGCTCTTGATATTTTTAGCCTGGATGATCCACTTGCTGTTGGCACCGGAAATGATACCTATCTGGAGATTACCACCCATGCCAGGCATGTACATGGCGAACTCCGGCAAGTCGCCTGCTTCCACACGGAAGGCTGTATTTGTTCCATACAGTGCCCGGTTGAAGCGCTTTGTTCCGTTCACAAGTACAAAATCCTTCCCCTCAGGACGATAATGAACTACTCTTTCTTTACCGTGCCAAGGTTTCGCAGGGGCATCATTCCCCTGCGCATTAATATTATCGATTCCCGAAAGCAGGAGTCCCGCAAGGATTGCTATAGTACTTTTATACATATTTAATTTGTTAACCGCCGGCTATTTAGACTTTAAGCTATCTGGCAGCACAGCAACTTCTCCGTTGATTTTAACATTGTCAAACTGAAGATTTTTAACATAATCTACTTTGAACGGAATTTCTACCCCGTTGATGGTGCAGTTAACGAGGCGCAGGTTTTCGACAGGAGATTCTTTATATGCATTAACCAGCACCCCATAAGTTCCACCCTTTTCAACATGCATGTTCTCTACCCACACGTTGCGGATGGTTGGTATAAAGTCGCCCGGAGCTTCGTAAAACATGTTGCATCTTACTGCGGCTTCGCGGTACGTTCCTACTTTAACATCTTTCATAAAGATATTTTCAATAACGCCACCTCTGCTTGAGCTGGTTTTTATACGCAGAACTCTGTCCAGGTCCGGACTGTCCATTACGCAATTGATTGCAAAGATATTGCGTGCACCACCGGAGATCTCGCTGCCGATAACAACTCCTCCATGGCCTTCTTTCATTTCGCAACCTTCGATAATGTGGTTCTCTGCCGGTTTGTTAATTGTGCGACCATCCTCATCTCTTCCCGACTTGATAGCGATACAATCGTCGCCGGTATCGAAGAAACAATCTTTGATCAGCACGTTCTTACAAGACTCCGGATCTGCTCCGTCATTATTAGGTCCATGAGAGATGATCTTGACACGTTCGATGATCACGTTTTCACAAAGAACCGGGTTGAGGTTCCACATGGGAGAGTTGATCATTTTCACGTCAGAGATCAGTACGTTATTGCATTTGTAGGGCTGAATGAAGTTTGGTCTGAGGTAATGCCCTTTTCCGAAGACGCGGGTTCTTGGATCCGTTTTTTTGTGGTTGAGTGCATGCAGGGAATCGCGGGCTGGTCCCTGGTGACCTTTGCTTTCGTCCCAGCCATATTGTTTTTGCCCCTTCCAGTACCACCAATTTTCATTATTGGCGTTTCCGTCGAGTGTACCCTTACCAGTGATGGCAATATTTTCTTCGCCGTAGGCGTAGATGAACGAGGAATAGTTCATCAATTCCATGCCTTCCCAGCGGGTGAATACGATGGGATAATGCTCAGGATCTCTGCTGAACAAGATCACGGAGCTATCTGCCAGATGCAGGTTGACATTGCTTTTAAGAATTATAGCTCCCGTAAGGAACGTTCCGACAGGCACAACAACCCGGCCTCCACCATTCTTATTACACTCCTCAATTGCCTTGCGGAATGCATCGGTATTCAGTGTTACGCCATCTCCGACAGCTCCATATGCGGTGACATCGTAATCCTGGTTTTTAAAGACAGGCGGCTTGATCATAGCTCTGATTTTTTCCATCTCTTTCAGCGGCTGGTCTGTTGACGTCCAGCCGGTTTGATTACTCGTTGCACATGCTGACATAATCAGCATTCCAATCGCCGCAACTAAACCTGATAGCTTCATTTTTCTCATGGGATTACTTGTTTTAGACAATAACAAAGCCATCACACAGTTGTCTTTTTCTCTTTTCAGAATATGCTGATGATGACTCCATTACTTATTTATATATATGTGTGTTTATGCGTATGTATGTGATGAAAATCAGGTGATCTTCAATATAAACGATGATGCTGTTTCGTACTGACCTCCCTGGGTTGCGGCAAAAAGATAAGCAGGTTTTCCTTTAACAAAGAGAATCTGCGGTCGTTCGAGTCTCCCGTACCTTTTCAGGTGCTGTGGTGCCGGAGGCAGGTCCGTGTATTCTTTCAGCGCTTGATAGGCGATATCCGGTCGATTCCAGCGTATACCATCCTTTGAATCGAGATACAGTCCGACCTCATGATCAAACACTCCCATATCCCTGGCCAGCATGTTAAACCGCCCTTTATTCATCCAGACAAAAGCATCTTCAAACTGGTTATTGTTGCCGAGGGATGAGAAGTCTATTACGGGATCAGCGGAATACCGCTTGTAGGGCCCGGTGAGTTGATCGGATATGGCAAGTCCATACTTTCTGTTTCCCCGGATGAGGGGATCCTTGGAATTGTAGTAATCATTCGAATTCCAGGATTTATAGTATAGCCAATATTGTCCGTTAGGATGTTTTACGAAGGCTGGGTTGGTGGTACAATGATCGTCCCATGCACCCGGTGCACCCGGTTCCAGCAACGGCTTATCAGCGCGGGTCCAGGGGCCGTATAATGACTTCGAGGTAGCCAGGCCAATACGTTTTGTATCTGTCTTGCCATTCGAATTACCCATATAGAACAGACAATATTGCCCGTCTACATATTGAATATGAGGATTATGGCAGGTGGTTGCGTCCCAGTGACCTTCACCCCTTGGGGCAAGCACGGTGCCTATGACTTTAAACTCTGCCTCAGGATGATCAGCGACAGCATGAGCGATCTCACACCCGTTTAGCCAGCCACCCATCTTTTTGGAAGAAGCCCAGCGGGAAAAGAAGACGTGAACTTTATTATCGGGTCCCATGATAGGGCTATTACACCATACGTAATATCCTTCTAACTCGAGGGCCCGGCCGACACCCTTAAGCTTGTATGGGAAACCAGAGGACATATTGGCCATGATCTCATTTGACCGGCTAGTCTTCGGCAAGGCTGCTACGGCAGCCAGTACTGACATCTGATACAAAAATGTACTCCGCTTCATAACAGGGCATTTTATATATTGCAAAACTATCTACCGTCACATTCAGGTAATACTGGTTATCGCAGGAATTGGTCATTAAACGGTTATCGGAACTAAATTAGGGTCTTTTTTAGGATTACGTATCCTGTAGCGTCCTGTTTCTGACACATAGTGCATATATGAAACAGAGTTGTTACCGGGAATAGAGGAGCACACGGTGGGTCCGCATCATTTCAGCAGGCTTTTATGCAGGCCGCTTCTCGCTTCATCTCTGGTTACGTTCTTCACAGACCGGCGATACTGTCGCCGAGTAGATTTGCGTGCATCTAGAGGCACACAAATCTACTAAAAGCAACATGTCTGGCACATGATCTATGCCCAGATGAATACGGTTAAACTTCGTGGACCATGAGCTCCAAGAACAAGTGACTGTTCGATATCTGCAGTCTTCGACGGACCGGCGATAAAGGCGCCAAATCCCGTGTTGTTATTTCCTAATAGGGCGTATGCCTGGTGCATATTGCCAACTATGTTCTGCTTTCTGACAACAAGGGCCAGGTGCTGGCAAATAAAGGGAACTGCCCGCTGCATCATATTTCCCTCAGGCACCCAGAGAGCAGCGTTTTCAGCCACACCCATTTCCGCCTGCAGAATAGCTAACTCCACATCTGCGAGGAGATGAGGATTCTCCTGGGATATATCCGTTTCGGCGATCTCGCTTAGTTCGGTAAACGAAGAGATGATTCGTGCCGGCGAGATAAACTGCGCTGCCAGAATCTCTTTTATTCCATTGAAGTCGCTAACCTCAAATACTCTTCCGCCGATAGTGACCGCTGTAGTCTTGAATTTTTCAACAATTTCTTCCACTGTAGGTGTTCCATTGTCAGTCACCGGAAGGTTAAGCGATGGCAAAGGAAGAAGGTCTGGTTGGTTAGCCTTCAACGCTGCTAATATTGTATTCTTGCTTGACATCCTGTTTAGTCGTTAGACTTCTTTCTATTTTTTGAATACCATTCCCTGAAAGACTCTTTTGGAGGCTCGGGCATTTCTCTTTCCTTATACCAGGGATTTAATTTATTGCTGACCAGTGCCGGAAAATGCTTCATAAACCAACGCCCTGACTTACCGGCAACTTCAAATACTGCGGGGTTACCGAAAGCAAAAGCCATCGCTTTCATTCCTGCTGCCTTGGTTTGACTTACATGGCCTTCCTTTACCAAAACCTGCCTCCATTTGTACAACTGATCATGGATATCGATCTTAACGGGGCATACGTTTGAGCATGATCCGCATAATGTGGATGCAAAAGGCAGATCCGCATGATCTTTCATGTCGAGGTTAGGTGCGAGAATCGCTCCGATTGGTCCTGCAATAGTCGTATGATAGCTATGCCCTCCGCTCCTGCGATACACCGGACATGTGTTCATACATGATCCACAGCGGATACACTTCAGCGAGTTGCGGAAGTCGGCCCTTCCAAGCTGACGACTTCTGCCGTTATCGACCAGTATAATATGCATTTCCTGACCTTTACGCGGCTTCATAAAATGGCTTGAATACGTAGTGATGGGTTGCCCCGTGGCACTTCTGGTCAGCAAACGTAGGAATACGCCGAGGTGCTTACGTTCGGGAATGATCTTCTCGATGCCCATTGACGCGATATGTACATCTGAAAGATGCGCACCCATGTCTGCGTTACCTTCGTTGGTACAAACGACGAATTCGCCGGTTTCAGCAACCGCAAAATTCACTCCCGTAAGTGCGATCTTCCTGGTGAGGAATGTATCCCTTAAGTGTTGCCGGGCAGCCTCTGTGAGTATCTGAGGATCAGCCTCTCCGGCTGCAGTACCCAGGTGTTCATGGAATAAGTCTCCGATTTCCTCTTTTTTCCAATGAATACAGGGAAGTACAATATGGCTGGGTGGTTCTTTAGCCAGCTGAACAATGCGCTCACCCAGATCAGAGTCAATCACTTCAATGCCGTTGTCTGCAAGAAAGTCATTCAGATGACACTCCTCGGTCAGCATCGATTTACTTTTCACCATGCGATCGGCCTGGTGCTTTTTCATGATGGAAAGAATGATTTCGTTATGTTCCCGGGCATCAGCCGCCCAATGTACATGGACACCGTTATTCAGGGCATTGGCCTCAAATTGCTCCAGATAGGTACTTAAGTTTGACAGTACATTATTTTTGATCTGTGAACCGGTTTCCCTTAACCACTCCCACTCTGGGATAGAATGAACTGCCCTATCCCGCTTCTGCCGGATAAACCATAGTGTTTCATCATGCCAGTCGACTCTGGGCTCGTCTTTGTTGAACTCTTCAGATAATGCCGCGTGATCTTTCATATTCCGTTTAAAATCTCTGCTATATGCACTACTTTAACATTACTTTTTTGTCTGCGCAAAATACCCTCCATATGCATGAGGCAGGAAAGATCGGCTCCTGTGATATATTCTGCTCCGTGCCGTATATGATCGGCAACACGGTCTTTACCCATTTTAGCTGATACTGCCTCTTCGGCAACGCAGAAAGTTCCTCCAAATCCACAACATTCGTCCTGTCTGTCCAGATCCACGATCTCCAGTCCTTCAACCATGCTAAGCAACTTACCAGGTTTGGAGAAAGGAGGGGCGACAAGCTCAGTCATCTGAGAAAGATGCAGACCGCGCAAGCCATGGCAGCTTTGATGAACTCCCACTTTATGAGGAAACTTCGCCTGCAGGCTCTCGACTTTAAGAACATCAGTTAAGAATTCGACCAGTTCGTACACTTTTGTTTTTAAGACTTCAGACTGCTGAGGGTCTTTTTCAGAATGCAGGTGCTCCTTGAGATGCAATACGCAACTGCCCGAGGGAGCAACTACATAGTCGAACTCTGCAAATATTTCCGTAAACAGCTCGTCACATCCCCCTGTAAGATGAGAAAAACCTGAGTTGGCCATTGGCTGGCCACAACAGGTTTGCTTTTTCGGATAGACCACATTAACACCCAACTTTTCCAGCAACTGCAAAGTTGCGATGGCAGCATTAGGATAAAACTGATCTACATAACAGGGTATAAATAACCCAACGGTCATAATACTAATTCTGAGGCTGAATAAAATTTCAAATCAATAATATTTGTTGGCAGCGCGTGGCTGTTCCAATGCTGATGAATGGCAAGTGCTGCCCCAATGGATGTGGCCTGAGCTACCGAAGCAGCAAAAACTTCCATCTCTGGAAAAGCAGAAGCCAGCAACTGCATATAGATCGGATTCTTACTGAATCCGCCGTCAACAAAGATACGCCTAACATCGGTACCGTCGAGTACAAGCTTACTCGCTTGAATTTGCAATTTTATCAGGTCAATTATCAATTGATGGTAAGCCTCTTCTGCCGACAGGAATTTGGATAGATCCCGTAAGCCGAAGCCTGATGCAACCAAATCTCCGGATTGGGTGGTGGTATCAACCGCCTGATGATGCTGTTGAATGCGACTGATAACGTCAGCATTATATTTAAGATGCTTATAGAAATCAGGCTGTTCGCCGAAATGCTCTGCTATGCGCTTAGCCTGAATACCATGCTCATTGCCGGCAAACAATCTAGACGCCTTTACAGGCTTTCCTTTGTAGCTGATATAAGACAAGCAGTCTTTCTTTAATTCGGCCTCTGAAAGAGGTAAATCATTGAATGGATTTAGACTGACGCACCATGTTCCTGTAGATAGTAGCATGAAAGGTTCATGAAAACTGGCCAGGAATGGGATCAAGGCTGAAGAGCTGTCATGGAGTCCAATACCCGCAGAACAGCTTTTTCCATTAAGATCTGCTTTAAATGCAGCGTCTGAAGGCTGGATAGGAGCAAGCTTTTCTGCAATGCCTTCTTCATTCACCCAGCGGTGATATGTATTTGCCTCAAAGTCCCACAATGCGGTGTGGCAGCCGATACTTGTCATATCTGTATACAGCTGTCCGGTGATAAGAAAGCTGAGGTATTGAGGAAAATGCAAGGAAACCTTTGTTCTGTTAAATATCTCCGGTTTCTCGTATTTCAACCTGTACAGCTGCATTCCGGAATTTAAGTTACCGAGAACAGGGGAAGCCGTTTCTTTCGAGAACTGCAGCTCATCACCATAAGATGCGTTGAACTGCTTTTGCAGGTGTTCAGGATAGGGCTTAAGATAGTTGTAAATAGGTGTAAGAGGCTTGCCTTCTTCGTCAAGGTGGACAAATGTTGCACCATATGCAGAGAAGTTTATCCCTTTAATTTCATATCGGTCAAGTGCAGTAACCTCGGCAATGGTATCTTTAATCCAGGATGTTAGCAGTTGGATATCCTCGCATGGATCGCCGTCTTCATCAACAGTTTCGTCGAATTGTGCCGTACGCTCGAGAACAATTTTATACTGCTCATCAAAAAAGAAAATTTTCTTGTTGGTTTTTCCAACATCAAATACTGCAACAACAGGGATCGGCATAATCAAAAGTTAAAAGTCTATAAATAAACATAGAGCTAAAAGCCAAATGCCTTTAGCTCTATTCTGTAAACAATCGATTATAAACCTGTTGCTACTGTTTTAAATCCTCTTTCTCCGATAAGTTTCTCTCTTACCTGAAGTTCTCTGAACAATCCTACCGGATTTAAAGCAGCGTTAGCGCGAAGTCTTGCTTCTGCTACAAGCGGACGAACGTCAGTACGGAATGCATTCTGCAAGATCTCCTGGCAACGCACTACGTCATTCTGCATACGGGCTTCTTCAAGACCCATTTTGTCAACAAGTAATGCCTGTGCATAGGCCATCATGATAGCTTCTACCGACTGAAGAAGATCTTCCAGAGGGTCTTTCACGTTGTGAGATGCATCGATCATCCATCCGAGTCCACTCGCGTGATCCATTCCCTTTGCGTCCATTCCAGCTACAAGCTCATTGAAAATGAGGAATAACTGATACGGTTTCACACTGCCTGCAGTTAAGTCATCATCACCGTATTTGGAATCGTTGAAGTGGAAACCACCTAACTTGCCTTCCATTAATAACAGTGATACAATCTGCTCGATGTTTGCATTAGGCAAATGGTGACCTAAGTCTACAAGCGTATAGGCTTTTGGACCAAGTTTGTTTGCGAACAGCAAAGACTGTCCCCAGTCTCCCACTGTCATAGAGTAGAAGTTTGGTTCAAAAGCTTTGTATTCTACAAAGATCTTCCAATCCTCAGGCAGAGCTGCATAAACTTCCTGAAGACTTTCAAGCGTATTTTCAAACGCGCGACGGAAGTTAAGCTGACCCGGGAAGCAAGAACCATCCGATAACCATACGGTTAAAGAATCTGATCCTAATGCAACACCATGCTTAATTACTTCGATATTGTGTTCAACAGCCTGCTTACGCACAGCTTTATCAATGTGCTGCATGGAGCCAAACTTATAGCTTTGATCCTGACCAGGCTGATCCTGGAATGTGTTTGAATTCATTGCATCGAAACGCAATCCATATTGCGCAGCCAATACCTTGATATCCTGAATATTTTCAGGGATATCCCAGGGAATATGAAGAGAGATAGCACCGCTGGATTGGTTTAATTGATGAAGCAAACCTATATCACCCATTTTTTCTTCCAGACTACGCGGTTCACCACCTCCTGAGAATCGTCCGAAACGAGTTCCACCAGTACCCAGTGCCCAGCTTGGGATAGCGATTTGAAACTTCATCAGTTTCTGTACGATATCCTCTGTACCCTGAATATCCTGGGCCAAAAATTCAAACTTCCTTTGATGCGATTGAGCTAATTTACTGTTGTGCTCCTCAATCTGATACCTCTCAATTTTCATATACTATGGTTTTAAACAGAGCTTCAGCAAACGTTCACATGAACGAACCAGCTGAAGCTCTCAAATTTGGTTTCTATCTCACAAATGCCATCGCCACGCCACCATCAACGTTTAGCACGTTTCCGGTTGACTTATTCATCAAGCCACCAACCAGAACAAAACATGCGTTAGCAATATCTTCCGGCAGGATAATCTTGTTTAGTAAGGTACGTTTAGCATAATATGCAGGTAGTTCGGCTACTGTTACACCGTATGCTTTCGCGCGGCCTTCAGCCCATCCGCTTTCCCAGATTTTACTGTCTGAAATAACTGCATCAGGGTTAACCACGTTAACACGGATACCGTCATTTCCTAATTCTGCTGCATTCAGTCTGCTCAAATGTAGTTGGGCAGCTTTTGCAGATCCATAACCTGCATTATTAGGACCTGAAACAAGTGCATTTTTACTTACAATGTTTAACACGTCGCCTCCTAAAGACTGCTTGCGCATTACTTCAATACCTTTTTGAGTAACCAGGAATTGTCCTTTGACTAATACGTCGTAAAGAATATCCCAATCTTTTTCTGTATGATCCTGAATTGGCTTTGAAATCGACAGTCCGGCACAGTTAACAATGATATCTACTCCTCCGAATGCAAGAGCAGCTTCATCATAAGCATTTGCGATTTTTGCTGAGTCTGTTACGTCGAGCAGAACAGCAGCAAAAGCATCTTTACCGAACTGAGCATTGAACTCTGCTCTGGCAGATTCCAGACGGCCAGAATCATTATCGTTGATCACAACAACGCCACCCTCTTCGATAAAACGTTTCGCGATTGCCTTGCCAATACCTCCGGCACTTCCTGTGATCAGGGCAATACGTCCTGACAAAGGCTTAGGTTTTGGCATACGAGAAAGCTTTGCTTCCTCAAGCAACCAATATTCAATATCAAACGCTTCCTGACGAGGTAAAGATGTGTATTCTGACACAGCTTCTGCCCCTTTCATCACGTTGATTGCGTTGGTATAAAATTCAGCTGCAACACGGGCAGTCTGTTTGTCTTTCGAAAATGTGAACATACCCACACCCGGAAACAGGATAACCACCGGGTTAGCATCACGTACAGCAGGGCTGTTCGCGTGCTTGCATGTTTCATAGTACTCCTTATACATCTGGCGATATGCTTCAAATGCAGGAGCAAGCTTTTCTTTTAATTCTTCTACGTTAGACAGATCCACATTTGCGTCCAATTCAAGAACAAGAGGACTGATCTTAGTGCGCAGGAAGTGGTCAGGACAGCTGGTACCTAGCGGAGCCAATCTATCCAGATCATTTGAGTTGATAAACTCCAGAACACGTGCATCATCGGTAAAATGACCCACCATGTGACGCTCACTTGAGCAGAACCCTCTCAGCACAGGAGCAATCGCTGCTGCCTGTTTTCTGCGTGCTTCAGCATCCAGGCTCTCTATACGCTGACCGCCGAACACTGGTCTGTTTTTACCAAAGTTTTGCTCCAGGTATTCCGCTGAAGCCTCAATAACTTCCAGACTGTTGACATAGCATTCGTAAGCTGTATCACCCCATGTAAATAAACCATGAGATCCCAGCATAATGCCACGGATGCCCGGGTTTTCAGCCAGACAACGTTTCAACTGAAGACCAAGATCGAAGCCTGGTCTCTGCCAGTCTACCCAGCCTATAGTTCCTTTGAACAGCTCTTCCGTAATCTTCTTTCCATCTTTTGCTGCAGCGATTGCGATGGCTGCATCAGGATGAAGGTGGTCGATATGCTTGAACGGAAGGAAGCCGTGTAATGGCGTATCGATAGAAGGCGCTTTCGACTTTAAGTCGTATATGCAGTGGTTGAAAAGCTCAACCATTTCATCTTCCTGCTCTATTCCCTTATATACATTTTCAAGATTTCTCAGACGATCTACATAGAGTCCGGCAAGTCCGCTACGAGTCAAGGTTCCGATATCTCCTCCTGAACCCTTGATCCACATCACTTCGGTATCAGCGCCGGTAAGTGGGTCCTTCTCAACCGTCTTACAAGACGTGTTACCACCTCCGTAGTTAGTCAGGCGCAAATCAGCTCCAAGAAGATTGGACCGGTAAATCAATAAAGCTACTTCATCACCTTCCAGCTTTGCGGCAGCAGCATCATCCCATAGATAGTTAACGTGTTTGAAATCAGTTACGATAGACATATGTTATTTAATTTATTTTATTTCAATGAGTTCCCGTATCCCACAACGAGCACTGACACAACAATTGTTAAAATTCCCCCAATAATTGTTGTGTATGTTTTGCGGCTTACACCTTTCCATTCACTCAGTACGATTCCCCAAACGTTCGCAATCAAAATGATAAAAGCCATGTGTAAAATCCACGAACTAGGTCCATTACCCAGCCTGCTTTCTCCCATTCCGTAGAAGAAGAACTGCAGGAACCAGGTTATACCTGCCAGCGCAGAGAACGCCACATTTTTCAATATTGGCGTTTTCGCGTCTGTATAATTTTTAAATGTTTTATTCCGGAAATTCAGGATCATGCACCAGATAAAGTTCGTTGTTAATCCTCCCCAAAGGACAACTACGTAGGTCACGTTATTTTGGAACAGAAACTCACCTTCGCCTGGATTAACCGTTTTCCAGATTTGGTTCGCAGCTTCTGCCATGGGCTTACCTGCTTCAAGACCGAAGTTAAAGCAGGCGCTGAGTACTCCGGAAATAACCGACACCAAAAGACCCAATCCTATTTTGAATTCATTGCTTGTAGAATCCTTGCTTGCCTTGTCAAGCTCCTTCTCCTTCATCACGCCAGCTTTTCCACAAAGGAAGATTCCGACAATACAGATTGCGATACCCAAAAGTACCATTTGTCCCCATGAACTGGTGACCAGCATGGTGAACGTATCTTTCCCTTCTGCCGGGAAAAAGTCAAAGTATATAGAAGGGAGCAGTGATCCGAAAACCATGCTGATGCCCAATATAATGGAGCTTCCAAGTGATACTCCCAGATAACGTACCCCGAGTCCATAAGTCAGTCCGCCGATACCCCAGAGTGTACCGAACATATAGGTCAACCACAGAATTCCACCATCAGTCTGACGAATAATATCAGTGTAATTTGGAATAGTGAGGTACGCGGCAAGAGGGGGTACTATAAGCCAGGAGAAGATCCCTCCGACTATCCAGTAACTTTCCCAGGCCCATCCTTTAACCTTCTTATAGGGAATGTAAAAACTCCCCGAGGCAAACCCTCCAATAAAATGAAAAATGACTCCAAATAATGCTGACATTTATTTATGCTTATAAATTAGTTTGGCTAAAAATAAATAAGAGAGCATTAATATCCGTCATGCACTGTCATGGCGGGAAAAAACCGCAGGATCTAGTTGATTTCCTCTTTTACGCTTCCGCAGGTCATCATTTCATCGCCATAATACGGGTTACGAATTGAAGCTTCGCTTGCCAGCCAGTAACCTCCCTGATTGTCATTCGCCATAGGACAATACTGTTTATACACGGCTCCACTAGTGATTTCGGCTGATTTCAGCACCTTTTCAATTTCAGTACTTAGCTCATTAAATGGCTCTCTCTGAAGCTTCAATGAAGACGCGCTGGCAATCTTTGCCGCCAGGTCTGCCGCCTTCGTCTGAGACCCTGCGTTGAGAGAGACCTGCAATGCACCTGCCGCGACACCGGCATCTTTCTCGTTAGATTTCACGAGCGCATCTTTGAGAGCGATATAATCCGAGTAGATATGACCAATCTTTTCATCTTTAAAAGTCAAAGCCGCGCTTTCACCTTCTTTTACTTCCTTAGGCTCAGTCGAAGTATTCACTTCGTTCTTATTATTACCTGAAGAACAGGCAACAATCGTCATAACAGAGATAAGACCAGCAGATAAAAGTGTTTTTTTAATGTGTGTTGATTTCATTTTGTAACTATTTAATTGATGAATATTCTTTTTGTTAATGATGGTGTTCAGCTATGGGATTTCTGCCTTTTTTTAGGATAAACTCACTCGTCAGCAGATAGGCCCCTGAAGTCACCACTTCTTTCACGTTCTCAAGACCAGATCGTACAATTATTTGCACCGCATCTTCGTCGCCTGTAACTACCTTTCTCGGCTCAAAGGTACTCTTCCCTGTTTTAATCCAAACATGCGCCCCTCCTTCTCCCCTAACAATCGCATCTAATGGCAGTGAAATCCCTTCCACCTTCTCCATTGCAGGGAGGAGGATACTGGCCTGCATACCGGGCTGAAGATTACCGCTATTCCTGATAGTTCCTCTGATCTTTATAATCTGACTTGAGGGATCAACCTGAGGCGATATGAAGTCTATACGTACTTCGTGCTCACCCCCTGCCTGACCATTCACAGATACCATCATCGGCATGTTTAGTCGCAGCGACTTCGCCTCATCAGGGTATACGTCAGCTTCCAACCAAAGTTGGTTGAGATTCTCGAGCCTCATTACAGGCGTCCCTTCCGACACATACTGGCCTTCTAGTATATTGAGCTCACTGATCACGCCGGAGCCGGGAGAATAAACGACAACAGACGGTGCCACTTTCCGCTGACTTCTCAGACTACGCATCTGAGCTTCCCCGAAACCCAATAACCTCAGCCTGTTCTCAGCTGCCGCGTAAAGAGTCTGATATATCTTTTCTCCGGGAAAGGCAGCCATCTGACTCGCCTGAAGAAGGTACTCCTGCTGAAGTGCCTGGAGCTCTTCACTGTATATTCGAAAAAGCGGCTGACCTTTTCTGACAGGTTTCCCGGTTTCCTTGAAAAACACCTCTTCGACTCTACCGGCGTATTTCGAAGAAATCATTGTTGTGCTCTGAGGATTGAAAAGGATTCGCCCGTTTAACACTTTAGACGACTGGAAAACATCATTTCTGATAGGCCTTGTCTTGATATTCGCCAGTTGCATCTGACTGGCACTTAACATGATCTCATTCCCATTCCCCGATGCTGAGACCGGAACCAGGTCCATTGCGCAGATGGGGCAAGTCCCCGGGTGCTCACTAATCACCTGTGGGTGCATCGGGCAGGTATATGTTGTGGAAGATACATCAGCACCCTGATCTTTCTGGCTCCCCGAACAGGCCACCAGAAACAGGAGAACGAAAGCTGCGATACACTTCGATATTTTCTTCTTAGTCATGATCTTACTTGTCTTATTGATTATCTACCTGAATAAAACTTTCACCATCCATCAGGAACCCGGCATGCAAGGCAACTTCCTCATCAGTAACAGCGCTTCCCACATTGATCCAATTTCCTGCAGAGGAGAGCACATTTACTTTGACGGGCTTGAATACTCCATTCTTCCTTACGAACAAAACAGAACTTGCACCGAGTTGCTGTACCGCTGAACGCGGCAACCATGTGCCATCCTTCCTGACTTCTTTCAAGTTTAACTGCACCAGTTCACCTACCCTCCAACGCTTATCGGAGTTTGGGAGAACAACCCTAACCAGGGGATAGCTGGCCGTGTTGGAGTAGTAAGGCTGAATCATGTTCACTGCGACCTCTGCATGTTTATCTTTTGAGTCTGCTGAGATCACAGAAACACTTCCTCCTCGTTTGAACGACTGTATCTGATCCGGCTTTATATAAAACTCCGCCCTGACTTTATCGGCATTAATCACCTTAAACAAAGTCTGCCCCTTTGATACGTATTCTCCTTCTCTCAAGCCCAGGGGTTTAGTTCCGGGAACAACAGGGACATCCTGACTTGCGGGTTCTGACAAGCCCGCGTCAGCCATTCCTCCCATCCCACCCGATGATCCGGTGGTCGATGATGACGAAAGAACAGTGCCGCCAGCAGGCATAGCAGAATTCCCGGCTTGGGCTGTATTTTCGATGATATAACCGGACGATGTACTATAGACAGCAATCGCATGATCTACCTTGCCGGTTTTTAGCAGCGCATTTATCTGTTGTTCTGAAACTCCAAGAAGTAACAGCTTCTTTCTGGCCAATGCTGCAAGTTCCGGTTCATTGTTCCTGTGCAGAAAAAGGAGCTCCTGCTGAGCGTTGACGAGATCCGGACTGTAGATCTCCATGATTTTTTGTCCCTTTGAGACTTTCTGATAGTTGAACCTGACGTACAGTCGTTCAATACGTCCGCTAACCCGTGAAGACAGACTACTCAGATTATCCTCGTTGTAATTGATAACGCCCTGAGCTGTTACACTTTCAAAGCGGCTTCCCGTCTGTGGTCTGATAGTTTCTATGTTGGCTACTACTACTTCGTCAGTTGGCTCCACCAGGTGAGATATGCTGTCGTGCACAACATCATGGCTCATAGCCTCATGCTTTCCCTTATTATTGCGGTTACACCCTGAAAAAATCAGGGCAAACGCAGAAAGGAGAATAGGAATCCTATCTCTCAATATTCTTTTCATATTCAACAATCATTTCGTAAAAGCGCTGCAGCTGATCAACGTAGGTCATCTCCGCCATGTTTACGGCTTCCCATCCGTCGATTACTGTATTGAGGTCTTCCTTATTTTCCTGATAAGAAAGCATAGAAACCTTGAGGTTCTTTTTCAGGGCAGGCAAAATCTTGTCCTCATAATTTCTCAGCTGCTTTTCCATATTCCTTAAGTCGTTTTCCATCCCACGGGTCATTCCCAGCATCTCAGTAAGCATGGATTCTTTTTCTTTCCTCATGGCCTCCTGCTCAAAGCTCATGGCCTTCACTTCCGACTTGTACATGCCCGAAGACCATGGCGCAATCGGAATAGAGATCATGCCCATGAGCGAATACTGATTAGGCATCATTTGCGACCTGTTTGCCATATGCTCAAATCGTATCCTAAAATCTGGCTTTGCTTCTTCCCTCATCTGCTGGATATTCCTTTCCATGGCTAGAATCGAACGATCCATCTGAATAATATCGCTCCTGTTTGCCGAGAGATAAGAGGTATCCAACGAAGTTAAAGGACTAAATCCGACTCTTAAGGTGGTGTCTACGGTAAAGTCGACATCCGCCCGGCGATTCATAAGCGCATTAAGAGCAATCTTCTTCGATTTGATCTCTCCTGCCGTCATGAGAAGCATATTATCAGTCTCGTACAACCTACCCTCGGCTTTGAAAATCATCCCCAGCGAACCTTGATTATAGGGATAACGAACTTCCGCCAGCTTCTTCATTGTCTGCATAATCATCTTGCTCTCCTGCTGATAAGCCGCCCTCTTATGAAGTGTCAGAATACCATAGTAAAGTTCCTTTGCTCTTGCTCTCAGCTGATTGGCTTTTATCTTCTGTTCAGCTTGAATAACTGCCGACTGCGCCAAAACAGATTTCTCTTTCGCTTTGATCTTTGATGGGTTGGGAATATCCTGCTCAGCAGAAAACATCCAGGCCCCTTTTTCAGCATCATCCATCAACTCAGCTCCCGGGTAAGGTGTCATGAACGTTCCTGCTCCCACCATAGGAGCCATCCATGCCTTCGCTCCTGCGGCCTTCGCCTCGTTGCTTCTCACCCGGCTTTCAAAAGCCTGAAGGGACGGATGATTCCGGGCGACCTCTTTCAGCACCTGATCAATCGTCAGAACCTGCTGTCCGAATAGAATAGTGGGTAAACTAAGCAGCAGCGTGCAAATCGTATTTCTAATGCTGTACATCATATACCTCCAGCTTTCCAAATTTCTTTAACTCGTATTCCTTGGTCATCAAAAAGATCAGAGGAGTGACCAGAAGGATATGTGTCGACGATGTTAACACACCTCCGATCATGGGCAACACGATAGGTTGCATCATGTCACTCCCTACACCGGTAGACCATAAAACCGGAATCAGACCAAACAGGGCCACACAAACGGTCATGATCTTAGGCCTCAATCGTTTGGCAGCACCGTGGATAACGTATTCTCTGAGATCCTCTTTGCTGATCGTTTCGCTCGAATTTCCCTTCAGGGCAACTAACTGCCGCATGGCATCGTTCAGATATATCACCATTACAACCCCCGTCTCCACCGCAATTCCAAACAGAGCAATAAAGCCAACGGCTACCGCCACAGACAGGTTGACACCCCAGAAAAACACCAGATAGGCTCCTCCGATCAGTGCAAACGGTATGGTGATTAAGCTGAGAAACGCCTCTCTGATGGACTTAAAGGCAAGATACAAAGCCACCAATATGATCAGAAATACCACGGGGAGGATATATATCAGCGTCTGTTGACCTCTGATCAGGTTTTCATATTGCCCACTCCATTCGATGAAATAGCCGTCAGGTAATTTCAATTCCTTATTTAACTTATCAACTGCACTCTGAACCGTAGCCCCCAGATCTCTGTCGCGCACGTTAAACATGACAGCCCCCCTTAATATGGCATTGTCAGAGGTGATCATTGGCGGCCCATCAACGAAACGAATGTCGGCTACCGCGGAAAGAGGTATGATACCCGCATTTGAAGACTTTAGCGGAATTCGCTTTAGCCGATCCAGACTGTTCCGAAACTCCTGTCCCAGCCTGAGGTGAATTCCAAATCTGCGTCTTCCTTCAATTGTTGTCGCAAAAGGAGCTCCTCCAATTGTTGTTTCAACCAGGGCATTCACATCATCCACAGTTAAACCATAACGATCAAGCTTGTCACGCTTGATATCGATTTCGAGATATCTGCCCCCAGTAACCGGTTCTACATACAGATCCTTTACACCTTCAACATGTTGAAGCAGGGAGTGCACCTCCTGTGATACAGAAGCGATCTTGGCAAGATCCTGCCCATGCACCTTCACGCCCACATCTGTGCGGATGCCGGTCGATAACATATTGATCCGATTAATGATAGGCTGTGTCCATCCATTTACAACACCAGGGATCTGCAGCTTTGTATCCAGCTCATTGATAATGTCCTGCTTCGTAATTCCGTCCCTCCATTCACTCTTGGGCTTAAGAGAAATAATGGTCTCAATCATCGACATAGGCGAATTATCTGTAGCCGTATTCGCCCTTCCTGCTTTTCCCAACACTTTATCCACCTCAGGAACTGATTTGATAATTTTATCCTGTACCTGCAGTATTCGCTTGGCCTCCGCATTAGATACGTCTGGCAAAGTAACGGGCATAAAGAGGATCGACTGTTCATCCAGAGGTGGCATGAACTCCCGGCCCAGACTCATCAAGAGCGGGATACTGATCAGCAAAGCAAGAACATTCACTCCGATAGTTGTCTTCCTGTGACGCATACATGCTCTGATAACCGGCTCGTAGATTTTCTCCAACCATCGGTTTATCGGATTCTCGTTTTCTGAACGAAACCGACCCTTCATAAAAAAGGATATCAATACAGGAGCGAGCGTCACCACAAGCAAAGCATCAATAATCAAGATAAACGTCTTGGTATAGGCAAGTGGATGAAACAGCTTGCCCTCCTGACCAGTTAACAAAAACACGGGCAGAAATGAGGCGATAATGATGACAGTCGAATAAAATACACCTCTTGAAACCTGCTTGCAGGCTTTCTCGATGATGCTCAACCTTTCTTCGTTTGAAAGCCTGACGTAATCTTCTTCGGAGTTCTTCCTTTTAAAAAATTTATTCCACATGTGAATCTCCCTTCTTTCTTAATTTACCAAGTTCTTCCTGGCGCATGGATAGGTGTTTATAGGCGTTCTCCGACATGATAATTCCGTTGTCTACGATGACTCCAATTGCAAGAGCGATACCCGTGAGTGACATGATGTTTGAGGAAATATCCAGAGCGTTTAGAATTATAAAGCTTGCTGCGATCGTGATCGGAATCTGAATCACGATACTCACTGCGCTCCGCCAGTGAAAAAGAAAGACAATGACGATCAAGGACACGACAATCATTTCTTCAATCAGCGTAGTAGTGATAGACGAAATGGATTCTTCTATAAGCTCTCCGCGATCATAAACGATATTGAATTTCATGCCTTCAGGCAGTCCCTTCGATATTTCCGTCATCTTAGCCTTGACACTCTTGATCACTTCATCAGCGTTCTCCCCATACCGCAATACCACGATACCGCCAACGGCTTCACCTTCTCCGTTATAATCAAATATTCCCAAGCGGCTTTCTCCTGCCATCTGGACGGTAGCAACATCTCTGACCCTGACCGAGATGGAGTTCTGGTTCTTCACCGCCAACTGGCTAATCTCCTCGATTGACTTCAGGTATCCGGTGGTTTTGATGATATAACCGATATCACTCATCTCAAATTTCCTCCCCCCGGCTTCGTTGTTGTTGGCATTAACTGCGCGCATTACCTCCTGCACAGAGACATTATAATAATTGAGCTTATTGGGATCAATAGTGATCTGATACTGTTTCTGAAATCCGCCGAAAGACGCAATCTCACTCACACCCGGAACATTCTGCAAAGCAAACTTGACGTACCAGTCCTGTACAGCCCGTTGTTCACCCAAATCCATGCCGGGAGCATCCAGCGTATACCATAAAATATGCCCCACTCCCGTACCATCGGGACCCATTGAGGGTGTAACTCCATCAGGAAGCGAGTTGCCTAATGAACTAAGACGTTCGAGAACACGCGACCGTGCCCAGTAAACATCCACATCATCTTCAAAGATGACATAGACGAAGCTCATTCCAAACATAGAATTTGCACGAACATACTTTACCTTAGGTAAGCCCTGAAGGTTGGTTACCAGAGGATATGTAATCTGGTCCTCTATTATTTGCGGGCTTCTGCCCATCCATTCGGTAAGTACTATTACCTGATTTTCGGATAAGTCAGGTATCGCATCAATCTTACTAGTTTTGACAGAATAGAGCCCATAGGCAAATACCAAAACAGCAAACAGCAATACCAAAAACCTATTTCGCATTGAGAATGCGATAAGCTTTTCTACCATGAAATTTAAAATTTGTGCTTAATGATCGTCAATCGAGACACGTTGACTGAATAGCATCAGGTAAGAACACCTGGCAAAAAAAGACTAGTCTATATTCGGAAGCTGCAGACCTGCAGATATTTATCAACATCAGAAATGCCTGGAGGAGAATTTAACAGCGGGTGTGCCTCCGTTACCTGGAAATAAGGTTGTAATGCAACACAGAGGGCCGATGATCTCAGGGAGATGACAAAAACTTTAAACTGATAATGATTTTCAGCGACCTTTTGAACCTTATCTACTTTGACCTCTTTAGCCTGGTGTTTGCAACAGTCATCACTATCGCCTGTCTTCATGCCACACCGGCTACATTTCGAAGATTCGTCAGACTTTGTTGACGAAAAGCCCCACTCTACCAATTGCCCCATGCAATGGTGGAAATGCATAGTAGCCCCCGATGAAACACCGAGATAAAAAACAGCTAATATGGCAACAATGAGCTTCTTCATTTTTCTTCTCCAAAGATAGGTAATTTCCAAATAAAGGCTCTTACATAATTATCTATTCTGTTTACACATAAATCAATTCAGAAGGTAACTGTTAGCTTATTAATCCGTAAAGGCGATTAATATTTAAATTTATTACTTTTGGAAAACCAACGTACGTTTTGCGAATGAATGATGCAACCCTTTTACATGCCATAATAGACAACGCAATAGATGGCATCATCACCATCGATAAAAGAGGTTTAATTGAATCTATAAACCCTTCAGCATGCAGGCTCTTTGGCTATCTACCAGAGGAAGTAATTGGCAGAAATATATCTATACTGATGCCAGAACCTGATCATTCCCGCCACGATGAGTATCTTAATCGCTATCAGCGCACAGGAGAACGACATATTATTGGCATTGGCAGAGAGGTTCGCGGACTTAGAAAAGATGGCGGTCAGTTTCCCTTCCGGCTTGCAGTCAGCGAGGTTGTCCTTACTGACAGGACCATTTATGCGGGCTTTATCAACGATCTTACCCGCGAAAAAGAAGCAGAAGAGCGGATTAGAAACCATGCAGCACAGTTGGAAGAACTTGTGGAAGAGCGAACCGCTTCTTTGCGTAAAACGGTTCATGCATTACAGGAAGCGAAAGAAGAAGTGAGCCTCTCTCTGGAAAAAGAGAAAGAACTGAACCAGTTGAAAAGCAGGTTTGTATCGATGGCGTCCCACGAATTCCGCACTCCTCTTAGCTCAGTTCAACTGTCAGCCTCCCTTATTGAGAAATATTCACTGCAGGAAGACACCAAGAACATTTCCAAGCACGTGAATAAAATTAAAAACGCCGTTGGGAATCTAACGACTATTTTAAACGACTTTCTATCACTGGAACGTCTTGAGGCAGGCCGCGTCGAACCCACATTCACCCGTTTCGATCTAGTAAAACTTTCCGAAGAGATCACCGAGGAAATGCAGTTGATCACGAAGCAGAATCAGAATATTATCTATGAACATACCGGGCTTACCAGCATCGTGATTCTTGACCAAAACTTATTAAAAAACTGTATAATCAACCTGATTGCAAATGCTATAAAGTACTCAGGGGAAAATACATTTATCGAATTCAATACCGAAGTAACGGATAGTCAATATATCATCACCGTTAGCGACAATGGCATCGGAATCCCCGAGGCCGATCAAAAACACCTGTTTCAACCCTTCTTCCGGGCACACAATACGGGTAATATTCCAGGAACGGGCCTCGGGCTGAATATTGTACGACGCTACGCGGGATTGATGAACGGCTTCGTTCAATTCGAGAGTATCATTAACAAAGGAACAAAATTCACTATATCTTTTTCTTCAAACGATGAAAAAAACGTCCATTCTAATTATTGAGGATAACGATGATATCCGCGAGAGCACTACGGAGATCCTTGAGCTTGCAAATTATCAGGTCTACCATGCTGACAACGGAAAAACGGGTGTTGAACTCGCCATAAAACATCTTCCGGACATTATTCTTTGCGATATCATGATGCCTGAACTGGATGGATACGGCGTTTTGTTCATGCTCGGAAAAACTCCGGAGACCTCGGCTATCCCATTCATCTTTCTCACGGCTAAGGCAGAGCGGGTGGACATGCGTAAAGGCATGGAGATGGGTGCTGATGATTATCTGACAAAACCTTTCGACGATGTTGAACTGTTGAACGCCATCGAAAGCCGCTTGCAAAAGAAGGAACGCCAGGAAGCCTTTTACAACAAGTCATTAGAGAAACTGGATAATCTGGTTAACCGGGGTGATGGACTTGCTGAACTCCAGAAGCTCGTTGCCGACAGGAAAATCAGAACCATCAAAAAGAAACAAATCATCTTCTATGAAGGAGACAGCCCTAACGGCCTGTATCTGCTGCTGAGCGGTAAGGTAAAAACCTTTAAGATCAGTAATGATGACCGTGAACTGCTCACATCTCTATATGGCCCCGACGAATATATCGGCGTAAATGCACTGCTCTCAAACGAAGTCTACCATGAGACTGCTGAAGCTGTAGAAGATTCTTCTATTTGCATGCTTCCAAAGGAAATGGTTGATCAGCTTGTTAATCACTATCCAGAGGTCGGTAAAGCTTTTATCAAGATTATAGCGAACAACCTTCGTGAAAAAGAAGATCAGCTCTTGCAGCTGGCTTATCATTCCGTGAGAAAACGCATGTCTCAGGTGCTTCTTCGTCTCGCTGGAAATGATCCCGAGAATGCAGTATTGAGAATATCAAGGGATGACCTTGCATCAATGGCTGGTATGGCAACAGAAACCGTGAGCAGGACACTAAGCGATTTCAAGACGGAAGGACTAATCGAAAAGAAAGGCAGCCAGATAATCATTTTAAATGCAAAAAAACTGATAAACATGAAAAACTGATCAATATCACTTTTCCATTTGACTCACCTCATGGAGCCTCAAGGCACTGCTTCTTATCTTTGAATATACATTATCTATTTAAAAATGAGAGCAGTAGCCTACAGCATCCGTTCCTATGAAAAGGAGCCACTGGCAATAGCCAATCGAAAGAAGCACGAAATAACCCTGATATCAAATGCACTCTGTCTCGAAACAGCTGAATATGCTACTGGTAAACAAGCAGTTATCATATCAGAAAAAGACAGTATAACTCCTGAAGTTATAAACCGCCTTGCTCAGCTAGGCGTAAAGTTTATAGCAAGTCGCGCATCTGAATTTAAGCAGATTGATAAACAGTCGGCCAGCAAACACAATATAAAGCTTGCAGTTGTCTCTTCAACTGCAAAAAGCGATATGTCAACCTCAGCTTTGGGTAAATACTATGCTGATTGCGCAAATGAGACGATCTCCAATCTTGACACCTGGCAGAATGAACGATGCGAAGGTGGCAACTGTTCTGTAGCTGATAATTGCGGAAGCCTTGTCATCAGCAACGAAATACGTACCCGCGCAACAGGTTAATCTTATGAATTCCGAAGAACTTATTGGCAAGTACCATGTACCTGCGCCAAGATATACGAGCTATCCGACAGTTCCGTACTGGGATAACACATTTATGGGAGTCGATGCCTGGAAAGAATCAGTGAGATTTTCCTATGATGAAAGCAACAGCAAGGACGGCATCAGCCTCTACGTCCATTTACCCTTTTGCGAGAGTCTCTGCACCTATTGCGGATGCAACACAAGGATTACCCGAAACCACAAGGTGGAGGAACCTTATATTCTGACAGTTCTCAAAGAGTGGGACCTGTACCGCAGCATATTTGAAGAAAAGCCGGTGATCAAAGAGATCCATCTTGGCGGAGGAACTCCCACTTTTTTTAGTCCCGATAATTTAAAACTCCTGATAGAGGGTCTTTTAAAAGACGCGATTATTCATCCTGAAGCTGAATTTTCATTCGAAGCTCATCCAGCCAACACAACTGAAGAGCATCTGATAACGCTATTTAGCCTTGGTTTCAGAAGACTGAGCCTCGGAATACAAGACTTCGATCCGCTGGTCCAGTTGATTATCAACCGAATGCAATCCTACGAGGATGTCAAGATTGTAACAGATAAGGCTCGGGAGATTGGTTATACCTCAATCAACTTCGACCTCATATACGGCCTGCCGGTACAAACATTAGATGGACTCAAGGACACCATATCGCAAATCCTTAGCCTAAAACCGGATAGGATTGCCTTCTATAGCTACGCGCATGTTCCATGGATCAAGCCGGGACAAAGACGGTACACGGAAAAAGATCTGCCGTCTATTGAATTAAAGCAAAAGCTGTATGAGCTTGGTCGCGGCATGTTAACGCAGGGCGGATATATCGAAATTGGTATGGACCATTTTGCACTTCAGACAGACTCCTTGTATAAAGCGCAGGTAAACGGCCATCTTCACAGAAACTTTATGGGCTATACCCACCAGTATACGCAATTAATGATTGGTCTGGGTGTATCTTCGATCAGCGACAGTGGCTATGCATTCGCACAGAACGAAAAGAAGGTTGAAGACTATACCGCACGCGTAGAGCAAGGTTTGATTCCCGTGTTTAAAGGACATCAGCTGAGTCAGGACGACCTGTTGTTCAAAAGCCATATTCTCAACATCATGTGTAAAGGAGAAACTTCCTGGGAGCAGTCGACTTTAAAAAATGATGCCTTCCAGGCAGGACTGGAACGATTAAGGCTGCTTCAGGAAGACGCACTAATTTCAATGGGACCTTATAAGCTAACTGTTCCTCCTCAGGGACAACGTTTCCTGAGAAACATCTGTATGGCTCTTGACGCAAGATTATGGGCTAATCAGCCAAAAACCGTCATGTTCAGCATGGCAGGATAATAAAAAACAGTTAACTACAAACTTCAGTTGAGGGAGCAGATTTAGGGCTGAGATACGGCAGATCTAAGTCTGCTCCTCTCAATATAAACCATAAACCGAGGAATATCATAAAGTAAGGTACCGCGCGATTGATTTTCTTCCGAAAAAGCGGTCCTGTCAATCCAAAGCCAAAGGTAGCAAGCAGCATTAAGGGTAGCGTGCCCAGACCAAATAGCGCCATATATTTCACCGCGTCAATGGTATTACCTACGCTAACGGCTCCGGCCAAAGCCAGATAAACAAATCCGCAAGGCAGCAGTCCATTTAAAACACCCGTTATAAAGTGTCCGGCTTTATTCTTTAAAGCATAAGTGAACGCCCGGTTAAAGATACCTATTCCTACTGAGGACCGCACCTGCGACCGGACCTTGAAAACGCGGGATAAGCCGGCAATTAAGATCAACACGCCACTCAGGATGCTAATAAATTGCTGCAGTCCCGCAACCCAGAGCTGCCGGCCAATGAGCCCTATCAATACTCCCAAAAGGCTGTATGAAACAATTCTTCCAACCTGATACAGCAGCTTGTCTAAAAGCACCAGCCACCAGCTCGCGTGCCTTGAAGGGACTGCGAATGCAAGGGGACCACACATCCCCAAACAGTGAACACTGCCAAACAAACCGGTAAAGAAGGCCAGATACCAAATACTCATTGCAGGTAAACTTTCTTTTTGAATACGTATTCAGATGTGTCACTCTTCCACTCCAGCTCCAAATGCCAGTAGCCGCTCGACAGGTCACTAAGTCTCAAACTCGCCGCTCCACTTGAATCACTTGTAATCTGAAACACACGATCCATGTCTCGGTTGCTTGAATGCAGAAGCTTAGCAACACCCTTAGCAGGTAGCTTGAAGTGTAAATCCAGCTTCTTGTCAGGCCCAAATGAAACAACAGGCTCCGCAGCATCCCGCTGAACGTTCTGAATCTTAAGGTACTCAGCATCATAGTTGAGCCCTTTTTGATAATAATCTTTTTCAACCAAGTCGTCCTTGTCACTGAAGATCATTTTCATGCTTAATACGAGAATAAAAGACATAAATAAACCCAGCGCAATAACTAATTTTGTTCCCCAATTCATTTCTTTCTAGTTAGATGGTGCAATAAAGGTAGTTTTGATGTTCTCAAGTACTTTACCCTCAGAAAGTACCTGTAGATGGAGGTCTGATTTATAGCTCTTGATAGATCCTTGCGGCCGTAACACAAAGAACGTGATCTTCATGCTAGAGCTCTTATCGAGCACCTTTGGCTGGGTGACATACTGAATACTAGCCCCCTTCTCCAGTGGCACCACTTCAAAACGAAGCGGCTTGTTTGTCTTGTTGTAGAACTCTGCATTATACAGGTTACTAACCTGCCCCCTGTCCCTCATTTGATAGAGGGTTCCTGAGGCACGTAAGATGGTCGTCTCAACATCCGTTCTCTTGCCGATGAGATAACCAAGCACAGAGGTCAAAATAACCAATATAGCCGCATACGAATAGATACGCCTGCTGATCACAAATGGTTTTCTTGATTCCATCTGCTCATCCGACATAAAACCAATCAGCCGCTTTGGCCTGTCGATCTTATCCATCACCATATCACAGGCATCAATGCATAAGGTACAGTTAATACATTCCATTTGGGTGCCCTTGCGGATATCTATTCCGGTGGGACAAACGTCAACACATAAACCACAATCTACACAGTCTCCTTTTCCCGAGTTCTCCACATTCCGCTTCCGCTTACCTCTGGGTTCCCCCCTGACATAATCATAAGCCACTATCATAGAGCTTTTGTCGAGAAGCACCCCCTGCAAGCGTCCATAAGGACACACTACAGTACAGACGAGCTCCCTGACATGCGAAAAAACGATATAGAATACAAGAGTGAAAACACAGATGGTAATGAACCCACCAACATGTGAGCTAACCGGCTCACGGATAATCTGGAGCAGTTGATCTGAGCCGATAATATACGCGAGGAAAGTATTTGAAATAAGAAAGGAGATGAGCAGAAAAAGCCCATGCTTCAGGGTTTTCTTAAATCCTTTCTCCAATGTCAGCGGCCCTGCATCCAGCTTCTTGCGCTGAACAGTGTCGCCCTCAATCCAGCGCTCAATCCTTCGGAAAACCATCTCCATAAAAATGGTTTGAGGACAAGCCCAGCCACAGAAAACACGGCCAAACACAGCCGTGAAGAGTACTATAAAGACGATAAAAATGAGTGTTCCTAAGACAAACAGATAGAAGTCCTGAGGTGTAAACAGTACTCCAAAGAATGCGAACTTACGCTCCAGTACATTCAGCAGAACCATTTGCTCGCCGTTCACCTTAACGAACGGCGCAGCGAATAAAAATATTAACAGAACCCCTGCGAAGAGGTTCCGAAGCCGATATAGCTCTCCCTTTATCAGCTTCGGATATAACCACTTCCGCCTTTTACCATCTTCAGTGATAGTACTTACCTGATCTCTGAATGAGGTTTCCATAATCCCCCCCTTTTGTTTTTGATGTAGTGTAGTGTAATGCCAGAGCTTAGCCCTCTTTCTCCCCCTGAGGCTCTTTAGCCCCTGGAGGGTTCGTTCCTTTCAGGGACAGAATGTAATTACTTACCTCCGAAATCTGCTTAGGAGTCAGCTGTTTCTCCCAGGAAATCATCCCTTTTTCCGGCACACCGTATTTAACGGTTTTAAATACACTGTTTACACTTCCTCCGTGTAACCAGTACTCGTCAGTCAGATTCGGACCTACTGAACCTTGTCCTCTATCTCCGTGGCAGGCCACACAATTGTTATTGAAGATCGCCATACCGGCAGATATAACTGAACTCTCTGCACTTACAGTAACGGTGTTCTCGTCGATGAGATTGGCTGCATTTGCCAGGTATTCTGCCTTCGCTGCCTCCGCTTGCTGAACTTCAACTACATACTCTTCGTCCTGAAGCATTCCCCATTTGAAAACATGATAATTGAAAATGTAAGCCACACCAAAGAGGATCGTTCCATAGAACAACCACATAAACCAGGGGGGCGTAGGGTTGTCAAGCTCCGCAATGCCATCAAACTTATGCTCCATAACGAGGTCTTTCTCTTCCTCAAGAGGCCTCAAGCTGAGCAACTTGCTCACAATAGAAGGCTTTTTCTTTTGTTCTGCTACCCAATCCTCGTAATCAAGCCTGACAGCAGGCTCTGGGTTAAGCAAGGGTGTAGGATGACTGAGCTCCTTCGCCAGGATATTAAATGTTCTCAGAAGGACGATGGCTACAGCCAGAAGGATAATGGCAGCAACAATAAACACCACGATAACAGTGTTCATCAAAAATGCTTCCGAGGTTTTAGGCACCTCTGCCACAACTTCGGCAGCCTGTTCCTGTGCAACAGCTGGAATAGAAGCTGCCAGAAGTAATATTAAATTAAAAACAAGTCTCATCGATATCTTTCTAAAGTATCTTTTTCTATTTGGTGTCTCTTAGCGGCATTTCGCTCATGTGTTTGATATGATCTTTTTTCATCAGGAAAAGCATCAACGCAACTACAATGAAGAATACAAGAAATATCCCGAGAGAAGTGATCAGATAGACCTGACTTCCTGAAACTGAACTAATGAATTGTCTGAACATCTTTTTAGATTTTAATTGTTATCTAAATTCGCCGCGGTCTTGCTGGCTTTTATATCTATTCCTAAACGTTGCAGGTAAGCGATCAAGGCAACGACCTCTTTATTGCTGGCCACTTTGATATTGTCCTTCGCCAGATTCGCTGTTATTTCAGACGCCTGTTTATTCAGATCATCCACCGCCTTGTCCTCATATCCATCCGGATACGGCACACCCAGCGTTCTCATTGCCTTAATCTTGGACGGTGTTGTTGAAACATCCAGGTCCTGCTCCATCAACCATGGATATGGAGGCATGATACTACCCGGAGACATCGTTGTCGGATCAAACATGTGATTAAAATGCCATGCGTTCGAGTACTTCCCTCCGACCCGGTGCAGGTCTGGCCCTGTACGTTTTGATCCCCATAAGAACGGATGATCATATACGTACTCACCCGCTTTGCTGTATTCGCCATAACGCTCTGTTTCTGAGCGGAACGGACGAACTGTCTGGGTGTGACAGTTCACACAGCCTTCTTTGATATAGATGTCCCTGCCCTGCAATTCGAGCGGTGAATAAGGTTTCACTGTGGCAATTGTCGGCACATTTGAAGACACCATAAACGTTGGCATCATCTCCACCATACCACCTATCAGGATCACGATCAGTGAAATAACCAGGAACTGCATTGGCCTGCGTTCCAGGCTCCGGTGCCAGGATTTTTCTGATCCATGCGGAACAAAAGCTGGTGCCAGTGGTAAAGATTCTGCGGGCTCATTCGCCAGCAGCTTACCCTGAGCCATCGTTTTATACAAGTTCCATGTCATCACGATCACCCCTGCCAGGTACAATGCACCGCCAATGGCACGAAGCACGTGCATAGGGATGACGGCTAAAGTAGTCTCCAGGAAGTTCGGATACTTCAGCATACCTTCCGGAGTGAATTCCTTCCACATTAGACCCTGCGTAAAACCTGACCAATACATCGGAATAGCATAGAACAAGATCCCAAGGGTACCGATCCAGAAATGGAAACTAGCCGCTTTCTTCGAATATAAACTGGTTTGATATATTCTCGGGATCAACCAGTAGAGAATTGCAAATGTCAGGAACCCGTTCCAACCCAAAGCACCCACGTGCACGTGTGAAACGATCCAGTCGGTAAAGTGAGCGATACCATTAATTTGCTTCAGAGACAACATTGGTCCTTCAAACGTTGCCATACCGTAAGCAGTCAGACCCACGACCATGAATTTCAAAGTGGCGTCATCCCGTACCTTATCCCAGGCTCCTCTTAGCGTAAGAAGTCCGTTTATCATCCCACCCCAGCTTGGTGCAATCAGCATGATGGAGAATGCAACTCCAAGAGACTGAGCCCATGATGGAAGTGAGGTATATAAAAGATGGTGCGGACCTGCCCAGATATAAATGAATATCAGAGACCAGAAATGCAGGATACTCAGCTTATAAGAGTAAACCGGCCTGTTCGCCATCTTAGGAAGAAAATAATACATCATTCCTAGGTAAGGTGTCGTCAGAAAGAATGCAACCGCATTATGTCCATACCACCATTGAACAAGTGCATCCTGTACACCTGCATAGAGATAATAACTTTTAAAGAATGATACCGGCAGCTGAAAAGAGTTAACAATATGCAGCACAGCTACCGTTACAAACGTTGCGATATAAAACCAGATGGCGACATACATGTGTCTTTCACGGCGCTTGATGATAGTACCAAACATATTGATACCGAACACCACCCATATCACTGTCAGAAATATATCTATCGGCCATTCCAGCTCCGCATACTCATGCGACGTCGTAATACCAAGAGGCAAAGTAATTGCAGCTGAAACAATCAGAAGCTGCCATCCCCAGAAGTGGATTTTACTTAAGGTGTCGCTGTACATTCTCGCCTTAAGCAACCGCTGCAAGGAGTAGTAAACACCCATGAATATCCCGTTACCAACAAATGCAAATATGACCGCGTTCGTGTGTAAAGGACGGATCCGGCCGAACGTCGTATATTGCGACGACATATTCAGCGCTGGTTGAAACAGTTGCGACGCAATAAGCAGTCCAACCGTCATGCCTACGATCCCCCAAATAATCGTAGCAATTCCAAAATTGCGGACAATTTTGTTGTCGTAATTAAATTTTTCAAGCTGCATAATAACAATAGGATATGTAATTAAGCTTCAAAATTACCTTGTTGTAACTTACATTAAGATGACAGAGGTTTCTTAAATTCGTGACTTTGATCACACTTTTCGACTTTGAAGCGAAACATTCTTATTTTAGGTTGAAGACACCAAACAAAAACGTTGAAAACAAATGAAATCACCTTTATTTAGAAGCAATCCACTCTCGCTTGATCTTGGTTTGCTGATACTTAGATTAGTCGCTGGTGGCGCTATGCTGACTCATGGATGGGCCAAACTACAAAAGGTACTTGCAGGATCTACCGAGTTTGCCGACCCTATCGGAGTTGGACCTGAACTCACCTTATACCTGGCCATTCTTGCCGAGCTGATCTGTGCGATACTGCTTATTGTGGGACTGGCTACCCGGGTTGCTTTGATCCCCCTGATCGCTACAATGCTTGTTGCTTTCTTTATCGTGCACAGTGCAGATCCTTTCGGAGTGAAAGAGTCGTCATTTCTATTCGCCGGCGTCTTTATCTGCCTCTTTCTTACCGGTCCCGGCAAATACTCCGCAGATCGCGCAATGAAATAAAGCATTGGGGAGGCTTATTCTGCCTCCTCAGGTTTATCATCATCGAACAGAATCCGGACCGCAGGGGTATGCACATCATCATGCTGACCGTCTTTCAGCGCCCAAAAGAAAGCTCCCAGAAAAAACAACGCCATAATCACGCTGCAGCCTATTAGAAAATACAGAATGTTCATCGCAGATTGTTTTTACGTGCAAAATAGCGGTTTGCCAGGTTAGTTATAGTGATGATCGTTATGGTGCTCATCGGCATCAGTATCGCCGCCGTCAATGGTGAAAGCTTTCCCTGAATAGCGAAGTAAACCCCTATCAGGTTGTAAATAGAGGCAATCACAAAACTGAATTTGATGATTTTGATCGCCATCTTCGCCTGATGTATAAATTGAGGCATCTTACCCATTGACGAACCTTTTAAGATCGCGTCACTGCCCGGAGTGAAGTTGTTGATATTGTCGGTAACTGCCACTCCCAGATCACTTTGACGCAAAGCTCCGGCGTCGTTCAGTCCGTCTCCCAGCATCATCACAATGTTTTGATCGTCCTGCAGCTTCTCGATATACTGCAGTTTATCATGTGGGCTCTGTTTGAAGAGCATCGGTACATACTCCGGAAAAACGGTCGATAATGACTTCCGCTCAGCCGAATGATCGCCTGAGATAACATGCATTCTGTAGTCCGACTTCAAGCTATCAATCAACTCTTTAAGGCTCTCCCGCCATTTCTGATTGATCTTGAAAAAGCCTTTATACTCATCGTCAATGCGAATATGGACAACAGATGAACTATGATTAATGTCTGACTCCGGAACAACGAAAGCACGGCTTCCCATAATGACCTCGTGCCCGTCAACATAAGCTGAAACGCCCTTACCCACAATCTCTTTATATCCCTCTGTTTTAAAAACTGATCTTACTCCCAACCACTTCACAATCTCGCGGCTCAGCGGATGTGAGGAATTGCGAGCCACACTACCCACCAAGGTCTCCTCATATACATCCAGATCGCCTGTAAAGCTTAGATCAACTGCTTCAGGACAACTGATGGTACCTGTTTTATCGAAAACCATAGAATCCACGCGGGCAAGCTGTTCTACCACATCTGTATTCTTCAGATAAAAGCCATTCTTATCAAAAATCCCAAGAATAGTCGATAGCGTTAAAGGTGTGCTCAGGGCCAGAACACAGGGACAAGCCACAATCAGGACTGCGGAAAAAGCATCCCATGCGCGGTTTGTGTCGCCCATGAATGACCAATAACCCATAGATCCCGCAGCAATCACAATAACAACGGCACTAAAGTATTGAGCGATCGTGTCATTGAAGTTCTTGATTTTACTCTCATTGCGCTGGAAAGCTTCATTATTCCACAGCCGGGTCAGATAGCTCTGCGACACTGGCTTCACTACTTCCATCTCAACAGCTTCCCCGATCTGCCTTCCCCCGGCATAAATAATCTCACCGAGAACCTTCGTTTTTGGCTCAGATTCACCAGTAACAAAGCTGAAGTCAAAGCAGCCGTCCCCTTTCATGAGGATAGAGTCGGCCGGCACGATTTCATTGTTGCGCACCAGGATCCGCGAACCAACCTCCAGATCATTGATCGGCACCGGCTTCTCTACTCCGTTTTCATCCAGAGACGTAACGGCAACAGGAAAATAAGACCGATAGTCCCGGTTAAACGATATATGATTGTACGTCCGCTGTTTTACCCAACGTCCCATTAATAGCAGAAAAACCAGTCCCGTCAGCGTATCAGAAAAGCCGGGACCGCTGCCACTGATGATCTCAAACGCAGAGCGAAGAAACAGCACCGCTACGATCAGCGCCAACGGCGTATCAAGATTAATTACTTTATTTTTCAGACTTCCCCATGCCGATGTGAAGAAATCCTGGCTGCAGTAAAAGGTGACCACCGCACCCATCCCCAGGTTCAGCCAGCCGAATAAGGATTGAAACTGCGCCTCAAGGGAAGATATCCCAAGATATTCCGGGAAGCTGAACAACATTACGTTCCCCAGGCAGAAACCAGAAACCGCTATCTTCCGGATGAGGTCACGGTTCACCGAATTCTTTTTTTCCTTAACGATATCCTGCAGACTGATCAGCGGCTCATAACCGATAGAAACCAGCATCTCAACAAGTTCCTTAAGCGACACCTTGTTATGATCGAAAGTGATCTCCGCCTGCTTCTTCAGGAAGTCGACCCGCGACTGCACAACAGCCGGATTAATTTTATGAAGATGTTCCAGGAGCCACAGGCACGAACTACAATGAATGGCCGGAATGTAGAAGGTCACCAGGGTGATCTTCTCGTCCGTGTAATCCACCAGCTTGGCAAAAATTGCCGGCTCGTTAAGAAAATCGAAATGTTGCTCTACGTATCGCTTGGTTTGTCCCGGAGCCTGATTATACACGTAGTAATTGCAGAGGTTATTTTGAGAAAGCACCTCATAAACCCCTTTGCACCCTGCGCAACAGAACTGTTTATCGTCACTTATAAATAAGTCAGAAGCTATATCATCCCCACAATGATAGCATAATGTATTAGTAGATATATCGGAAGTTTTCATGATGTATGTGAATTTCAAATATCCGACATCGCGATCAGGTCCAGCATGATGATAATCAGCACGTTTTGTGACAATGATCACTCCAGATAACTGCTCATATCGTTTAATTTGCTTTCAACCAATAACCCTGATGCCTAAGCTCTCAAGTATGCAAAAAGATGTATTTAGCTCCCTTATAGCCAAACAATCCCGATATCTTAAACCTCATGCGATGAAATATACCAAAGATGAGGACGATGCCAAAGATCTGATTCAGGATACCCTTCTACGTGCACTTTCCAATTATGAAAAGTTTCGTGAGGACACCAACATAAGGGGCTGGCTCTTCATTATTATGAGAAACCTTTTTGTAAACAAGTACCGGAAAGACAGGATCAGAACCACATCTATCGACTCAGAAGAAGCGATCCAGCTTCCATCATACAATACCGCAGATTCATACCTGAACATCAAGCAGATCTATAACGTAATTGAAAGTCTTCCTAAACAGCACCAGAAACCTCTGAAGATGCATATCGAAGGATTCAAATACGAGGAGATCAACCGCAATTTAGCTTGCCCCATCGGCACCGTTAAAAACAGGATTCACCTCGCCCGGAAAAGATTGAAAGCCGCACTGGTATAATGTAGTATTCTAGACGCATTGTCCAGTTTAAAAGTCACAAAAAACAACAGTCCAGACATCGGATTTTTCTTTCTCTAAGCTAGACTTTTGAATTCTGCCATTGGCCTTCGCCAATGGCTTAAATATTGCTCTATAACTAGCAGAACAATATTTAAGTCATTATGGTTAAGCCCTATACTGAAAAATCATTCAAATCGAAGCTTAGTGATGCAGACAGAAGAAATGCAGATATCATTACTTATCTATTCCTCACCGTACTGGTACTAGTCGCTTCGATTATCACAGCTTTATAAGTTATGCTTCGCTGAGTTCTCTTACGCTGATGCTCTGCAGTTGAGCTTCAACAGCAAGCAACTCATCAGAGAACCTTTTCAGGTACTGTTCCGTTTGGTTGCTGAACTGATCAGCGAGGTTTTTGTAGTATTCTATTCCCAGCAGAAGCTGCTCCTTAAATTTCTCCAATTGCTTGATCTTCTTTGCGTCAAGGCGGTTGATATGTGATTGAATATCTTTTCTAAGGTACTCCACGTACAAGTTCAATTCATTCAGGAAGATAGACGGACGATTCACACCCTGTAAAAGGTTGATTTTTCCGTAGATATGTTTAACCAACTCATCCAGAGACATCACTTTCGAAAAATAAGCCAGGTTAGGTCCCGGACAAATGGCTACAGCCTTATTTTCCTTCGGTTCCAGTATATCATTCTTGAGGTAAACGGATGTTACTAAACCTTCGCACAAGCATAACTTCTGCGTAACCTTCTCAAATTCGGCCTGAAACTCCTTTTCCGGCAGGGCAAGCGACTGAAGTTGTTTGATCTTCAGATTCTGGTATTCTCTGGATGCGGTACAAATCGGCTGCTCCGTAAATTCAGTATTGGAAACAAGGAATTTCTTCTTGCAGGGACTGCCTGGCCTTCCTTTGTTGATGCGCTCCTGACGCTGAATTTCAGCGGTGCTTAAGCGGTAGTTATTAAACGGTATCCCCAGCGGTGAAGCAGCACTGATGTAAAAGTCTTCAGGAGACGATTTCGTCAGGTTCATGAGAGTAGCCTCATCTACGTTTGTGGCCTCAGGCACCAGCAAGAACGGACTTCCCCAGCCTGTACCATCCAGATTGTAATGTTCAACCAGGAAAGCATCCTCTTCGGCGGTACCGATACCTCCCTGAACAGTTACGCGCAGAACTGGAGGTGCAGTAATTTCTATGCTCTTTGACTGCAAAGCCTGCTGGTACATACCAAACAGTTCCTTAATCATTTCCTGTCTCTTCGTCTTAAACTCCTCCAGGATAGGTCCGATCAGGTATCCTTCCGTTGCGAAAGCATGGCCTCCACAGTTCAAACCTGATTCGATACGAAACTCCGAGATCCATAAACCTTTCTTGGCTAGAAACTTAGCCTGTATAAATGCAGACCGGAAGTCACTTACTTTCAATATAATACCCTTCTTCAGAGTACCCTTAGCGTCTGGATAGAAATCAGAAAATTGTTCAAGATAACTGTACAGACGCGGATTCATACCGGCCGACAGCACAACAGATGACCGCAGGTCACTTTGTGCGAAACCACGAAGCGCAGCAAGCGCATCCGAGTTTTCATCGCCCGTCATCTCACCATTCGCCGCATAGTTCATCTTATCCACCTTCGCCATGATATTCACGTCGATCGCACCTTTCTGCATCCCTCCACGCAGCTCAGCTTCCAGACGCAGCTTTTCTTCCCCTGATGCGGCTAACATCTGTTTGTATTTCACTTTTAGCGCTGCATGGTCAGGCAGAAGCTCAAAATATCTGGTCAGATCAGAGTCCTGAACAAAGGCCTGCTTCTTAAGCTGTTCAAATTGTTCATCCACCTTTCGGTTGACCATATTCAGGTAATCACACACGCGTCTGGCCCGGTAATCCTCATCCTTCATGTCTATTGGCATGTAGACCTCGTTATGCCTTTTTGCGTAAAACTTCCTCATCCGCTCAATCAACATGTCGTCAACGACAGAAAGTACAGATGAAATTCCATAGCGCGCTACCTTAAGCGGTGTATCTATTGTAAACCCCAGGCCCAATACAGGTATGTGAAATGTATGACTCATCAATTTGGTATATTATGTATGAATACAAAAGAGAATATATTTCATAGACTAAAACATGACGTCGATCACATAATGGTATAATTCTTCCACGCATTTCTCATTTTCTGAGGATTAGCATTTTTTTCCAAACATTTTATATACCATGGTCCTTTTTAGACCATGAACATAAACGTATACCCCGGATCTCCGTATCCCTTGGGAGCAACCTGGGATGGTCACGGAGTTAACTTCGCACTTTACGCAGAAAACGCACAAGAAGTTGAACTTTGCTTGTTTAAATCAGGCGATGATCACGCTGAAGATATAAGAATTGAAGTAAAAGAACGCTCACACCATGTATGGCATGTATATGTGCCTGATTTGAAGCCAGGTCAGCTATATGGCTACCGGGTTCATGGACCTTATGAGCCAGAGAACGGTCATCGCTTCAATCCGAACAAGCTCCTGATCGACCCTTATGCCAAAGCCATTGCGGGTGCTATTCAATGGAACGATGCTCTCTTTGGCTATGAACTTGGCCACCCGGATGCAGACCTGAGCTTTAGCGAGCTCGATAGTGCACCTTACGTACCCAAGTCGGTAGTGATTGATCCGGCTTTCAACTGGGAAGACGATCGTCGTCCAAACACGCCGTATCATAAAACCATTATCTACGAGGCACATGTAAAAGGCTTCACCAAGCTGCACCCCGATATTCCTGAAGAAATCAGAGGGAGCTATGCGGCTATTGGTCACCCTATTACCATTCAGTACCTGCAGGATCTTGGTATAACTGCAATTGAGCTGATGCCTGTACATCACTATGTGATCGATTCTTACCTGGTAGAAAAAGGCCTGACTAATTACTGGGGCTACAACTCCATCGGCTTCTTTGCTCCTGATGTCAGATACAGCAGCAACGGCGTGCACGGTGAGCAGGTGATCGAATTCAAACAAATGGTGAAAGATCTGCACAAGGCCGGTATTGAGGTCATCCTCGACGTGGTATATAACCACACCGCAGAAGGCAATCAGCTTGGCCCTACGATCTCCTTCAAGGGAATAGACAACGCATCGTACTACAGACTGACGGAAGAGAATCCACGCTACTACAAAGATTATACGGGCACAGGAAACACGCTAAACGCGAGGCTTCCCGGAGTGCTTCGCCTTATTATGGACAGCCTCCGCTACTGGATCACCGAAATGCACGTTGACGGATTCCGTTTCGACCTGGCCTCTACACTCGCACGTGAACTTCACGATGTCGATCGCCTCGGTTCCTTCTTTGACATCATCCACCAGGATCCGATCATATCCCAGGTCAAGTTAATTGCAGAACCATGGGATATCGGAGAAGGCGGCTACCAGGTAGGTAAGTTCCCTCCAGGATGGGCCGAGTGGAACGGAAAATACCGCGACTGCCTCCGTGATTACTGGAGAGGAGCAGACAGTATGCTGGCCGAGTTCGCCGAACGTTTCACAGGAAGCTCCGACCTCTACAAGGATGATTACAGGCGCCCTACTGCCAGTATCAACTTCATCACCGCACATGATGGCTTCACCCTGAATGATCTCGTATCTTACAACGAAAAGCATAACGACGATAATGGCGAAGACAATAATGACGGGGAGAGCCATAATCGCTCCTGGAACTGCGGAGCTGAAGGCCCCACCGAGGATAAACTGATCAACGAACTGCGCGAAAAGCAAAAGCGCAACTTCCTGACTTCCCTTTTCCTTTCTCAAGGGGTCCCAATGCTGGTTTCCGGAGATGAAATCAGTCGCACTCAGGGCGGCAATAACAACGCCTACTGCCAGGATAATGAAATCTCCTGGTTGAACTGGCCAGAGGCGGACGAAGATCTGCTCAACTTTACGCGCAAGGTGATCCACCTTCGTAAAAAGCATCCTGTATTCCGTCGCAGACGTTGGTTTACCGGACAGCCAATCAAGGGAATAGGACTTGAGGATATCGCCTGGTTCCTGCCTGAAGGACAGGAGATGCCTGATGAAAACTGGAATCACGACTTTGCCAAATCGCTCGGAGTTTTCCTGAACGGAAATGCAATCCGGTCTGTAGGCCCCAAAGGAGAAAAGATCGTGGACGATAGCTTCTACATCATCTTCAATGCGCATTACGAGCCCCTGAACTTCGTCCTTCCGGAGGAACGTTATGGAAAAGAATGGGCAAAAGTACTCGACACACATGAAAACTTTGTAGAAGAAAAAATCGAGCATTTCCAGGCTACTGAGTCACTTATCGTAGAAAGCCGCAGTGTTGTGGTATTAAGACAGACCAAGAAATAGAGTATAGAATGAAGCTATTTGAAACAAGGCCAGGATTAAGAATAAATGAGGAGGGAGTAGCTGAATTTACCCTATGGGCGCCGAAGGCCACCTTTGTAGAGATAAACATACCCGACAAAAATCTGAAACTCCCGCTAACGCAGGACGAGTACGGTCATTGGACTATAGAAACAAACCAGTTAAGAGAAGGAGATCGCTACCAGATTGTGCTCGACAAGCAGACGCACAGACCGGATCCCGCATCCCTCTCTCAGCCTGAAGGTGTACATGGCGTTTCCGAAGCCATCGATCTGGGTAATTTCAGATGGACAGATCAGGAATGGCAGAACCCGGCAATGGACCACTATATCATTTATGAGCTCCATACCGGAACTTTCTCTCCTGAAGGCACCTTTTCCGGTATTGAGAAAAAGTTGGATCACCTGATCGACCTCGGAGTGAATGCCATAGAGATCATGCCCCTGGCACAATTCCCGGGCTCCCGCAACTGGGGGTATGATGGTGTGGGTCCCTATGCCGTGCAAAATTCCTATGGAGGTGCACATGCGCTGCAGCAACTCGTAGACAGCTGCCACAAAAGAGGAATAGCAGTAATCCTGGATGTCGTGTACAACCACATTGGCCCCGAAGGAAACTATTTGAATGACTTCGGCCACTATTTCACCTCCAAGTACAGCACTCCCTGGGGAGATGCACTCAACTTTGACGATGCACACTGCGACGCCGTACGGACTTACTTCATTCAGAATGCATTGATGTGGTTTAAGGATTTTCACATTGACGCCCTCCGTTTGGATGCCGTACACGCCATAAAAGACCTGAGTCCTGTTCACCTCCTCCGCCAGATTAAAATGGAAACCGATCGCCTGTCACAGCAAACCGGCAGGAAACACCACCTCATTGCAGAGGTCGACCTGAACGATCCCAAATTCATCAATCCGCTGGCAAAACAGGGCTATGGCATGGACGCCCAATGGATCGACGAATTCCATCATGCGCTCCGTACCACGGCTGGTGAACCCGCCACCGGATACTACTCCGATTTTAACGGTATTGCACACCTTGCCAAGTCTTATAAGGACGCTTATGTGTATGACGGGCAATATTCACCACACCGGAAGAAGTTCTTCGGCTTGAAAGCTGAGGAGAACCCCGGCAGTCAGTTCATCGTCTTTTCACAGAATCATGATCAGACGGGTAACCGGATGCTGGGCGAAAGAACAAGCCAAATTCATAGCCCCGAGATGCAGAAGCTCCTCGCAGGAGCTGTGATCACCGCACCCTTTGTTCCCATGCTGTTCATGGGTGAAGAGTGGAGTGAGACCAACCCCTTTCTCTACTTCGTCAGTCATACCGATCCTGAACTGGCTGAGGCGGTCAGAAAGGGCCGAAAAGCGGAATTTGCAGATTTCCATGCCGAAGGGGAAGCACCGGATCCGATGTCGCAGGAGACTTTCGAAAGCTCTGCCCTGCAGTGGAGTCTTCTTGAAAGTGCTATGCACCAAAACATGTTCAGGTACTACAAAGCCCTGATCGCGCTAAGAAAACAACACCCGGTATTGAAAAAACTGGATAGAAAGAACCTGGAGGCTACGTTCCATGAGGAACAAAACACACTTTTGTTGCATCGATGGCAGGATGATCAACATCTCGTCTGCATCCTTAACTTCTCCGACAGCACCAGGCAAATCACGCTGCCTGACATGGAAAAAACCTGGAAAACGCTTCTTTTTTCCGGGGACAAGCAATGGGGCGGACAAGCTGAAGTTTCTGAAAGCTTTGATACAAAAGCCGAAATTTCACTTCCAGGGCATGCTATACTGATCCTTGACTAAACCTTGAAAACATCTCATGAACCCTATATCTACCTACCGTATACAGTTTCAGAAGGAGTTTACATTTGAGCAATTTGAACAAATTATTCCCTACCTGAAAAAACTTGGCGTCAACACCATATACGCCTCCCCCATCTTTGAATCTACGCCGGGTAGTACCCATGGCTATGATGGGCTAAATCCTCATCTTGTCAATCCTGAAATCGGAACCGAGGAGAAACTCCGGGAAATCAGCGAAGATCTACGTGAAAACGATATCCAGTGGCTACAGGACATCGTGCCCAACCACATGGCCTTCGATCATCGCAATCCTTGGCTAATGGATCTTCTGGAAAAGGGTCCTGATTCAGAGTACGCGATCTTTTTCGACTCCAGCTTTAGCTCTGATTTCTATAAGGGTAAGATAATGGTACCGTTTCTGGGTGCTCCGCTCGCGAAAGTCCTGGAGAACAGAGAAATCAAGCTGGAATACCGTAATGAAAAGTTCGTACTGAACTATTATGATGCTACTTATCCCGTTAACTCGGCATCTTACTCCCTGATCTTTAACGGCGAAAATATCGATGCTACTGAAGATGACTCCATTCACGCCCGCGTCGACCATATCAACAGCAATACTGAGCTGCTGCAGAATATTGTCGACCAACAGTTCTATGAACTATGCGATTGGAGAGAGACCGACAGCCGCATCAACTTCCGGAGATTCTTCACAGTAAACGGATTGATCTGCCTGAATATTCAGGATGAGGCCGTATTCAACAAATATCACGAATACATCGCCCGCCTCTGTGAAGAGGGGATCTTCCAGGGTCTTCGGATCGACCACATTGATGGACTCTTTGATCCAAAAACCTATGTAGATCGCCTCCGGAATCTGACAAGCCCCGATACCTATATCGTTGCTGAAAAGATCCTCGAAGAGGGAGAATCCATCCCCGCTGACTGGTCGCTACAGGGGAATTCCGGATACGACTTCCTCGGCCTGGTCAATAACGTCTTTACTGAATCTGAAAGCGAAAAGAAGTTCAATACCCTGTATCAGGAACTTAGTGCCCATTCTGAACCTGTAGAAGACCAAATACACGAAAAGAAAGCGGCAATTCTCTTCCAGCACATGTCCGGGGAGCTGGAGAACCTGTACCAGCTCTTTATTCAATCCGAACTCCTGCCGCTTAATGAAGTAAACCGGTATGATTTTAAGTCCGCTATCGCTTGGCTGCTCATTTACACGCCGGTATACCGCTACTATGGCAATACCATGCCCCTTAAAAAAGCGGAACGGGACGAGTTGAAAGCCGTTTTCAAAAAGATACGTAACAAGAAATCGCAGCTAGCTGACGCGGTAGCAGTGTTGGAAAACATCTTCATCGGAGATTCTGGCAACAGCGATCAGGAATACAGTAAACGCGCACTCTACTTCTATCAGCGCTGTATGCAGTTTACCGGACCCCTGATGGCCAAAGGTGTAGAAGATACCCTGATGTACACGTACAACCGCTTTGTTGGTCACAATGAAGTCGGCGACTATCCCGGTGCCTTCGGCATTTCAACCGAAGATTTCCATCATGCCATGCACGAACGACAAACCCAGTGGCCGCTATCTATCAATGGAACTTCCACCCACGATACCAAGCGTGGTGAAGACGTGAGGGCACGCCTGAATGTGCTTACCAATATTCCCGATCGCTGGACGCGGAAAGTGCACAAGTGGATGAAAATCAATGAAGGTCTGAAAGTATCCTCAAGGCCCGACCTCAACGACGAGTATCTGATCTATCAAACTATTCTGGGTGCCTGGCCTATGCCGGGACAGGATTCCGACAATTTTCCTGAACGCCTGCAGGAGTACCTGACCAAGGCTCTCCGTGAAGCAAAAGTTCAGACCAGCTGGTCTGAACCCAACGAACAATACGAAGAAGCAACGCGTTCTTTTGCTCTCGCCCTGCTCAATCAGGATGGTGAATTCTGGAAAAGTTTCATGAACTTCCATGCCGAAGTAGCCGATCTGGGTATTGTAAATTCCTTGTCACAGCTTATCCTGAAGTTCACCTGTCCGGGTGTCCCCGACGTATATCAGGGTTGCGAGCTATGGGACCTGAGCCTGGTAGATCCCGACAACCGGCGTCCGGTAGATTTCAGCAAACGTGCCGAGATCCTGGACGAAGTATCGAAAGAAGACCCAGAAATGATCGAAAACTTGTGGAGCAAACGCTATTCCGCTGAGATCAAACTGTGGCTAACACACCAGTTGTTGCAATTAAGAGGCAGCAGTCAGGAACTGTTCGAGAAGGGCGCATATATTCCCTTGCAGGTCAAAGGCAAATACAAAAACAACATCCTGGCATTCGCCCGCAGGCACAAGAGCGAATGGGTGATCACAGCGGTACCGCTGCATATAGCTGGCATTTGCGAGGAGCAACAATGCGAGGCCAATGCGATAGACTGGAGGAAAACCCGCATCATCCTTCCCCCATCTGCCCCCGTTCAATGGGAAGATCCTATGCGCAAGGCAAGCGGCAAGACCAACGGCGAGCTGCTGATCAGTGAATTGTTCAGGTCCGTGCCATTCGCGGTCGTCAAACTTGCGCAAGAACCAAATTCACGATCCGCAGGCGTGCTCCTGCATATCAGCTCACTCCCTTCTGCCTATGGGATTGGGGACTTCGGATCAGAAGCCTTTCACTTTGCCGATCAGCTGGCAGAGGCAAAACAACATTACTGGCAAATCCTGCCGCTAAACCCAACCGAGGAGGCGAGCATGCACTCACCCTACAGCTCCTGCTCCAGTATGGCGGGAAATCCACTGCTGATCAGTCCGGATCTGCTGGCCAAAGAAGGCCTGCTTGACGAAGAGGACCTCAAGTCGAAACACTTGAAAGAGAAAAGCAAGGTTGACTTCCCGGCAGTGCAGAAGTTGAAGAAGACCCTCCTGCATAAAGCCTTCAACAAAATGAAGAAGCAGGGCCAGAACGATACCGCGTTCCAGACGTTCTGCGAGGCTGAGCAGGACTGGCTGAATGACTTTGCGCTTTATACTACACTGAAGAAGGAATTTGGCCACATGCCCTGGTATCAATGGCCTGAAGAATATAAACTTCGCGACGAAAAAACCCTTCGTGAATTTGCCGGCTCCAGAGAGGAAGACCTCCAGGAGGTAAAATGGGTACAGTTCATTTTCAGCAGGCAATGGCATGCATTGAAGGACTACTGCAACGGACTGAACATTCGCCTCTTCGGTGATATGCCTTTCTATATCAGCTATGACTCAACAGATGTCTGGGCACACCGCGAAATATTCAAACTCGACGAATCCGGAAAGATGACCGGTGTAGCTGGAGTCCCTCCCGACTATTTCAATGCCGATGGCCAGCTCTGGGGAATGCCCGTTTTCCGCTGGGATGTTCTGAAAGAACAGGAATACAAATGGTGGATAGATCGGATCCGCAAAAATGCAGAGCTGTTTGATATACTCCGCTTTGATCACTTCAGGGCCTTCTCATCTTACTGGGACGTTCCTGCCAGCGAAGAAACCGCCCGCAATGGCGAGTGGAAGCCCGGGCCGGGGAAAGACTTCTTTGAAACTATCGAACGTGAATTAGGTGAAATCCCCTTTGTGGCAGAAGACCTGGGCGATATCGACCAGCCGGTGTATGATCTCCGGGATGCGTTCAAGCTTCCGGGAATGAAGGTTCTGCAATTTGCCTTTGGAGATGATATGCCTTCATCGCTGAATATTCCACACCACTACGCAGAGAACTTTTTTGTGTACACCGGTACTCACGATAATAATACAACCGTAGGCTGGTTCAACAACGATGCTGACGATACGAGTAAAGAGAATCTGAAGGACTATTTAGGTAGAAAGATAGACGCCTCCAATGTTCACCAGGAACTGGCGCGCTTAGCGTATGCAAGTGTAGGAAAAACCGTTATCTTACCTCTTCAGGACATTATCGGAGCAGGTGCCGACGCGAGGATGAACAGTCCGGCCACTGTAGAAGGGAACTGGGACTGGCGCATGCTGCCTGGAGCGCTGACCGCCTCACGTATCTCCAGATTGAGGAAGTGGACAATGAAATATGGAAGGGCTTAGCCCTTCCTTTTATTTTTTAAGGTTTTTTAACTGCCTGGCGTGCAATCATCACCCATTTACCATGCACTTTCTGCCAAACAGTTAAGATATGGAGATGAACATTTCCCGGAACACCACGGTCATTGGTTTTACCGGTAAGTGTATGACGAACAATAGCCGTCTTGCCCGAAACCTGAATCGTTTGATCAGTCAGATCAATCGACACGAAGTCAGAACTCCCATTAGCTATGGCCTCCACGAATTCAGCTTTTGTTTCCACCTTACCTCCCGAATGCCCGTAAGACAGCTTTTCTCCGGAGATAGCTTCAAGGGATTCCCTCGAACCATCAATCATCGCCTTTTTCAAAAATTCTACGGCAGCCGCCACTTGTTTCTCGCTCTTTGACTGAGCTTTTACCGTGATGTTAACGAACATCAGGAGTGCAAGAAAAAAAGTAATTCTTTTCATTCTGATTAATAATATAGGTCGTTGCTAAACTAAGGATTAAACGTAAAACTGCAGCCAATTATTTGCTTTCATCATCAATGAAGAGTTCAGAGGCAATATGATCGCTGAAAAGCTTTCCGGCATCGCTGAGGACAAGCGTGTGTCCATCTTTCCTGTCCAGCCAGCCCCGCTCCACAAACACCCTGGCATTATCTTCAATCACATCCCGGTAACCGCCACCAAAATCCCGGTCGATTCGCTCCAAATCCATTCCCCACATAGTACGCAGGGATGTCATGATATATTCATTCACCCGGTCCTCCTCTCTTAGCACTTCAAGCTCCGCGGGGATCCTATTTTCCAGCATCGCAGAAAGATACTTCGCATTATTCGCCACGTTCCACTTCCTTGTTTCACCGTTAAAAGAATGAGCAGAAGGCCCTATTCCCAGGTAAGAAACACCTTTCCAATAGTTCGTATTATGCCTGGAATAATGTCCCGGTTTCGCGAAGTTGGATGTCTCATAATGCTCAAAGCCCCATTCGCGCAGCTGCCCGATCATATAGGTAAACTGATCAGCACTCTGCGAGTCGTTCATCTCCGGCTGCTTACCCTTAGCGATGAAGTGCGCCAAAGCAGTCTTCGACTCTACAGTCATCGAATAAACCGATACATGCGGAATATCCAACTCATGGATCTTACCCAGGTTGCTCTTCCACTTTTCATCCGTCAGCAGCGGATAGCCATAGATCAGATCGGCCGTGATGTTCTCAAAACCAGCATCCTGAACCCGCTTAATCGCCGCATCCGCCTCCTGCGCATTATGCGCCCTGTTCATCCAGCGCAGATCCTCTTCAAAGAATGATTGTATGCCGATGCTGAACCGGTTGATACTGGTTTCCCGTAATTCCTTTACGCGTTGCGGATTCAGATCGTCGGGATTCGCTTCCAGCGTCACTTCTGCATCTGAAGATACATGATGCTGTACAGCCACACGATCGATGAAGCGCTGAATTTCTGAAGGCGATAAAACCGATGGCGTGCCACCACCAAAATAGATCGTCTCAACCGTTTCGCTACCGAGATAATTTTTCTGAAGTTCCAGCTCCTCCAACATGGAACTCAGGATTTCGCCCTTGTATTTTTGGGATGTTGAAAAGTGAAAGTCACAGTAGTGGCAAGCTTGCTTACAGAAGGGAATATGAAAATAAATGCCGGCCATGTAGTGCTTACTTAGATAATTATACCAATTTGAATGCAAAGGTAAGCAATAATGCGTTTTGCATATTGAGATACATAATCATGGATGAGAACTCCAGCCTGTACAACCTGCTTCCAGCCTGATACTAACTCACCCTACACCGGCCAAACCAAATTGCAGAGAATCATTTACGAATATTCCTTGTTTAGAATTAATTTAAATAATACTTTTGCAATGCTCTGCTACCAGGTACAAACGACTGGTATCCTGCAATAAAAACCCCTTGAAGCAACGCGCATGAAAGCACAAACAATCAAATCCTGGTTCTATGTTCATAAATGGACGAGTCTGATCTGTACAGCTTTCTTGTTGATGCTCTGCCTGACGGGGCTTCCGCTGATCTTTTCTGAAGAGATCCATGAGTGGACGGGAGAAGATGTAGCTGCTCCCAGCCTTCCGGAGGGTACACCGAAGGCTACCATTGATCAGGTCATCCTTAACGCCAAAAATCATCTCCCCGGAAAAGAGATGAAATATATCTACTGGGATAACGATAAATATCCGGGCAAAATGTTCTTCACCCTTGCCGATTCCGCGAGCGCCCCTGAGGAAAAAAACATCTATCTCACGATGGACAGCCGCACAGCTAAGGTTCTGCAGGCACCCGCTGATGATATGGACTTCATGGATATCATGTTCCATCTGCATGTCGACATGATGGCCGGTGTTCCGGGCATGCTGTTCCTAGGGTTTATGGGTCTTCTTTTCACTGCCTCCATTATTTCGGGCGCGGTGCTATATGGTCCCATCATGAAACGGTACGACTTCGGTATGATCAGAACAGAAAAATCAAAGCGGCTGAGATGGCTGGATCTGCATAATGTTCTCGGCATCGTATCGCTTGCCTGGGCGTTCGTCGTCTGCATTACCGGTGTGATCAACACACTGGCTGTTCCTGCAGTGGATGCCTGGAGAGCAGGCGAGCTTGCCGACATGGTTTCTGAATACAAAGATAAACCTCAAATAAAAGAAGGACAGCTTGGATCTCTTCAGGTGGCTATTGACCGAACCCGCCAGGCGGCGCCCGATATGGAGGTTAACTTCATCGCCTATCCGGGCACCCTCTATTCCAGCGATCACCATTACGCGGTTTACGTGAAAGGCAATACGCCTCTCACCTCGCGGATCATCAAGCCGGCGCTGATAGATGCCCAAACCAACGAGCTCACCGATATCAGGGACCTACCCTGGTACCTAAAAACCATCTATACATCACAGCCTTTTCACTTCGGTGATTATGGAGGAATGCCGATGAAAGTACTGTGGGCTCTGTTCGACCTCGCTACAATCATCGTCCTGATCTCGGGTCTTTATCTGTGGTTTGCTCGGCGGAAATCAAAAGAACAACAGCTCAGCAGGATGCTGAGCAATGCAGAAACGGCTAATCTGGTCAACAATCATTAGGCATGTCAAACATGAATAACCATACAGCGCTAAAACTCTGGGGAATGCCCCTGCTGATTGCAGTCATTACATTCGCGGGACTCATATCTGCGATTCTCGGAACCGGAATGTGGCATTACATGTCATGGGTAGCCCTAAGCTACCCCGTTTACATCATGATCAAATACGGTCGTAGATTCTTTAGCTAACAGCCTTCTCCTTTGCCTTTTTCTTCTTCCCGAGCCAGATAATCAAACCGGTAATGGGCAGGCTGGCAGAGATCATGCAAACCAGAAAGGCAATGATCTTCGTGGTGATGCCACCAATTGAACCGACATGCAGATCGTAGTTAATCCGCATGGCCTGTTCTCCTCCATTCGCCCTGGCGTAAGGAATGTCAGCCTGCAACAACTTAAGCGAATGCTGCTCAAACTGCTGTGTCGTCTCCAGGTAGCGTGTCCCCGGCTTTGGATTCACCGTCAGGGTCCAGGTTCCCGACTCCCCTCTCGGGTATCCTATCGTTGCATGCTCATCTTCCAGATTGACCTGCGTCTTTTGTAGCCTGGCATATAGCAGGTCTTCTTCCACCTGGTCATTCAGAGGTGTGAGGGTCGTATCAGACATGACCCGCGTAAATTCCGCTTTCTTGCCTCCCGAGGCCGTCCAATACACTGCATTATTGAACCACTCCATGCCATATACTATACCTGTCAGCGCCAGTACCAATGCAACCACCAGCGAGTAGAACCCGAGCACGTTATGCAGATCGTAATTCAGTCGCTTAAAAGAAGCTTTGAACCGGATCAGGAAACTCTGATTACGACTCCGTTTGGTCCACTTCTTAGGCCACCACAAAACCATCCCCGTTATCAGCGTGATCACAAAGATCAGCGTTGAATAGGCTACAATGGGCTTACCAATCTTTCTGGGAAGCCATAGCTCGTAATGCCCCACAATCATGATCCGGAAAAAATCATCATTCAAGCGCTGACTGTACAAGGCTTTCCCGGTATACGGGTCCACATAGTTCACCAGCAGGTTCGCTCTGTCTCTGTACCAGGGAACAACAGCCGACCTGTCTTTACCGCGATACATGACCGCCGATACGCCCGGTAAGTGATAGGCCTTCTTAACAGAATCTGCCAGTACTGATGGCGGCAGAAAGCTGCGACCCTGCGACTCAGCATGCTGATATGGCTGAAACAGATACCTCCACTCCTCCTCGAAGGTCAGGGCGGCTCCGGTTAGACTGACGATCACTACGACAATCCCGGATATGAGGCCGAGCCATAGATGTAGCCAGGCGGATATCCTGTAAAAAACAGATCTTTTTTTCTTTATCAGCTTTGCAGATGTAATTCTTACCATGGTTCAGAGTAGCAGGCATAAAAAAGTCCAATGCGTTTGAGCTGCATTGGACCTCTGTTTCATTCTTTATTTATTTCAATCTGGCAATACCACCCAGGAAAGTACCTTGAATAACGGCACCTTTCTTTGCGGTTGCGGTCGCGATATTCGTTTGATAGATATTCACCACCCCATTCTGACCAATAGCTGAATAAACTTTGCCATCTTCAATCAGAGCTGCGAAGCTTCTGCCGCCGTCGCCCTTGAAGACAGGTACACCTGCAACCCGTATGATGGTTTTTGCAGATAAGTCTACAATAGCCAGGGTCAGATTAGCATCGCTCCATTTTTCTGTTCCCACTACCGGGTTCGATGGAGGCACAGTCGTAATCGCAGCAAATAGTTTATTGCCGCCGATATATACAGCATGTGCAATCTTTCCTCCATTAGGAGCCGTATCGGTATTGAAGAAGTAATTCGGGTCAAAAACACTGGTACCGTTTGCGATCTTCAGGATACCTGCAGGCTTGGTAGCCTGGCTATAGCCATTGTATATGCTGGAAGTCGACACGGCGTACAAGTCGCCTGACTCCGTTTTGAAAAGACCAGACATGGTATTAAACGCACCTGAAGGACCGGTACGGGTATCTTTAATCACCTTCTGAAGTTGAAAGCCCGGGTAGCTGTAAACCGCTACGTAATTGGTATCGGTATTCTTGGTATTGTAGGTCTGGTAGTCTACAGGGTAAAAAGTCTGGAATACCTGTGATCCCACAACCTGCAAGCCGGTATGGAAAAGCCAGTCCTGAGAACTTGGATGAATGCTGTTCATCGGTACTTCTTTCTTGTTCCCGAAGGTGTTTGCAGCTATATCGAGGGTATAAAATTTTGCATTTAGCCCCGCAGTCGGAGTGGCCGGTAAAGAAACACCCACCATGGTCTTTCCCTTGCCGTCAATATCAACTAACTGGTTATTTGGCAATTCCAATGTCAGTCCTGTTCTGGCAGCAAGCTTATTTTGCGAGTCAACTGTGATGGCATTCACATTCGATACGCCCAGTCCCCCCAAACTGAAGAACACACCGCCTCCAAATGCGTAGTCGCGGTAACCCTCCTGCAACATACCGTTCCCCACCGGCGATATTGTCCCGTTCATCAGGTCGCTGGCCTGCACAACATAGTTCGTCGTTTCTTTCGGCGTAGTGATACCGATACCTAAAGCATAAACCGTATCTTGGCTAACGGGAAGATTATCTGAATCCCCGTCTTTACTACAGGAAACCGCCGCAGACGCTACTACTGCAAGAAGGCTGGCTTTGAATAATTGTCTGAGTTGCATATTCTTATATTGTTTGTTGGATTATTTTGAAAGGAAATATCTGAGCTTCAGGAACAGGGAGCGACCTGGTTTCTGCAGCTTGTAATTATCGAAAAGATCATTGTCTGCCAGATTCCGGCATTCGAGGGATATATTGTATTTACCATTGACGAGCGCGTAGTTCGCCGCCAGGTTATGCGAGAATTGAGCAGGTATAATATCCTGATTGTTACTGCCTAGCTGAGCCGACGTGAAATGGTACTTCTCCACAAAGTTCAGCGAGTAGTTGAGGCTTAGCGTATTTAAGGCAGCACCCACTTTTTGGAAAGTATATCCAAGGTCTGCGTTTCCGAACAGGTAAGGAATATTGGGAATCCGGTACCCGTACCCCAGGTTTGGTGAAGTAACCGTTCCGGTCAGATTCGTGCTCGTCAAGAATTCCTCTTTATCTACAATGTTCTGATAGGTGGCGTTGATGCTTGCCCTGAACGTATTTTTCCAACTATAGCGAAGCTCGCCTTCTACCCCATGTGTTACCACATCACCGATATTGATGTATTGGCGATCTACCGGCTGCGACTGTCTCTGATCAATGCGGATGTAGTCTTTGGAGTTTCTGAACAAGTAGTTAGCCTCCAGTCCGAAGCGGTGATCCTGATCCAGCTCAAATGAGTATAATGCACCCACATTGACGTTATCGCTGTTTTCGGGCTTTAAGGCCGAATTTCTTCGGATATACAGTGCATCGCCCAAGAGCTCTACTGCTTCCGGCAGTCTATAAGTATGCTCATAAGAGGCTTTCATCTGAAGCTGCGGCAAAACAAAGTATGCCGCGGCCGCACCGTAACCTAAATTACTGGTGCTGGTGGAAGTCGCTGCATAGTCCGGAACCGATGTACCATTCTGCACCTGCTCAAACGACTCCGCATTCAGCATATATAACTTGGAGAACAAGGTCGCGGAAAACAGACGCGTCTTATGCTGCGCGGAAAGTCCCATCACATTCTTGTTCAGCTTCTGCGGATACCTGAAGGTCAGGTTATCCGGATTCTCCACATCAGACGACTTCCTTCTGAAGTCGGCCATCACATAGTTAAACGCCAGCGAGTTCTTCTCAGACAGGCGATAAGCGAGATTGGCTGTAAGCAGGGCTTCGTTATCTTTATTCCTGAGCTGCGTTCTATTCAGTTCCGCTGTCGATGTGGGCACAGTCTCCTGAAGCCAGTTATACCTCAGACGAGTGGTATCGATGAACCTGTTGGTGGAGAGATTATAAGCTGTATAAAGGCTTACATCCAGACCCGGTGTAAACAGATCTGTCTTTTTGTATTTCAAGGTAGGGATGAGTGCAGACGACCGGGACGTACGGGCACCGAAAACCTGATCCATCACTACGCCGGTTTGAATATCTTTATCATTACCTGAAGCAATTACTCCCACTAAAAGCTTATCGGCGAACTTCCTGCCCGCTATACCCGCTTCAAACTGCATCGTAGCCGACTCATACCCGTCATGGAACCTTTCCACTTCCTGCTCAGGCAGGCGCTGACCGGCAAGGTCTCCCGATAAAGCGATCGGGCTGACCTTCACTTTATAATTATTATCCGAAAAGTTATAGAAGGCATTAGTACGGAGTGTCAGTTCATTCTTCGGGTTCGTGTAGGCATAGTTCACAGAGGCCTTGTGGGTATTGAACGATCCGAAGCCATAAGAGGCATCCAGATAATTCGGGTTCGAGCGCGTAATCAGGTTGACGGCACCACCCAAGGCATCCGCACCCAGCTCCACCGGCAGCACGCCCTTGTAGATCTCGATCCTTTCGGCCATGTTTGCCGGGATATTATTCAGGGTGAGCGATGATCCGAAGTTATCCATCGGGATTCCATCCAAAAAGAACTTGACCTGCCGGCCTGAAAATCCGTTAAGCGAAAAGGTGAAATTAGAACCCAGGCCGCCGTCCTCCCGGACGCGCACGCCGGCAACCTTGCTCATGACTTGATTCAGATCACCGGATGTATTGTAAAGTCCTTTCAGGTCGATCACATTTACGTTAAAGGCCTGCTCTTTACGGAGCACCTGATCGGTTTTGCCCCTTACCTCTACTTCCCGGAGATCATTCTGACTAATCAGCCTGAAGGTGTTCAGCACCAGACGCTGACCTGGAGAAATCCTGATCTGCAGGACCTGTTCCAGAAACCCTACACGCGAAAGCACCAGTGTATAAGCACCCGAAGGCACCTTCATCTCAAAACGGCCCGCTTCATCCGAATGGCTTATGTATGGGGTACCTTTTAGAAGAATAGTTGCATGAGCTACTGCTTGGCCGCTATTATCCAGAACAAGGCCAGAAACAGAAGAAGATGGACTCTGAGCATGAAGAGAATACATGCACCATGTTAATATGACAACTAAAAGGCTCTTCGCTGCAGATTTTTTTACGTCTTCGGGTAACATCAGATCGATTTGTGATGGCAAATTTATTATTATTATTTAGAATCAATCTAAGATTAGACATATTATTTATACCTAGTTTAAATAAGCTTCTAAAGTATAATAGTCCGAATATGTGGTTATCTCGCTCCTATTGGTTTTTTTGCAAGGAATCAGGGATACGCCTTGCTTCTCTCCGGAACATCCATGCTGCGAGGCAGGAAAGCAGAAGCATTTATGTCGCTGTCTACAGGAATTATCCACTATCTTTAAGTCATGAAAGCAGCTATAATCAACCAATTTGGATCTGCAGAGGAGCTCAGAGTCAGTGAAACCGCCAGGCCGCAAGCAGCAGGGGGACAGGTGATTGTGAAGGTCAAAGCAGCGGGCATTAACCCTGTGGATACCAAGATCCGGTCGGGCAAACACATCAGTTGCAAAGATTTAACCTTACCTGCTGTGCTGGGTAAAGACTTCAGCGGAGTCATAGAAGAGCGAGGCTCCGGGGTAACGGACTTCCAACCCGGTGATGAAGTATTTGGTTGTAGCTTCCCCTCGGGAACTTATGCTGAATACCTGGCATGCGATGCTTCCTTTATGGTGTTGAAGCCTGGCAATCTATCGTTTGAGCAGGCTGCCGGTGTTCCTTTGGCAGCACTTACGGCCTACCAGGCTATCCATGAACATATCCAGCTGCAATCTGGACAGCGTATTCTAATCCAGGCAGCGTCTGGCGGCGTGGGGCATCTGGCGGTACAGTTTGCTAAACTAGCAGGGGCCTACGTTTATGGCACAGCTTCCGGAAACAACCAGGACTTTCTGCGGGAACTAGGCCTGGATGAGCCGATTGATTATAAGAATGAAAAGTTTGAGAACAAAGTATCAGAGCTTGATGCGGTTCTGGAAGCGATGGGCGGCGAAGTGCTTTATCGCTCCATTGCAGCTGTTAAACCGGGTGGCACAGTGGTATGTCTTCCTTCTTCCACCAAGGATGATCCGAAGGCGCTGGCCCTTGCCAAAGAACGGAACGTGAACCTGATCTGGCCGATGATGCATCCGGATAGGGAACAGCTCCAGCTTTTTGCCGGGCTGCTGAATGACGACAAGCTGAAGGTGCACATTGACCGGGCGTATGCGCTGGAAGATATTTCCCGGGCTCATACCGATATGGAATCGCACAAGACCCGGGGAAAACTGATAGTTGTAATTTAAAAGACGCTGAAAATTATCTTCCTTTTTTAATCCGCTCTTCTATAAGCCGCCAATCGTAGTAATGGAAAACTTTGCCATTGCTCATGGCTACGAAGACGCCTTTGGGGAATTTGGATCCCAGGTTGACAGAGGTGACATCTGATCCGTCACTTTCAAGCGTAGAAAAAGGAATTGAGGTCAGCCGGCTATGTTGATGAGGGTTTCCGGGGCTTCCGGAACGGCTATACACGGAAAAACGATTCGCCTGCTGATCTGATATCAGTATGTATCCATCTGTCTCGGTGGTTTTGTAGATGGAGATTCCTTCGACATCTGCTTTGAAGTCTTTGCTGCCGAAGAATGCCAGTTCCTGATTGCCTTTATCCACATCTGCATAGTATTTGTGTACTCCGGCACCTTCGTCTGAATAATAGATATAGCCGTTCTCATTGTCGACCGCGATACTCTCAATCTCCTTTTTACCGCTGAAGGCACCGAACTTTCTAAGCAGCGTACCATCTACCAGGCCTGTGTTCTTATCGTGGAGCTGGTATTGCCAGAGGTAGCTTCCCGAGGGACCGGTTTTACGGCCAACGATAGCAAAGATAGCCCCGTCAGAAGGTCGTGTGTAGAGTGCCACGCCCATGGGATCGCGCTGCGACTCTCCAACAAATACTTCTATCCCCCCGTTATCGAGCGGTTTTAGATCGGGCATTGAAAATACACGAATCTTATTGGTTTCACGTTCCGTGAAAACTGCAATGTCCACTGGCTTAGCGGCTACCTTGAGGCCATAAGCAATATCTATATTGTTAGGTCTCTGGAGTCCTATTACTTTGTTGACGATCTTTCCACTCAGATCAAAAACATAGATACCGCCATTGGTCTCTTTATCAGTACCTACGATAAGGCTCTTTGATGCATCTGCCGGATTTACCCAGATGGCCGGATCATCGGTATCAAATTCGACCTGCTGAGTGATTACCGTCGGGACTAATGCGTCGGGGGCTATTGACCGGGTCGAGCTGCAAGAGCAGAGTAACGACAGGGCCGAAATGACCGGGATGGAGAGAACTTGAAACTTCATATTGAAAGCAGAGGGATGAGCCTCGTTATGGTTAAGTATTATGGATTAATTACATGTCAAACTTGATTCCGAAATTATACCGGGGCTTGTAGAACTCTACCTGCATACTACGACTGTGAATACCCTGGTAAAAGCGCAACGGCTGATTGGTTAGATTATTCGCCTCCCCAAATAACCTCAGCTGCCTGGTGATCTTGTAAGATGCGTTTGCATCGAGAAAAAACTGACTATCGTAATAGCTGTCTTCGAAATTACTGCCTCCCAGTTCAAACACATAAGAATCTGAATAATTGGCGGAAAGTCTCGAGCTGAAGCGCTTGGTTTCATAAGACAGGGAGAAGTTGAACAGGTTGGGCGCGGTACCCGGAAACTTGACGTTCGTACGTTCTTCGCCATCTTCATTAAAGATACCATCTGTATTTGACCGCGTAAAGGTATAGTTTGCATAGATACCGAAGCCCCTCAGAAATCCCGGCAGAAAGTCCAGCTGCCGTTGGATGGCAACTTCAAAGCCGTAAACACTCACAGACCCGCCGTTACGAGGTTGTATAAAGGCGAATTCCTCACCGGCAGGAATAGGATTGCTTTGTCCCGGAAAATCTGCTCCGAACTTAGCGTTGGTATAGGCGCCGTCGCGGAAGCGGTAGATGAAGTTGCGGATGTTCTTATAGAATGCACCACCTGAAACCAGCCCTACTGAACGAAAGTAGTTCTCGACCATGAAATCATAGTTCCATGCATAAGCCGCCTTGAGGTTTTCATTTCCGACATACAGTTCCTTGTCTCCTATCCGGTTGTCGAAATACGGAACCAGATCGAAATAGTTAGGTCGCGCCAGGGATGTCGTTGCCGCCAGCCTGAAGATCAGGTTTTCGCTGGCATTGTACTTCAGGGTGAGGGACGGCATCACGTCGAGGTAGTTGTTCTTATTGGTCACTTTCCCTAAAATGTCTTCTTCGTCTTCTACCACGTATCCAGTATAGCGTAATGACGTATGTTCAAGCCGCGTTCCGAGGATCATGGATAAACGAGTGCTGAGGTCCTGATCCCAACGCACATACCCCGCAGTAATGGTTTCGCGGGCATCATAGTTTGCTGATGCATACTCATCAGGTTTATCCTCCTGTTCAAAGAGTGAAGTATTGCCCAGGTTGAGGCCCCCCAGATAATCTGCGCTGACAAAAGCCCCGGGTACATACTGGCGGCCGGGTTCAAAGTTCTTTCCACTGAAGCTTCGGGCGGGAAGCTGCCCGAAATTATTGAACACATCCTCATTGGCCCCTAGTGGTGTATATTCAAAAAAGTTGTTGTCTCTCTCCTTATTCTTGAGTCGTAGCCGTCCGCCAAAACGAAGCCTTCCTTTCTGTCCGTCAACAATACTGAAAGGCAGCCTCAAATTGATCTTTGCTCCTGACTCCTCTTCTTTCGTGTAATTACGATTTTCTGTGATCTCTGCCAGGCTAAAGTCTGCAGGCATGGTCGCACTTGATGCCACGGGACGTTCAGGATTATTCAGATCAAGGCCGATCTCCTGCTCCTCTGCCGCAAAGTTGATGTAGCGCTCGTTGGGACGAAGTTCACGGGCGTCAGAATATGATAACGTCCAGTCGAGGTCAAGAGCAGAGCTTATCAAGTGCTCGCCCTTAAATGAAAAGTTCTTTACACGCTGATCTTCCAGGCGACTGTTTTTATTTCTGCTGTTACCGATGCCTCCCTTTGTTTCACGTTCCAGTGTACCCGTAAAACCAGTCCCCGCGGGTTTAATGTCTGTGTAGCTTAAGCGATAACGGTTTTCCCGGTCATCCCGCCAGTTATACATTCCATTCAAGCTCAACCTGTTCCTGTCGTCAATTTTAAAATCTGATGCTACGGCAACGCTCCGCCTGATACGCTGTACAAAATACTGACGTATCTCTTGTTCTTTCAGGAATACCTTTCCATCTTTCTCTTTCCATGTCGCTTCGACATCATCAGAACCATAGTCATTATTATTATACGAACCACTTAACACGAGACCTAGCTTGCCTCCTGCAAAGCGGTTGCCGGCAACAAAGGATCCTGTGTAAAGAGCCTTTTCGCGGATGGGATTATAGCCCGAAGACAAGGTACCTGAAAGACGCAGTCCGTTTGGAGCAGCCCTCGTGATCAGATTGACAGAGCCACCGATTGCGTCGGCATCCATGTCGGGTGTCAGCGTTTTGCTGACTTCGATGGTCTGGATCATATCAGAAGGAATAAGGTCCATCTGTATGCGGCGGTTATCTCCTTCGGCAGATGGTATGCGGTCTCCGTTCAAAGACACGGAGTTGAGTTCGGGTGCAAGGCCGCGGATGATGATGTCACGGGCTTCCCCCTGATCGTTCTGCATCGTTATACCCGGTACACGTTTAATCGCATCACCTATGTTAGCATCAGGGAAACGGCCCATCTGATCAGCTGATACGATATTGGTAATATTGGAGTTGTTCCTTTGCTGATTAAGCGCTTTGGCCTGCCCTCTGAGCCTGTCACCCATAATGACTACCTCAGATGCGACGATAGCGCCATCTTCCATCTTAATGATGGTGTTTACCGCTTTGCCTGCCGTTACGGTTACCTCAACAAAGCTCGTTTTATAGCCCAGGTAAGACACACTTACGGTATAGGTACCTCCGGGGACATTCAAGAATTCAAAGTTACCCTGGTTATTTGAAATGGTGTACCGGTTACTACCGCTCAGCTTCAGGGTTGCGCCAGGAAGAGACAGGTTCTGGCTCGCGTCTGTGACCTTACCCGTGATCAATCCTGTTTGCGCTATAGACTGATGTGCAGATCCAAGGGCGAAGGCAATAATTAATATACGACGTAAATAAATCTTCATAAACTCTATTTGGGAACAAGATTAGGTTCCCAGTATGAAGAGGATATGAAGAGTACGTTAAATTTGAGTTTTAGCCTGGTAGTGGCTTTAATTAAACGACATTAATCTGATACCTGGCCAGCAGACCCGCTAGTCCGTGCTGCGAGAAACTTGCCTTTTTAATGACGTTATGCTCCGGATCAATGGCAAATCCATAAGCAGAAACCAGATTAGCGGCTGTTAGATTCGTGGCGTCGAAGAGCGCTCCTGACAGGTCTGTCTGATCGAAAAGGGATTGAGACAGGTTGGTCTTGTTGAAATTGACTTCTTTCATGCTGGTTCTGATGAAGCGGGTTTTCAGCATCTTCTTTCCCAGGAAGGAACTATAATCGAGGATACAGGAGTCAAAGGAGACACTAAACAGAAAGTCCTGGCACTCGCTGAAGTTTACGCCCAGGATCTTCGAATTACGGAAGGTGACATTATTGACCGTGGACTCGCTCAGCTTCATCATAGACAGATTACAGCCATCGAAGGTACAATCCATGAATTTGCTATAATAAAACTCGCTATTGGAGAAGTCGCAATTCACAAAGGTACAGCTCTGAAACTCCCGTCCTTTCACGAGCTTTTCTGCGTAAACGACCTTCTCAAAGGTTTTATCCTCGTGTACAATTCGCTCCATTCTAAGCCTGATTTATGGCTGTCAAAGGTAGAATAATTGAGCAAGCAACTGATAAATCATTTCAAAAACAGCGTTTTACACAATCATCATACAGAGTAAAACCAAACATAACACACTGTTTCACTGACCATTGAACAAAACAAAAGAGAGAACTGAAACCATGAACCGGGAGTGGTGTTGATAACGTGTGTAGAAAAGATGTTACCGAATCGCTCTACATGAGATTTAATGTGAAGCCGCAGAGATGCAAGCTCTTCTCTGCGGAAGGCTCTGTGTAAAAAAGCGGCTTCACCACGTTTTAAATAAATTCAATCTGATGAAAAAAACAAACATTTTTAGATCAGGAGCAGTCCTGACCGCCATCCTGCTATCGGGAGGACTGATGGCTCAGGATCAGCAATCAGGAAGTGATTATGTAAGGCCGTTTGAACCCGGGGCTTTCCGTACCTGGTCGGTGGGAGTACATGGCGGCGCTATGTATCTGGGCTCATTTTTCGGACAAGATGATTACAAAGGCCGGAAGACGGAGTTGGGCTACGGTGCTTACGTGAAAAAGCAAATCCTTCCCTCCTTCGGTTTGCAGGCAAATTATTTCAGAGGAAAGCTATCTGCTAATACCAGCCATTTGAACGGTCAGGATCAGGCTGGGCCGAATGCGTCCTTCTCCACAGATCTACACTGGGCAGCCAGTATCAGTGGAAACTTCACTTTTGCGAACATCAATTTCCGGCAGCGGGAGAATGTGATTCAGCCTTATGCTACTGCAGGGGCAGGGATGGCGGAATACAGACCGACGTACACCAGCACTGCCGGAGCAACAACGGTATCGCACAATATACCCGAGCTGATCATCCCGATTGGTGCGGGTGTGAAGTTCAGAGTTGTGGATGGTGTGAACCTGGACCTGGGGTATACGGTGACCTTTGTAAACTCAGACAATATCGATGGTTATACCAGAGGGGTGAACGACAAATACTCGTATGCTCATGCCGGACTGGAGTTTGCATTGGGCGACAAGCGGAAGCCACAGCTGGCCTCGCATAATATCGTTTCGGATATTGAGCGCGACTACTCCGGCCGTTATGATCAGCTGAAGAGCGAGCTTGATGAACAGAAGGAAAAGAACAAACAGCTGGAAGATAAGTTCAACCAGACCATTGTTGACACCGACAAAGATGGCGTGGTGGACCTTTTCGACAAGTGCCCTGGTACTCCGGCAGGAACAGCTGTAGACGGATCAGGCTGTCCCCTTCCTGAACGCAAGCCCGACGTAAAAGTCTATATCACTGAAGAAGACAAGAAAGTGGTTGCTGAAGCCATCAAGAACCTGGAGTTCGACTTCGGAAAGGCCACCATTCGTGAAAGCTCCTTCTCGAGCCTGAGCCGTGTAGCCGATCTGCTCAAGACAAAGAACTTCAGCCTGAAGCTGGCAGGTCATACCGACGATGTAGGCAGTGCGTCAAGCAATTTGAAGTTGTCTAAATCCAGAGCAGAAGCTGTAAAAATGTTCCTGGTTAGTCGTGGAGCCAACGCCTCACGTATCGAAGCAACAGGTTATGGCGAAGATCAGCCAATCGCTTCGAACAAAACTGAAACAGGCAGACAGCAGAACCGCCGTGTTGAATTCACCCTGTTTTGATTATCCCATTTCTTTTCATTTGCAAAGGCATCCCCTGACGGGGATGCCTTTCTTTTTTGACGGGCAAACATTTAGTTTTACAATGTTATTGTATCTCTATGTTAAAAGCGGTTTGTTACGGTGAGATCCTCTGGGATAAGTTTAAAGATCAGCAGCGCGCAGGCGGCGCACCTATGAACGTGGCACTGCACCTCCATAAGCAGGGTGTAGACTGCAAGCTGATCAGCAGCGTAGGTGACGATGAGTCGGGCAGAACATTGCTGAAGATACTGGAAGATAAGGGCTTCCCAACCGGTCTGGTACAGATACACCCCGTCCTGGCTACGGGCATCGTCGAAGTAGAACTTGATGAGAAGCAGCAGGCTACTTACAGCATTGTTCAGCCGGTGGCCTGGGATGCGATCACTCCAGACGATCAAGCTCAACAAGCCGTAAGTGAAGCAGATGTTTTAATATATGGCAGCCTCGCCTGCCGGCAGGAGGAAAGTCGGGCGACCTTATTGCGTTTGCTGCCCCTGGCGAGGAAGCGCGTGTTGGACCTGAACCTGCGGGCTCCTTATTACGACACCCCTTTGCTGAAAGAACTCGTTGCTTCGGCGGATATCCTAAAGATAAACGAAGACGAATGGAGCCACTTGAGCGAGCTTTATGAGCTTCCACTAACAGATGTGGAAAACTTTGTGGAAAACCTCAGTAAGCTTACAAACACCCCGGTCATCTGCGTGACGCTGGGCGATAAAGGGGCTTTGGTTTTGTTTGAAAGGATCATCTACAGGCATAGCGGCTATAAGGTTGAGGTGGCTGATACAGTTGGAGCCGGCGATGCTTTTCTGGCAACCTTTATAAACGGGCTCCTTAGTGAACTGCCGATGAACGAGGTTTTGCAGAATGCCTGTGCCGTCGGTGCCTTTGTGGCATCTCAAAAGGGTGCGAATCCGGACTATACACTGGATAGGATCAGGCAATCGGATTTTTACACTAGTTAAACATCTTAGCGCACTGAAAATTTTAACTTAGGTTTTACGTTTACCATTTAAGCAAAGGCGATTATGCGGGGTTATCAGTTTTCTAAGTTCATTCCGGAAAAACTTCAGAACAGTGGCTTTGATGGACTACTGAATATTTTTACACAGCTCCTCAACTACACAGCAGGCGATGCGAATGAAGCATTGGCCTGGATGAATGAGCTGGACAAGCAACATCATTTTACGTCCAACGATTATGGGATGGGCGACTTCATTGACGATTTGAAGAATAAAGGCTTTATCAGCCAGGATGATCCACAGGGCAATTTCTCGATTACTGCCAAAACAGAGCAGACGATCCGGAAGTCGGCCCTCGAAGAGATATTCGGTAAGTTGAAGAAATCGGGCCGCGGAACACATAATACGAATACCTCCGGCCTGGGCGAAGAGAAGAATGCCGACCGCAGGGAGTATGAGTTTGGCGATAGCCTCGATCAGATAGACATGACGGCTTCGATTCAAAATGCACAGTTGAATCATGGAATCAACGATTTCAGGATGACGGAGCGCGACCTGGAAGTAGAGGAAAAAGATTTTAAGACACTGACGTCTACCGTGCTGATGATTGACATTTCACATTCGATGATCCTGTACGGAGAAGACCGCATCACACCGGCCAAGAAGGTGGCTATGGCACTGGCAGAGCTGATCAGGACGAAGTATCCGAAAGATACACTGGATATCGTGGTTTTTGGAAATGACGCATGGCCGATCACAGTAAAAGACCTCCCCTATCTGCAGGTAGGTCCTTTTCATACAAATACCTATGCGGGACTGGAGCTGGCTACGGATATCTTGAGAAGGAGAAAGACATCGAACAAGCAGATCTTTATGATTACCGACGGCAAGCCAACCTGCTTAAAGGAAGGAAACCGTTATTATAAGAACAGCATCGGGCTCGACCGAAAGGTGATCAATAAGACGCTGAACATGGCGGCGCAGTGTAAGCGCCTCCACATCCCGATTACAACGTTCATGATTGCGCGGGACCCTTATCTGCAGCAGTTTGTAAGGCAATTTACGGAGGTGAATGGGGGGAAAGCATTTTACAGCTCACTCAAAGGTTTGGGCGAGTATATTTTTGAAGACTATATTAAAAACAGGAGAAAGACAGTACGCTAAAGCACTGTTTTATATAAAGACATGAGTGATTTGTTAAACATAACGACATTCGGGGAGCTTAAGGCCTCCGGCTATACATCCAGAACTCTCAAACAAGAGCTGAGAGAAAACCTGATCGTTCAGCTTCGGAATAAAGCCGAAGGCTTCGAGGGAATTATCGGCTACGAGGATACGGTTATTCCGGATCTTCAAACAGCTATCCTATCACAGCATAATATTTTATTACTTGGACTGCGGGGTCAGGCTAAAACACGTATTGCACGTTTGATGGTCAACCTGCTGGACGAGTATGTACCTTATATTGAAGGATCTGAGTTATTTGACGACCCTTTCAGGCCGATCTCATGGGTAGGGCACCAGAAGATTGAGCAGTTGGGCGACAAGACACCCATTGCGTGGCTTCACCGTTCAGAACGCTACACCGAGAAGCTTGCTACTCCGGATGTAACGGTTGCCGATTTAATTGGGGACGTGGATCCAATCAAGGCAGCGACGCTGAAGCTGACCTATTCCGATGAGCGGGTGATACACTTCGGGCTGATCCCACGTGCACATCGCGGCATCTTTGTGATCAATGAGTTGCCCGATCTGCAGGCCCGTATCCAAGTGGCGCTATTCAACATCCTGCAGGAGCGTGATATTCAGATCCGCGGCTTCAAACTCAGGCTCCCACTTGATGTGCAGTTTGTATTTACTGCCAATCCGGAAGATTATACCAACAGAGGATCGATTGTGACGCCTCTGAAAGACCGTATAGAAAGTCAGATCCTGACACACTATCCGCGAAGCATTGAGATCTCCAGAAAGATCACACAGCAGGAAGCGCTGATCACACCGGAACAAAGGCTGAAGATTGAGTCCGACGGACTGGTGAAAGATTTGGTTGAGCAGATTGCATTTGAAGCACGTAACTCCGAATATGTGGATAAGAAGTCGGGTGTCTCAGCACGACTTACCATCTCCGCGTACGAGAATCTGATCAGCACAGCAGAACGTAGGATGCTGATCAATGGAGAAGAAAGCACGTTCGTGAGGATGTCTGACTTTGCGGGAGTGATCCCGGCCATTACGGGTAAAATTGAACTGGTATATGAGGGTGAACAGGAAGGTTCGGCCAAGGTGGCAAACATCCTGTTGGGAAAAGCAATCAAATCGCTCATGGCTACGTACTTCCCGGATCCGGAAAAGCTCAAAAAGGGAAAAGGTGCTAACCCTTATGCCCCTATTATCAACTGGTTTGATGCCGGGAATACGATCAATATCCTGGATGAATACCTGCTGGAAGATTATAAACGCACACTGGCAGAGGTGCCGGAACTTGGAACCGTGATCAGGAAATTCCATCCGACGCTAAGCCAGAACCAACAGCTGCTCCTGATGGAGTTCCTGCTGCACGGTTTGTCTGAGTTCTCACAGGTGAGCAAATCGGCCCTGGATAATGGCTATACATTTAAAGACATGCTGGGTAGCCTTTTCAACAACGAGTTTGATGATGAAGAGGACGACTACAATGAGGATAACCGTTACTAATTGTCTTATTATTTAACCCATGTCTAATCGTATCGTGCCCCTAATTTTTCTCTGTTTCATACTCCTTGTACTCGATTTATATATTTTCAGGGCGATAAAGTCCATCAGTAAAAATGCGCCACCCCGTAGAGTCCGGCTATTTAGCTACCTGTGGTGGGGTTATTCAGGACTGCTTATCCTGGGTGTTTTCGCTGCGATAATCTTCAATATTTTCCTTTCAGCGAGGGCGGTGATCCTCGTGGCGTTCTTCCTGACATTCGTTACTAAGTTCTGCTTCATTCTCTTTTTGCTGGTGGATGATATACGTAGGGGGCTGGTATGGCTGAAGAGACGTTTGTTTAAGCCTAAAGCTCCATCGGAGCCTGTGAGCACAGCGGAACCCATCACGAGGTCGGAGTTTCTGGTAAAGGCGGGAATCGTTGTTGCTGCTGTTCCACTTGCATCACTTACCTGGGGAATTGTAAAAGGTGGCTACGACTATCAGCTGCGCAGGCAGACGCTACTCTTACCCAATCTGCCAAAGGCTTTTGACGGGATTACCTTCGCACAAATTTCTGACGTGCATTCGGGTAGCTTTTACAACAGACGGGCTGTTTTGGGCGGCGTAGAAATGCTGATGGCAGAGAAGCCGGACTTTGCATTCTTTACCGGTGACCTGGTGAACAATGTGGCTACGGAGATGAAGGATTATCAGGATATCTTCAGCAAGGTGAAGGCGCCTCTGGGTGTGTTCTCGGTGCTGGGGAATCATGATTATGGCGACTATTACTATGGTAAGGAAGACTCGCCGGCTAAACGGAAGAACCTGGCCGATATTAAGAAAGTTCATGGGCTCATGGGCTGGAATTTGCTGTTGAACGAGAACCGCCGTCTGAAAGTAGACGGAGAGGAAATTGGGATTCTGGGGATTGAAAACTGGGGTGCGGGGCGCTTTGTTCGCCACGGCAGACTGGATCTGACGATGAAGGGGACGGAAGATCTGCCCGTGAAGCTGCTCCTGTCTCACGACCCTTCGCACTGGCGCGCCCAGGTGTTGGGCTACACGGATATAGATGCGATGTTCAGCGGACATACGCACGGTATGCAGTTTGGCGTCAGAACGAAGGAATGGCAGTGGAGTCCTGTTGAGTATATCTATAAAGAATGGGCCGGTCTTTATCAGGAACAGCAGCAACAATTGTATGTAAACGTGGGCTATGGCTTCCTGGGCTATCCTGGTCGGGTTGGTATTTTACCTGAAATTACGATATTTGAGTTAAAGAAATCTTAACGACCTAACGTTTAATTGATTATATGCCTTCTGACTCCAAGCCTCCGTCGATAAAGAAAAGCATCAGACATATTGTTGACTGCATTCTGTTCAGCAACGTGTTTATTGCCATCTGCGCCGTTGCCCAGGGATTAGTTACCTATCATTTACTGCAGATCAAGCCTGACAAGCATGTTCTTGCCCTTTTGTTCTGTTCTACGCTGGCACTCTACAACTTCAGCATGCTGATGTCGAAGCCTGCGGATCCACGGCGTTCGCCCTTCAGGAGGGTACGCTGGATCTTTAGCCACTACCGGCTGACGATCACGCTGACGATCATTGCTATTGTGTCGGTTAGTGTGCTGATCTTCTTTTTGAAGATCCCCTCTATTCTGCTGCTCGCGTTCCTCGGTGTTATTTCTATTGCTTATAACCTTCCCCTGTTTACACTAAATGAGCGAAAGTTCGGACTGAGGAACATCCCGGGTCTGAAGCTGTTTTTGATAGCGATCATCTGGTCGTTCAGTTGTGTGCTACTCCCCATAGTGGAAGGTTCAGTCAGGCATCAGGTGAATATTCAGATCGCGGACGCGGTTCTGCTTGTGGGAAAGCGTTTTTTGTTCATTGCAGCGATCACGGTTCCTTTCGACATCAGGGATTTGTTCCAGGACAAAAGCTTCAATTTGAAGACGATACCGGTGATGCTGGGGGAGCGAAAAGCTTATCTTTTCTGTCAGGGGCTGCTGGTAATCTACGTGCTCCTGCTGCTGATGTTCACCAGGGAGTTTAATGCAGATTTTTGGGCACTAACACTTACAGTGGCCCTATCAGGCTGGCTGATACTAAAATCCGAAATAAAGAAGGATGAGTTCTATTATTTCGGATTTCTGGATGGTACTATGCTGTTGCAGTACCTGATGATACTGCTCTTGAATCTGTTCTAAGGCTATTCTGCTACGAAGCGGTAGCCGATTCCGCGTACCGTTTGCAGGTAATGAGGCGTATCGGGATTATCCTCTATCTTCTTACGCAGACGCACAATGTGCATATCGAGTGTACGGGTATTCACGTCTGAGTTGTATCCCCAGACAACCATCATCAGCTCTTCGCGTTTGATAACCTTATTCACATTCTGCAGGAAATATAGCAGGATGCGGTTTTCAAGGATAGTCAGCTCGATCTTCTTACCGTCTTTAACAAGTGAGTGGATATTAGGGAGATGCTCCATGTCGCCGAACTTGTTAACGTCTGACTTGTTGGTGCTCACAATAAAGTTGACCTTGTTCTCGATCAGCGCAACCAGCACGTCCATGTTAAATGGCTTGGTTACATAGTCGGACACACCAAACTGGTAAGCGTCGATCTTGTCTACGTCTTGTGCCTTGGCAGTCATCATGATAATGATCTTTTCAAATCCTTTTTCGCGAAGGCTGGTGCATATTTCTGAGCCCTGTTTTCCTGGTAGCATCCAGTCGAGCAATACGATATCCGGCTGCTCGCCAAGAACAAGCGCTTCGGCTTCTTCTCCGTTGGCGCATTCAATTACCTGATAACCTTCTCCGCTTAAACGGTGAGCTACTAAGAACCTCAGGTTTTCATCGTCTTCAATGATCGCAATCTTTATTTCTTTACTCATATCTATAATTCAAATGGTAATACAACTGTAAACTCGGAACCCTCTCCTACTTTGCTTCTCAGCGTGATGGTTCCGTTCATGAGATTGATCAGCTCTTTGCAGAATGCCAATCCCAGGCCGACACTACCCTGCTGATTATACTGGCTCTGTATCCGGTAAAACTTTTTGAATACATTTTCAGTCTCTGCAGCGGGGATGCCTATACCCTCGTCCCTAAATTTAAACACAATATTTCCCTTTTCGGTATAAACCAGGATATTCAACGTCTTTTTACCGGGTAATGAATACTTATATGCATTATCCATCAGGTTTTGAAAGATACTGGAAAGGAGTACAGGATCTGCTCTGAAGGTGCTGACGGTACCGGTTTCGTAGCTGATGTTGAAATCGGGCAGCTTGATAAAATAGGCGTCAACCATATTCTGGATGAACACGGGGATGTTGATCCGTTCCTTTTTAATGTGGATCGACTGGTTTTCGATCTGGGTGAAAGAAAGGAGCTTATTCATCAGGTCATTCAGCTTATCGGCTTCTTCATCAAGGATCTTCCCATAGTGGTGACGTTCCCTGTCGGAGAGTTCCTTTGCGCTTTTGATATTGTTGCCTGCTATTTTGATGACGCTGACGGGTGTTTTAAACTCGTGAGTGAGGTTGTTGATAAAATCGTACTGGAGACTGTACATCTTTCGGTTGATGTTGAGGTTCCGGTAGATGAGATAGGCAATGAACAAAAGCACCGTATAGATGATGACGATTGCCAATGCTACCGGGACCAGACGATGGTATATTTCTCGGATGATGTGATTGCGCGATGAGCTGAAATGCAGCTTATAATCGGCAAAGGCACCGGTAAGGGGAAGCTCGGTGTTTAACAAGTCGGGATCGGTATTGAGGGACTCATACACGATCGGCGTGATGTGGATATACTGATAGAGCTCGCGATGTGTATTGCGAACATGGAGCTTTTCGGGATCGAGAATGAAAGACACAATGTCTTGCTGGAAGACGGGCGATTCTTCCTGATCTTTCAGCATCAGATCTCTGTAGGTGAGCATATCCTCCTCACGGGGAATGTTCATAAACGTGATCCGGTTATGGGTCACGTGGTAAAATATACTGATGAAATCGGCAGACTGAAGAGGCTTGTTCCCCTCCATAGACTGTACATACAGGGCGAACTTAGCTGCGATGTTTTTGAACTCGTCGAGGCTGCCCCCTGAGGCAAGGCTATTTGCAGAACGCCTGGAAAAGTTGATCGAACTGTTGGGTGTTCCACGTCTATAGTCGTACACCGCACGCGGAAGCATAGAAAAGTGGTTGATGCGGAAAGCACCCGCCTGCCGGTGATTGCTGACTTCTGTATCGTAGAATTCTACCTTCTTGACGAAGGGATATTTGCGGAACACCGTGTCGACATACTTGATGGCCGAGGAGCTGTCCAGATATCCCTGATAGAATGATATTTCGGGAACCCGGTTCTGAAAGAACTCGTTGTAGGGTTTGAGGGTTTCTTCGAGAACATCTATTTTGCGTGTCTCAAACTCGTTTTCGACGTATTTTTCGGTAAGCCGGTGAGCAAGAAACATAGCCACGACAAAAGACACCCCTATCAGGAGAAGAAAAATAACATTCAATGCGCTGTTACGGCGATACTGAAATCTGGCCTTACGCATATATGGTTACTTCTTTAGGTTTTCTGAGAAGAAGCCTTCGAGCTGGCGGTAAAAATCCATTTGTTCATCCTGGGTGATTTGATCGTGCTGCCTTACGACATACGTGATCGGGACCTTTCTATTCTTTAACTCTTTGACGAATTGATTTGTTTCGCTCAGATTGGCACGTGGATTCTTTAGATCCTGAGAGATAAATACAGGGTCTGAGATCTTGTCAGTATGAAAAACGGGAGATACCGCTCTGAGATAGTCGATCTGTTCTTCTGGATTCCCGACCATTTCGTAGTACATCCTCAGCACTGGTTTGTAGTAAGGAGGCACGGCCTTGATATAGGTAAAGAGGTTAACAAAGCCGGATTGGGAGGCTCCGCAACGATATAATTCCGGCTCAAAGCAGAGGCCGTTCATGGCGCAATAACCGCCGAAGCCTGTGCCATAGATGGCGATGCGGTTCTCATCAGCAATACCTTCTTTGATGAGCCACTTTACGCCTGCGGTGATATCATTCTGTATATCGGTGCCCCACTTCTGGAATCCTGCAATCCAGAAGTCCTTTCCGTAGCCTTTTGATCCACGGAAATTTGGCTGAAACACGGCATATCCGCGGTTGGCAAAGAATTGTACTTCGGCGTTGAACCCCCAGGAAACACGGGAAGAAGGTCCGCCATGAGGTAAGACGATCACGGGCAGCTTCTTCGGCTCAAAGCCTTTAGGAAGAGTCAGGTAGCCATTGATCGTGAGGCTGTCGAATGTTTTGTAGGATACGGCCTTCATTTCGCTCATCTGATCCTCAGGTAACGAAGGGTTGACTTTGCTTAGCTCCGTCAGCTTTCTGGCGCGGAGATCGTAGAGGTAATATGCACCGGATGAAACATCGGTATAGCTTTTAACGATGCACTTCTGCTCGGCAGTATCGGTACTGGTTACTTGTATCTGCGTGTTGGGCAGTAAACGTTCAAGGTGGTCAAATACGCGGCGTGCTGAATCGCTCAGGAAGTGCTTTTCCTTCCGGGAGGTTTCGTACCCTGCATAAAGAAGCTGATGACTCAAAGAGGAATATCCGGCGTCTGACACGTCGACGGAATCATGGGAGAATATGACGCGTTCCTCTTTGCCGGAGAGACCGTTTATTTCCACAAGGGCCATCTTGTCTCTCTTGTAGTTGGAGAGTGCATAGATCAGGTGTTTCTTACTTCCAGAGAAGCCAATCGGGGCGATCTTGGACTTGAAGCTATAGGTAACGACCGGCTTGAAGGGCGCGGACTCTGTTTGGCGGTACAGCAGGCTCTCGGTATCACCGTTTGAAGCTATTGCCAGCTTAATTTTGCCATCTTCATCCGCTATCCACTGGCTTATGTTTCCCGGATTCTCTTCAGCGAGCTTGAGCTCACCGGATTTGATATCCAGTTTATAAGCATCGAAAAAGGTAGAGTCGCGTTTGTTCATGGATATGAGCAACTGGTTGTTAACAATTCTGGAGGAATTGATAAATTTCAGGCGCAACTGGCCTTCTGATAATAGCTCACGGAACTTTTCGCCTTCTTTATTGACGACGAAGAGGGAGGTACCTTTCTCGGGATCGTTCTTCATGTAGACGATCTCGTCGTTATTACCCCAGCAGTGGAAGGATATATTATAGCTCGTTTCTGAGCTGATGCGTGTCACTTTGCCGCCTTCTATCTTCTGCACATACACGTTCATGTAGTTTTTGTAGGGTTGCAGGAAGGAGACGTATTTTCCGTCGGGAGACAATTGAAAGGCGGTCTTTTTGGGGTTCTTGAAAAAGTTTTCGAGAGGGATCTTGTCGGCCCGCTGCTTTTGGGCACATGATGCAAATAGAACCAACCACACTAGCCCATAAAATATCTTCAGTTGTATTCGCATATCAAAAGGTACATCCTAAATACAGGTTTTCACTACTAAAATAGAACATTCTCAAGCCGGATTTAGTAACAAATAGAATACAGCTCCCCGGGGAATAATATACAGGAAAAGCTTAAACATGTTTTTCATAAGCCTTATCTTCGTTTAAAGGATGCGAACTGACGAATGAAAGGACTGTGTTTATACCTTACATTGCTTGTTCTGAGCTTATCAGCCCATGCTCAGCAGGAAATGAATGAACGCCTGGCCAGGGAGTATTCGCTCAGCGGAGATGTTGAGAAGGCCCTTTCTATCTATCAAAAGCTTTACAACAACGGAGCGGGTCCGGAGTACTATGATCAGTACTTTTCGTCGCTCCTGCAGGCTAGAAAATTTAATGAAGCCCAGGACCTGGTCAATACGATGATTGCCAGAGACGCGGCTTCGCCGGTGTACAAAGTGGATCTGGGGCGGGTGTACCAGGAGTCGGGTTATAGAGAGAAGACTGATTCGATCTATAAAGGACTGCTACGCAACCTGCACAAGGATGAGTTCAGCGTACGGGAGCTTGCTGCTGCCTTCTATCGTGCTAATGCATACGACTATGCTGTGACTGCTTTTACATACGGGCGTAAGCTTCTGGGGGATGAACGGGCCTTTGCCTTTGATCTGCTTGCCTTGTATCGTTACAAGAAAGACAAGACCATGCTTATAGATGAATACATCAGGATCTTGTCTTCTAACCCCGAGCCTGTCATCCTCACACAGGCGGAAAGCAGTTTCGAAATGCTGCTGGAAGCAAAAGAGGATTACGCCTTGCTGGAGACATCGCTTAAAAAAGCTCTGAAGGGAAAGAAGCAGGCACCGCTGTTGACTCAGCTGCTCTCTTGGACTTACTCGCAGCAGGAGCGGTTTCCTGAGGCGCTGAACCTGCTCATCAGCCTCGACAGGCAAGGTGCGCAAGGCGAAGAGGCAATCTACCAGACGGGCACCATGTTGATTGATCGGCGCGAATTCGGGGCTGCTCTGTCGGCTTTTGAATATCTCGTATCGAAGGGGGCTAGCGACTACTATTTTGCCTCGGAAGCACGAATCCTCTACTGCAGAACGGAGTTATTGAGTTCAGGGAACCCTCCTGACGATCAACTGAATAAACTGGCGCAGGACTACCGTGCGTTTATCAATAAAACGGATGACGTGACCATCAAAGCCTTTTCGTTGCGCAAGCTGGCGGGTTTTAACTCTTATCGACAGAAGAGCTATGCAGATGCTGTCAAGCTGCTGCAGGAAGCTCTCAGCTTCAAAGGACTGGACTCAGACACGAAGGGATATATCAAGCTCGACTTAGGGGATATATATGCATTGACCGGGGACGTATGGGAGGCAACTCTTCTTTATTCGCAGGTGGCAAAGGAAGCGCACGATGCGACACTCAAACAAGAGGCGCAATTCCGGAATGCACGCTTATCCTATTTTAGGGGCGACTTTGTGTGGGCCCAGGTACAGCTGAATGAACTGAAAGGGGCTACCAATCAGATGCTGGCCAATGATGCACTGAACCTGAGTCTGCTGATTTCTGAGAGTACCCAACTGAGAGAAGATACGCTATCGTTACGCGCTTACGCCAGGGCGGATATGTTTTTCGCCTCCAAACACTTTGATAAAGCGATGGGGATTCTCGATAGCATGCAAGCGACAGGACGGCAGAGCACGCTGGACGACGATATGTTGATGCTTCGCGCCAGGATATACCTGGAGTTAAAGAAGTATAAAGAGGCAACGGAGACGCTGAGGCAGGTATATGAGCGATATCCCTCTGATATATGGGCAGATGATGCCTTATTCACACTCGGCAATACTTACGAGACGCTTCATGAACCTGAAAAGGCGAAGGCTTGTTATGAAAAGCTGATCTCCGATTATCCCGGCAGCTTGTATATTTCTGAAGCGCGGTCGCGATTTAGGAACTTACGAGGCGACTCACTTGGATAGCTCGCCGGTTGCTCGTAACTTCGCCGAATGGTTCTATACAACTTAACGATTATAATTGAGGAAGCGATAAATGAGGAATGGCAGAGTTGGATTAAGTCTGTTTTCATCCCCAAGATCTCAGAAACGAACTTGTTCATATCCCATCGCTTACTTAAGGTTCTGAATTCTCCCAACGAGGGAATTACTTACTGTCTTCAGTTCGTTGCCGAGAACGTTGGAAAATACGATACCTTCGCTGCTGAACACGCTCCTGCGATCATGGATATCCACACTCAAAAGTTCCGCAATCAATGTGTGTCTTTTAGCTCTTTAATGGAATATATGGAGTAGATGCTACGGCATTTTCATTCAAGAATGCGGAGACAAATGCTTTAATAGCGCTTTCATTTATGGCTATTACATCTTGTTCTTCCTTCGACGGATTGAAGATAAGTCGCTCGATCGCGTTGAGCTTGTTGTATATGAGATCTCCTTCAAATACGGCAGAGGCTTTGGAGTGAGCCTTAAGCACAAGGGGAAAAGCGCGTTCGAATTGGTCAGAATCACGCGTACTGAGCAGACAGCATACGAAGAGTCCTATGCGCCTTTCAAGTAACTCGTGCATATTTCTCTTGCAAAAATGCCTGATTTCCGTTTGTATGCTACCATAATGTATGGAGCCTCCAATGATGATGTTACTAAAGTTCCTGATATCAGGGTATTTCTCGTCAGCGAGATTAAAGATCTGAACCTCACCTGTTAGCTGCTCTGCTATATGCTTGATGATTTTCTCGGTAGTGCCATGCCGGGACATATAAATAAGCGCAACTTTCATAACTTGGGTTTTCAACAAAACGCTATTAGGTGGTAAAAAGTTATTTAATTCCAAAAAAAAGCCGCTTTTAGCGGCTTTCATGAGCTTTGTTTATTTGATCAACTCGTAGAGTTCATCAAGTTTCGGTGATAATACGATCTCAATTCGCCGGTTTTTACTACGTGCTTCGGCTGTGTTTGAATCTTCAATAGGCTGATACTGGCCTTTACCGGTTGCTGTAACCCGGGCATTCTCGATACCCTGAACTTCCGTCAGGAAGCGTACTACAGACGTGGCACGTAGGACACTCAGATCCCAGTTGTCTTTAATTTGACCGAGATTATATACGCGTTGGTTATCTGTATGACCCTCTACCGAAATGTTAATCTCAGGCTGGGTTTTAAGGACGGATGCGAGTCCCGCCAAAGCTTGCTTGCCTTTCTCATCAATGATGATGCTTCCGGAACTGAACAGCAGTTTGTCGGTCAGCGAGACATATACTTTACCATTCTTAATTTCAACGGAAAGTCCGCTCTGCTGGAATCCTAAAAGGGCTTTCTGAAGCTTATCTTTAAGAGCATTAGTGGCTTCTTCCCGCTTACGAAGTATGGCTTCCACCTCCTGTAGTCTGGCCTCACGCTTTTTCAGATCTTCTGATAATTTGGTCGAGGACGCCCTTAAACTTGCATTATTTTCATTCAATCCGCCAACTTTGGATGTAAGATCGCTGATTTGGCTTTTCAGGTTTGCAATCTCTCTGTTTAAGCTGGCAACCTCATCGTCAAGGCTCCCGATGCGGGCATTCGCATTGTTCAATGTGCTTGACAAAGAGTCTCTCTCAGCAACAAGTGCTTTGTACTTCTTGGGAGACAAGACCATACATGAACTTAACAGGAATAGTGAAAGTGATAAATAAAGGATTCTGTTCATATCAAATTGTTAGGAATTGGCGTTACGTAAAAACTCCATGAAGGGGAATAATCTACCTGCACTTTGCATAAGGAGATCTGTACAATTATCTTCGGCAAGAAATTTATCGTCCAACGGCTTCGATACGATAAAGCTCTTCAGTTTTAAGTATTCTATGGCAGGATGATCGGAGGCATAACCTTTCGGCGAGGTTTTTAGCTTGTCTTCGATGTCGAGATCTCCAAATTCCTCCTTAAAGTCAGGTACGTTCAAAATAGACTGCCATTCGGTCCAATTATAATCAATCTCCTGTCGTATGGCTTTCAATTCATCAGCAGATGGGTGCCATGTCCCTGCTCCTATAAACGAAGCTCCTGGCTGAATATGGACGTAATAACCCGGACCGGGAAAATTCTTTCCATTTGCGGAAATTCCGATGCCAAAGTTTGTTTTATAGGGTAGCTTATTCAAGCTGAAGCGGACATCCCGATAGATTCGCATCACACAGCTTTTTGGATCCAGGCTCTGTGGAATAGTAGGATCAAAAGACGCGAGTCCTTTGATCAATTCTCTGGTGAATTCTATGACATTATTCCGGCTGGCTTCATACTGATCCTTATTCTCCTGAAACCAATCACGATTGTTATTATCGTTTATCAGCCGTAGAAACCGAAGTGTCGATTGTTCTATCTTCATCCTGAATTAAAGCCCTGGGAGCACTTGTTGAAATGCCGCTCTTATTAAGAAATGATGTCGTACTAGCCGACATACAGCCGCATAGATTATAGAATTAAGAATTAAGTCCCTCTCCTTTCAGGTCGGCACCGTCGTTCTTTTTACGATAGTTCTTGTACCAAAGATAGCCTATACCTGCAACCGCAAGATATGGAGCTGCAAGAAGGTAGAGAATACCATCGTTTAATCCATCCCCCTCTGTATTCCCGTTGTTGACGGAGTTTTCTGCCGTTGCAGAACACATCGCGCATTGCGAATACGCAGAATCCGTTACCAGAGTCATAAAACTCAGACAGATAACTAAAGAAAAATACCGCAGAGATCTCATCTTTAAAATTTTAAAACGTATAATATGGCGAAATCATAATGTATACAATTACTCCCGTAACGGTCACATATAGCCAGATCGGATAGCTCCATCTAACGAGCTTCCTGTGTCTCGCCACGTTGAGACTAAGCCCGCTATAGAAACTCAACAATACTAACGGTAAAACTATCGCTGCAAGTATAATGTGAGTGATTAGAATAAAGTAATAAAAATACCTTATTGAGCCCGTTCCACCATATGTTGTCTGAATTCCCGTGGCGTGAAAAATGATATAGCTGACCAGGAACAATGAAGACAGCACAAAAGCCAGGATATTCAAACTTTTATGCGCAGATATATTCCGGTTTTTGATCTGATATAAAGAAATCAGAAGAAGAATGGTGCACGTTCCATTGATGATCGCATTCAATTTTGGTAGAAAAAACACCCAGGAAGGAATCGAAGTCACATCAGGGAACAGAGTAAAAACTTTAGCCTGAAGGATGCAAACTACTACAAATACAACGATGGAAACGACTGTGATTAAGCGAAAAGCAAATTTATCATTCATTAGAATAGGAATTAACGATCAGTGACCATACGTAATTGTTCAGCAATTAACACTTTGATCTCGTCATTTAACTTGTTCATTTGATCCTTGTTTCCAGAGTCGTAATAGCCTCTGATACGCTTCTGAGGATCAACCAAAACAAAAAGAGGACTGTGTACGATATTCGTGGGATCCAGCTTCGGCGAATATGCGTCTAGAAGAAAATCTTTCCGGGCGATGTCATAGATCAGGTTCTTGTCTCCTGTAAGGAAGTGCCAGACGCCGGGCACCGCGTGAAAAGATGAGGAATAGTTAGCCAGAACCTGCGGGGAATCGTGATCAGGATCAACAGATACAGAGCAGAATCTGATCATTCTGTTTCCTGCATACTCCTTGGTGAGGAACTCCATCCTCGCATTCATCTCCGAGCATGAATTGGGGCATCTGGAATAGAAAAAATTAAAGATGGTAATCTTGTTACTATCCAGAGGAAAACGCAGGGATTTACCGCTTTGATCGACAAGTGAGAAATCCCGGATCTGGTGATAAAGTGTATCGGGTATCTTCTTACCTCTCTTAGTATGAAAAGTGCCGGTAAGTTCCTTAGGCCCATAGATACTTAAAGGGCGGTAACGATTCTTCCCTTTATCCTGGAGTAAATAATACAAAAATCCTGGTACCATAAGAATGATGACCAGGATTAATATTTTTTTGAACGGAGACTTGTTATTCATTAGTTCATATGAACATGTAAATAAGACCCTTCTGTAAGTAACAACACGATAAAGTAGACAATAAAGATCAGCCCAACGGTAAGTGAAGTGACGAACGCCGTCTTTTCAAACTTCAGGTGCATAAAATATGCAATGATATAATAAGCCTTTAACAAGGTAAGTACCACGTATATGAAGTTACCAAGTCCGTGATTCATTCCCATCGGCATTAGCACAAGAGCAATAAAAAACTCCAGAGCCGTAATGCCAAGCAGATAGAAAAATACCTGCCAGATTCTCTTTTTAGTCATGCCTGCGTGATCAGCATGCCCGTGTTCTTGTGTATGTTCAGTAGCCATTTTCGTTTGTTTTTAAAGGGTTAAACCAGGTAAAAGAATGTAAATACGAATACCCATACCAGATCAACGAAGTGCCAGTATAATCCAACCTTCTCTACCATGATATATGTACCTCTCTTTTCGAACACATTTGACATGGTCATTGCGAGGATGATGATGTTCAGTATAACACCACTGAAAACGTGGAATCCGTGGAAACCAGTTATAGTGAAGAACAAGTTTGAGAACTGCAGAGCACCGACAGCATCTGTTCCTTTATACGACTCAGGAAAATGTCCCCAACCATATCCTTCGTGGAAGAGGTGAGTCCACTCTAAAGCCTGGCAACCGAGGAATGTTAAACCCCCAATAATTGTCCAGATCATCCATTTGACGACTTCGTTTTTAGCACCACGATGTCCGGCTTCTACGGCAAGAACCATGGTAACGGAGCTAACGATCAAAATGAACGTCATAATACCCACGAAGACTAATGGATATCCATGCTCGGCGAAACCGGGAACAGACTGGAAGACCACATCCGGATCAGGCCAGGTTAGCTGAGTAAAACGCTGCGCGCCATAGTAGATAAGCAGGGCCGAGAAGGTAAACGCATCTGAAAGAAGGAAAAACCACATCATTATTTTTCCGTACTCCGCCTCGAAAGGGGATCTTCCGCCGCTCCATGGACCAGTTTTAATTTTGTCGAGTTGTGAAACAGTAGTACTCATTTTTTAGCTTATTGATTCAAAATTAAGAAAACATATAAATAAATCCATAGTATATCCAGAAAATGCCAGAACAGGGATGTTAACTCCATATGGAACATATTTCTCACCTGTGTGACCTTCGGAGCCTGCCTGATAATCGAGTAAATGATCATGCATATCCCAACAAGGATATGGATAACGTGAAACGCGGAGAACACATAGATAAAAGACTCGGAAGCGTTTGAATTGACGAAAGGAGCACCCGCTAAAAACAGGGCGTTCCACGCACTATACTGAGAATAAAAGAACGCGAGTCCTAATAAGGCTGTGATTGCTAAAAACAAGCGCTGCTTTGAGAAGTCTGATGCTTTTGCTGCTTTAAAAGCGAGATGCATAGTTGCACTACTCAAAACGATAATAACCGTACTGAAAATAAACTCCACAGGAAGCTTTACCTTGATTCCACGGGATGGGTCGCCTCCTGTATACACAATATACGCGCTGGTCAGTGCGGCAAACAACATGCATGATGTTATAATAAAAAGCCACATCAAGAACTTCTTGGGCTTTAGGTTTTCAGTGTCCTGTTGTAATGGGACTTGTGCCATATATAGCATATTTACGATATAAAGTCAAATAACATAATCAGCTGTACTAGTGGAAGGTAAAAGAAGGAACAAAACATAACCTTTTTTGCTTTCACTATATCCAGGGTAGTAAACAACTGAATACTTAAATACAAAAAAATCAGCCCTGCCAACAGCGATACAGCGCCGATAACATAACCTCCGAATCCCATAAATGTTGGGATCAGACTAACCGGAATCAGGACTAACGACGAAACTACAATAAAGCCGGCACTCACGCGGTCGCGCTTCTTTGTAGGTAGCAGCCTAAAGCCTGCCTTTTTGTAATCATCATCGAGCACCCAGGCAATAGACCAAAAGTGAGGAAATTGCCATACAAATTGTATCAGGAACAGAATTATCGGGACCCATGAAATAGCAGGCTTGTCAAAAGCTGCGAAGTAACCGATCAAGGGCGGTAAAGCACCTGGAAAAGCTCCAATAAAAACAGCAATTGGCGACTTCCTCTTTGATGGTGTATAGACCATCGCATATAGAAAAATAGAAAATACAGATAATACCCCGGTTATCATATTCAGACGAAGGAGGATAAGCGTTCCTGCTATCGCCATAAATAAGCTTAACACCAATGCCTGACCAGTCGTCATCCTTCCCGAGGGAATTGGTCTGTCGCTGGTACGGGACATAAGCTTATCGAGATCTTTCTCTATAATTTCATTGAAGCCATTAGCTGCACCTGCAACTAAAAATCCGCCCAAAGTCAGAATTGCCCAGTTAATCCAGTTAATAGATTCCTGCTCTTTACTTCCTATCAAAAAAGAAACGGAAGCCGAAAATACAACAAGAACGGTAAGCCTAAGCTTTATTAACTTTTTAAAGTCCGATATAAAAGATTCCTCACTCACTCAAATATTCCAAATTATCAGGATAAAATACCCTGATGATGAATCAATATAAAAAGGGGTACCTGTAAACGATACTGATCGCAGATACCCCTATTCATATTGAGATGACTATGCTTTATTCGCAGCTAGTCGTTCTGCTTCCTGATTCTTCTGCCATTCAAGTTGAATACGCTCAGCTTCAGGGTTTCCTTCAAAATCATGAGGGAAGTTAGAGCTCATCGTCTCTGAGAATGGTACCGTCTGAGGAATAAAGTCCTCATGGTGACCAGGCTTACTATAATCATATGGCCAACGGTAAACTGTTGGGATCTCCCCAGGCCAGTTTCCGTGAAGGTGTTCAACTGGTGTAGTCCACTCCAGGGTATTTGACTCCCATGGATTTTGTGGAGCTTTCTTTCCATACCAAATAGAGTGGAAGAAATTCCAAAGGAAAGCTACTTGTCCGAGAGCTGCAATTATCGCTGCCCATGATACAAATGTATTAACCGTTAACCATTCTTTCATGAACTCGAACTCTGTAAATGCATAATACCTTCTTGGAACACCATCAAGGCCCATAAAGTGCATTGGGAAGAACACAAGGTAGGCACCGATGAACGTGAACCAGAAGTGTAAATATCCAAGCTTGTCATCCATCATTCTACCGAACATCTTCGGGTACCAATGATAAACCCCACATAGCATTCCGCAGATAGCAGCAGAACCCATTACAAGGTGGAAGTGAGCCACAACAAAGTATGTATCATGCAAGTTGATATCCAGAGCGGCATTTCCAAGGAAAATACCGGTAAGACCACCAGAAATAAAGAAAGATACCAGACCAATGGCGAAAAGCATTGCAGGTGTGAACCTGATATTACCTCTCCAGAGAGTAGCCAGGTAGTTGAATGTCTTTACGGCAGATGGAACAGCGATGATCAACGTAGTGATCATGAACACTCCCCCTAAGAATGGGCTCATACCGGTCACAAACATGTGGTGTCCCCAAACAATGAAAGACAATACGGTGATACCAATTAATGAGTATACCATCGCGTGATATCCAAATATAGGCTTACGTGCGTTGGTTGCTATAACCTCAGAGGTAATACCCAGGGCTGGCATAATTACGATGTATACCTCAGGGTGACCAAGGAACCAGAATAAATGCTGGAATAAGATCGGGCTACCGCCTTGTTGAGGCAGCACCTGACCTTGAACAACAAGATCTGACAGGTAGAAACTTGTACCTACACTACGGTCGAAAATCAGCAACACAACCCCAGCTACCAATACCGGGAACGATAAGGTACCAAGAATAGCTGTCAGGAATAATGCCCAGATGGTAAGAGGCATCTTCCACAGGTCCATACCCTTTGTACGCATATTCAGAATTGTACTGATATAATTTAAGGCTCCAATTAGAGAAGAGGCAATAAAGAACACCATACTGATCAACCACAGAGTCATCCCGGTTCCAGAACCCGAAATAGCTGTCGGTAATGCAGATAAAGGAGGATAAATCGTCCAACCCGCACTCGCCGGTCCGCTCTCAACGAAGAATGATGCCATCATGATTACACAAGCAATCAGGAAGAACCAATAGGATATCATATTCGCTATCGGAGACGCCATATCTCTTGCACCGATCTGTAATGGAATCAAAAGATTACTGAATGTACCACTGAGACCAGCTGTCAACACAAAGAATACCATTATAGTACCATGTATCGTCACGAGTGATAAGTAGAAGTCCGGTTTAATCCGGCCACCTTCTGCCCACTTTCCCAGGAATGTTTCCATCAACGGGAAGCTCTGATCCGGCCAGCCTAACTGGATACGGAAGAGAATAGAAAGAAGCATTCCGATTACCGCCATAATGATACCGGTAATAAGGAATTGTTTTGCGATCATCTTATGATCCTGGCTGAAAACATACTTAGTCAGGAATGATTGCTCATGATGACCATGACCATGATCATCATGTGAATGCCCTGAATGTTCTAATGTATGATTAATCGCTGTGCTTGACATATTATCGATCTATCTGTTTACTAATTATTTAAAGCTATATTATTATCTATAGTAGCTGCCTCTGATGAGGATGCCACCTTTTGCTGCATTTCTTTCTTCATATCATCGTTGAAGAACAGAGGTTGCTGAGCAATCCACTCGTTGTATTCTTTCTCACTAACAACCTTAACTTTGTACTGCATATTGTAGTGACCTGATCCGCAGATCTTCGCACATAACAACACATAGTCAAATGCAGGGTTACCTTTCTTCTCGCGCATCTCCTCAGTAGTTAGCTTCGGCGTAAACTGAAAGTATGTCGGCATACCAGGAACAGCATTCATCTGCACCCTAAAATCAGGCATATAAAAGCTGTGAAGAACATCTTTGGAGTTAATGGTCACACGCACAGGTTTATTTACCGGTAAAACGATCTCAGGACCGAGTCTGTCATCCCAGCTCTTTTTGTCTGCGTAATCGATACCCAGAGAGTTAGTCGGGGTAGTCAATTTGTAGTTACGAACACCAAGTTGGTTATCAGCACCCGCATAGCGTACGTTCCATTTGAACTGCTCACCGGTCACTTCGACTGATAATGCTGCTTTCTGATCTGCTTCAGGTGGATTAGTGATACTTCTCCATGTAAAGAATCCAAACACAACAAGGATCGTCAACACAAAGGCCGGTACAATCGTCCAAAGACGCTCAATAGCATTATTATGCGGGTAGTAATATGCTTTTCTGGTTTCCTGTCCTCTGTAGCGGAAAATGAACCAGAACAGAAGGACCTGCGTAATAACAAAAACAAGAGTCGTAATGGCTACTGTTACCAGCATCATTCCATCAATCCTGTCGCCATGAACTGAGGCAGACTCCCCGGTAACTACGTAACCCCAGGTGTCATATGACCAATACGTTCCGTACAAACCAAGGATCATGAAGGCAACGAAAATACCTCCTTGAATAGAATTCCAGTTCAAAGCTCCACGCTTACCTTGAATCTCACGGGTAAGTTCATAAACTCTAAGGATCTTCCCGATGATAGCCAGGAATATACAAACCAATATAAACAGGATTGTATAATAAGCGGCTGTTTTGTATAATGTGCTGTTGTCTACAACTTCATCTGCAGCAGCCAATGTAGAAGAATCATCAGACGTCGCCGACTCGCTCACCTTTACTAACTCGCTTGCGAACGCATCCATGTCTGCTGCATCGGTTGCAGAAGCCGCTGTGGATGATCCTGCAGAAATTTCCGTCGGCGCCGCAGCGGTCGAATCCTGTGCGGAAACCGGTGTGCCTGCAACTATACAGCCGATAGCAAGTACCGCAATTAAGTTTCTGATCTTAAATAATTTATTAAAACGCATTTCTTTATACAATTCTAATGTGAATCCTTGTTCTTGTCTACTTATACAGAATGATGTAAACTCTCCTCAAGGAATGGATGATTCTTTGCAACCAATGGCTTTTTAGCTAGTTGAGACAGCATCAGGAAGCTGAATAAACCTGCAAAACCGATAGCTGTTCCAATTTCAGTAATTCCAAAATCCCTATGGCTCTCAACAGTACCAGGCATAATCATCATATAATAATCAAGCCAATGTCCGCAGAGTAAAAGAATACAAACAACCAAAAGTGTATTTGTACGTCTCTTAGCATCACGAGTCATTAATATCAATACGGGAGCAAGAAAGTTAATCACAATGTTTAACCAGAACCATGGCTTATACTCTGGTTCCCATCTCTTGAAGAAGTAAACGGTTTCTTCCGGCATATTCGCGTACCAGATCAATAAGAATTGTGCAAACCAGACATAAGTCCAGAAGATAGAAAAGGCAAACACAAATTTTCCAAGATCATGGAGGTGATTATGATTTACCCACGACAAGTAGCCACCCTTCTTCATCAGGATCACAGTAATAGTGATCGCACATAGGCCACTCACCCACATAGCTGCGAAGTTGTACCAGCCAAACATAGTAGAGAACCAATGTGCCTCTAATGACATGATGGTATCAAATGACCAGATAGGAGTAGTGAAACCGAAGATCACCAGGAATATAGCTGAAACCTTGAAGCTCTTCTTATAGTTAGTAAGTCCACCCACTGAATCTTCATTGTTGGAGTACTTGGTTAACATTACCGCAAAGATGCTGTAAATCGCAAGGAAAATAACAAGTCTGATCAGGAAGAACGGAGCGTTCAGATACCCGGCCTTCTTCGCGATGATAGGATCATAATTAGCATGACCCACTTCAGCTATGCCTTCATGGTGCCAGTGATGATACAAGTTATGCGAGAATAAACCTGCAGCGCAGATAATAATCAGAATGACAGAAGCTATCGGCAATACCTTGGCAAAAGCCTGTGGTATACGGATCAGACCCGCAGACCAACCTGACTGTGTAACAAGCTGCAAAGCAACAAAGAAAGCTCCTGCAGCACATACACAAGTAAAGTAGTACCCCATTAAAAGGAGATTCGCAAATGTACGTTCAGTATGATGTTCTGATGGATCTAAAAGAAAGCCATAGGCTAACGCTAAGACGCCTATCAGAATGGCAATCAAACTCCAGGTTTTTGCTTTACCCGAAAATTCGAATTGCTGTGTAAAATTATGTGTGTGATGATTGTGAGTTCCCATTTCGCTTAAAACATTAACTTATTTAAGTTTTTGCAATTCTTTTACGTACATAACAATTTTCCACCTTTCAGTAGGATTAAGTTGTGCACGGTGAGGTCCCATAAGGTTTAACCCGTATGTTATTGTGTGAAAAATCTTTCCATCTGTCAAGTCTTTCATCGCACCACCTCTGGAAGAATTACCTGTCGAATAAGACGGCGGAGGAGGGAATTTCTCCAACGCAATAATTGATCCGTCGCCATTGCCCTGAGGCCCATGGCAGTGTGAACACATATGAAGATACAAGTTCTTGCCTTCAGTCAGCGTCTGCTTATTCCTTGTTAGCGGGTTCACCAAATTAGTACTGGCTGCCAAATAGCCCTCATTTGTATTTGGATACTCATCAACCTTGTCGTAACCAATAGGAGTTGTTCCAGATGGAGGCAACTGTGCAGTCTGTCCATTTGGAAAATTCTTATTTGGCTGATCCGGATTGTAAGCAATCGGATCATACATATTACGGGCGAATTCAAGTCCCGGATTCTGTTTATCACCACCACATGACGATACCACAGCTGAACCTGCTACGGCGATCAATGCAGCGCTAAATATCCTGAGCTTATTCATAACTAACATACTTCCTTTCGTTGTGCATAACTTCAACAGCGCCTGCATCTTTTAACAAGTTTTCAATTTTATCCGGATAAGGATTTGTCTTTGCGTCAATAGCAATAACAAAGCGATCGTTCGTAGCTCTGAGGTCCATCACCCTTGGCGCACGTCCAGGGAAGAAATGATTTGCATAGAAGAATGTGAACATCATTCCGTAAGCAGCAAAAAGAATCGTAAGCTCAAACATAATTGGAATAAAATCCGGCATAGCAAAAGCCGGCTTTCCTCCGATATTCATAGGCCAGTCATAAACCAGCATATAATAAATCATGCTGAAAGCTGTAACGGTACCTGTAATTCCAAAGCAGAATGCGGCAATCGGAAGTCTTGAACGTTTGTAACCAAGCTTGTCCTCTATCCCGTGAATCGGCATCGGAGTATAGACATCATATATTCCAATATTATTCTCCTGTAGTTTGTCGATCCCGTGCATCATCTCATCAGGATCTTCAAAATGACCTAATATATATTTTACGTTGCTCATTGTTTAGCTATTAGCGTAATCACTTTTTGAAACACTATCATATTTCTCCAAAGACTCCTGGTAGTACTCGCCATGAGACTTTTCAACCTTACCATCTCTGATCTGCTTCTGTTTAACCTGATCACTTGAGCTCTTCAGGATCAGTTTCACTTCCGCCATTGCAATACCCGGAAGTACGCGAAGGAATAAAAGGAACAGCGTAAAGAACACACCGATAGATCCAACAAATAACAGGATATCAATCGTAGTCGGATAGAACATCGCCCAACTTGAAGGAAGGTAGTCACGGTGCAGAGAGGTCACGATAATTACGAAACGCTCAAACCACATACCGATGTTCACTACGATAGAGAGAACCCATGATGCCCAGATGCTGGTACGAATCTTCTTGAACCAAAACAGCTGAGGGGAAATAACGTTACAGGTCATCATACTCCAGTATGCCCACCAATATGGACCGCTGATACGATTCAGGAACGCATACTGTTCGTACTCAACTCCTGAATACCAGGCGATGAATAACTCAGTCAGGTAAGCAACACCCACGATAGATCCGGTAACGATAATGATCACGTTCATCGATTCGATATGGAACATCGTGATGTAATTCTCCCACTTCATTACCTTACGTGCTATAAGCAACAACGTCTGTACCATAGCGAATCCGGAGAAGATCGCTCCTGCAACGAAATATGGAGGGAAGATGGTAGTGTGCCATCCTGGTTCCAGTGACGTTGCAAAGTCAAAAGACACAATCGTGTGTACAGATAATACAAGAGGTGTAGAGATACCCGCAAGGATGAGTGACACCGACTCGAAACGCTGCCAGTTTTTTACTGAACCTGCCCATCCAAAAGAAAGGATAGAGTAGATTCTGCGTCTTAGTCCGGTTGCTCTGTCACGAATGGTCGCAATATCAGGAAGTAAACCTGTATACCAGAACACCAGCGATACAGAGAAATATGTCGAAATCGCAAACACGTCCCAGATCAGCGGTGAGTTGAAGTTAACCCATAGTGATCCAAATTGGTTTGGAAGAGGAAATACCCAGTACGCTAGCCATGGACGACCCATGTGAGCGATAATATAAGTGGCGGCACAGATAACCGCGAAAATCGTCATCGCCTCTGCAGACCGGTTAATGGAATTCCTCCAGTTCTGACGGAAAAGCAAAAGTACTGCTGAAATAAGCGTTCCTGCGTGACCAATACCGACCCACCAAACGAAGCCGGTAATGTCCCATGCCCAACCTACAGTTTTATTCAAGCCCCAGGTTCCCAGTCCCACCCAGAAGGTGTAACTGATCGTAACCACCCAGGTAAGGGCCAAAACCACCGCGATGCCAAAGCCTATCCACCAGGCTTTATTGGGCTTATTCTCAACTGGAACCAGAACATCCTCAGTAATCTTAGAATAGGTTATATTCTTTCCGGTGATTAATGGTTCTCTTAATATTGATTCGTTATGTGCTGACATAATCTTTTTAAAATTCTATTCTGAAATCAATTACGCTTCTACTATGTTTCTGACCTTCGTCTGATAACCAACACCCGGCATTGTATTGATCTCTTCTAATACATAATATGTACGCTCATTACGCAAAGCCTTGCTTACTGCTGATTCAGGATCGTTCATATCTCCGAAGATAATCGCGTTCGCTGAACATGCCTGCTGGCAAGCCATCTGTATTTCACCATCTTTTACCGGACGTTTTTCCAGCTTAGCAGCTAATCTGCCACCCTGGATACGCTGAATACACATAGAACATTTCTCCATAACCCCTCTTGAACGTGTCGTTACATCCGGGTTAAGTAAAAGTTGAGTGAATTCGTTGTTCAGATAGTTATCAAAACGTGAGTCATTCCAGTAGTTGAACCAATTGAAACGACGAACTTTATAAGGACAGTTATTCGCACAGTAACGAGTTCCCACACAACGGTTGTAAGCCATATGGTTCAAGCCGTCAGATGAGTGCATGGTCGCAATAACAGGACAAACTGTCTCGCATGGTGCGTGATCACAATGCTGACATAGCATCGGCTGATGAACCACAGATATATCATCCATGTTCTCAAGCTTGCCGATTTCATCTTCTTTAGTAACAGACTTACCGCCGTCGTTGAAGCTGTAATAGCGGTCAATTCTGATCCAGTGCATATCACGACGGTTTCTAACCTCGTCACGACCTACAACAGGTATATTGTTCTCTACATTACATGCAACAATACAAGATCCGCAACCGGTACAAGCATTCAGGTCGATTGCCATTACCCAGTTATGTCCAATCTTCTTATGCTCTGGCCACAGGTCATAGTTATGATGAGCAGCGCCGTGTGCAGTAGTTCCTGCGTGAGGGTTCTTCTTGTATTCCGCGAATGTGGTTTCGCGAATGATATTACGTCCCTCGTAAGAGTGGTGTGTTTGAGTCTGCGCAAGTTCGTACTTACCACCCGCTTTACTGATTGTAGCTGTCGTGTGGAACTGAACAGAACCATTTGCTAAGCGCGCCAGAGGATAAGCATTCTCACCTACCTTACCGATCTGACCGGCCTTTGTACGTCCGTATCCTACCGCGATAGAAATGGTACCACGTGCCTGGCCAGGCTGAAGCAATAATGGAAGAACAATTGTATAACCATTCTCACCTTTTATCTCTACCAGGTCAAACTCACTCCACCCCTGCTCTTCTGCAAATTTTGGAGCAACAGCAGCATAGTTGTCCCATGTAACTTTAGAAACCGCGTCAGGTAACTCCTGAAGAAAAGCGTTATTAGCATAACGGCCATCCTTCATCGCACCATTTTGGTATAAATGTACTTCTATATCCTTAGCAAGAGATTTACTTTGTGAAACAATTGCCTGAGCTGCACCGGATAGATTTCCAGCGAAAGCATAAGCGCCTGCAGGTTTAGCACCTGTATAAACGAATCCTGTTTGCAACAGTTCTTTCCAGGTTTTTCCTGCAGCAGGAAGTATATTCTTCTCCCAATATGATTTTACATACTGGTAGTAGTTCTTCTGTGGATTCTCAGACCAGGCCAGTAAGCTCTGTTCTGCCTGTCTTGTATTGAAGACAGGGTTTATTGTCGGCTGAACAATGGTATAATAACCTTCTACCGCATTCTCGTCACCCCATGATTCCAGGAAACATGATGTAGGCGCAAGAACTGTACATAAACTAGCTGTTTCATCTTCCCTTTCGGAGAAAGAAACACGCATTGGAACTTTGGCTAATGCATCAGTAAACGCCTTTGGGTCTGAATAATCATAAGCAGGATTGCTGCCCATGAAGAAGACTGCGCCAACCTCACCATTATTCATCTCTTTAACGAAAGCTGCAAATGCAGCATCGTTACCAGCATAGTTATTGATCGTGTTATCCAGATCAATCGTAGTTCCATAACTACCTAAAGCCGAGTTGATCGCGTTCACTACAGTCTGTACAGCGGTGTCGTTTGATCCTGAAACAACTAGCGCACGACCTTTTGCCTGAAGTAACTCCTTCGCAGCAAGTTTAATTGCTGTATTGGCAAATGTATTAGAAGCTAATGCCTGAGCACCTGGAAGCTGAGCACCTGTTACTGCATTGTATAATGCAATAACCGCGGGACCTTCTTCTGATGGCTTAACCGGAATACGTGAATCTGCATTTGTACCTGTCAGGCTCATACCAGTTTCGAACTGGATATGTCTGGACATCTTTCCGTTTTTCAGTGATGCGGAGTTTCTGTTACCAACATATTGTTTAGTAAACTCCTCTCCTGAAATCCAGGTACCTAAGAAATCTGCAGAGATACTCACAATCACGTCCGCACGATCAAACCTGTAGCCAGGGATAACCGCCTTGCCAAAGCTGTTTGCGTTAGCCTGAAGAATGCCGCTATAAGAAACAGCGTCAACCTGTACGTGAGTAGTATTTGGATATTGAGTAATGAACTCAGAGACAACGCTCTTCGCTGAAGGGCTTGTTACAGAAGAAGAAACAATACGTATTTTCTTTCCTGATGCCTGAAGCTTATTTAGCTCGCCTTTAACAAACGAATCTAATTTCTCCCAGCTTGTATCAGCACCGTCAACCTTTGGTCCCTTTAATTTTGAATTATCATAAAGATCCAGAATTGCAGCCTGAGTAGCAGCATCTGTTCCGGTATTGCCAAATAGACTGCGTTCATTTGGCTCAATTTTGATAGGGCGACCTTCTCTTGTTTTTACTAAAATACTCTGACCATTGTAGCTGGAAACATAATAGTTAGCAACACCTGGTGTAACCTCCTCTGGTTTTACCAGATAAGGGATAGACTTGTGCACAGGGGCAGTCTGACATGCTGCCAAAGAAACAGCTCCTATTCCAAATCCCAATGCCTTTAAAAAGTCACGCCTTGGCGCGACTGTGTTCAAACCTCCTTCGCTTAAAACATCTTCCAAAGGAATTTGCTCAGCGAACTCATTTTTATTCTTTTCTACAAATTCAGGAGAGCTCTTCAGTTCTTCTAAACCTTTCCAGTATTTTTTATTGCTCTTCATTTAAGCTATATGTAACTGTATCTGTAAGTTTTAATATTAATAATGACATTTACCGCACTCCAGACCGCCTAACATAGCAGGAGTAACTTTCTTTCCTTGCTTCAGCAGGTCGTGTACTTCCACTACCTTATCGTAGTATCCGTTACCTTCTGATTTCACGTCATGCTCACGGTGACAATTGATACACCATTTCATGGTCAGAGGTGAGTACTGATAAACTTCCTCCATGGTCTGGATAGGACCGTGACACTGCTGACACTCAATACCTGCCACAGACACGTGCTGTGAGTGGTTGAAGTAAGCAAAGTCAGGGAGATTATGTATACGAACCCACTGGATCGGCTTCGGATTTGATCCATATTCCTTAGTCTGAGGATCGTAATCAAGAGCCTTGTATATCTTCATAATCTCTGGAGATATTTCGCCATTATATTTATCGGTTGCCTGAACATAGTTATGACAGTTCATACATACATTCAAAGATGGAATAGACGCATTCTTTGATTTGTATGCACCAGTGTGACAGTACTGGCAATCTATCTTTAATGTACCTGCGTGTAACTGGTGTGAATATTTAATAGGTTGCTCTGGCTGATAACCCTGGTGAACTCCTGTATTCCACATCGCCTTCCATCCCCATGATCCCAGGAGAATTACAACGAGAAGAACCGTAAAGAATACCAGTTTCTTGTTCTTGGAGAATCTTCTGATCTTCTCATAAGCAGTCTCCTTGCTTACAGATTCTTCCGTTTCAACAGCAAGACCTTTCTTCTGCAGAATTACTCTGTCCAGAGTTTTGATAACGCGGTTTAAAACAAGGATAACCAGTAAAGTAATTAAAACAACCAGGATCAATCCTCCCAGCATAAAATTACTCACCTTTCCGGAATCGCCTGAAGCGGCTCCGTCAGCGCCAGCAGCTGCACCACCTGCCGGAGCAGCTGGCTTGTCACCTTCCGTCTGAACATAGGCGATGATATTCACAATATCAGCATCCGTCAGTTCGGGGAATGGTGTCATCACCACTTTATTGTATTCTTCGAATACTTTTACCGCCGCAGGATCACCAGAAGCAACCAGCGCCTGGGAATTCCTGATCCATTTAATCAACCATGCTTCATCATGCCTCTCGCTCATCCCCTTCAATGCAGGACCAACCACCTGACGGCCGATCGCATGACAGGATGTACACTTTTGTTTAAAGATCGCAGCACCTGCACCCGCATCACCCTTTGAAGCGGCAGCGCCAGCCTCAGCCGGAGCTTCACCTGCGGTAGCAGCTTCTTCAGCCTGTACTGCCGGAGCTTCCTGTGCAAATCCCTGAACACCTAAACTTAGAGCAGAAATAAAAATGAATGGTTTTACAACACTTCTAAAAATCAATGAGATGCTTCTCATATTACTATTTTACGCTTTAAATTATATGTAAAATTGAAATTCATGCGTTAAATCACGAATTCGGATGACAAAAGTATAATTAATTAAATGATCTGTGACACTTTTATGACCTTGAAAATTAATTTATATTCGTTCTAAACAAGGTCATAAAATGCCATCTAACGTATTATTAACGAAACTTTTTCGCAGCATTATTACCACACAATATCGTCACTAATGATCGATTATTGTTTCAATATCCAGGCGAAAATCAAAGGCGCAACAATAGTAGCATCCGACTCTACAATAAACTTCGGTGTATTAATGTCCAACTTACCCCAGGTTATCTTTTCATTTGGTACTGCTCCGGAGTAAGAACCATAGGATGTGGTCGAATCTGAAATCTGGCAGAAATAACCCCAGAAAGGTATATTCTCCATCTCCATATCCTGATAAAGCATAGGAACAACGCAAATCGGGAAGTCCCCGGCTATACCGCCGCCAATCTGAAAGAACCCAACTCCCTTACCATCTGAATTCTTCACATACCAGTCTGCCAGGTAGCCCATATACTCAATACCACTCTTCATAGTAGACGCTTTCAGCTCCTGCTTGATCACGTATGAGGCGAAAATATTCCCCATTGTTGAATCCTCCCATCCGGGAACAACGATCGGCAGATTCTTCTCCGCAGCGGCAAGCATCCATGAATTCTTAGGGTCAATTTCATAATACTGCTCCAGCACACCGCTGTTCAGGAGCTTGTACATGTATTCGTGAGGAAAATAACGCTCCCCTGCTTGTTCTGCGTCAACCCAGATCTTGTGTATATGCTGTTGAATTCTTCTGAATGCTTCTTCTTCAGGGATACAGGTATCGGTTACGCGGTTATAATGGTTTTCTAACAGATCCCACTCGTCTTGAGGACTAAGGTCTCTGTAGTTAGGTACGCGCTTATAATGTGAATGAGCAACCAGATTCATGATATCTTCTTCAAGGTTTGCCCCTGTACAGCTGATGATCGCAACTTTATCCTGACGGATCATTTCTGCTAATGATATGCCCAACTCTGCTGTACTCATCGCACCAGCCAGAGTAATCATCATCTTTCCCCCTTCTTCTAGAAATTCTTCATATCCTTTGGCTGCATCTACTAATGCTGCAGAGTTGAAATGCAGATAGTTCTTCTCTATAAACTTTGAAATAGGTCCTCTTTCCATTTTTTGTATTTAAAGATGCAAAAGTAGCATTTTTAACGTATGAAAACTATATTCGCAGCACATGAAGAAAAGCATCTCGTTCTTAATTTGTTTTTTATTATTCACAATAACAATTTGTTCCGCTCAAATGCGGCTAATCCGCAAAATTCTTTCGCATGATAGCGACACCAGTCGAAAAACAAGCATCATAGCGCTTCCTGCGGCCGCATACTCCCAGGAAACAGGAGTGGAATTTGGTGCGCTATCCATAATATCCTTCTACACCGACAAAGCAGATACATCAACGCGAAGCTCCACAATCAACGGCATCGTTACGTTCACAACCAAAAAGCAAAGCAATTTTGTCATCAAACCGGATATCTGGACTTCAGGCAACAAGTATCACATCGCAGGGACACTGCGGTACAAAAAGTTTCCGTTCGACTTCTACGGCACAGGGAATACGACAAACCTGGCGGATAAAGACCCTATCGAACAACGCCTGATCGTACTGAATACTGAAGCGGAGCGGAAAATCACCCGTGGATTTTACGCAGGTTTCAACCTGGGATTTGAAAACTACGAGTACCGCGACAAAACTAACGGAGGGATCTTTGAAACAGGTGGTTTCAATCTGACTAGATCAGGAAAAGTAATATACCTCGGGGCTTCGGTCATTCTGGACACCCGCAACACCAACACCTACACAACCCGCGGCAACTACCTTCGTCTAAACTATTCGTACGCACCTGATTTCTTCGGCGCCGAAAACTTTACGGGAAGCTTGGTAAAAGCAGATTTCCGGAACTTTAACCGCCTCAGCGAAAAATTGGTACTGGGCTTCCAGTCCACGTTTCAGGGATTGTATGGCAGCAAGCTTCCTTTCTACCTGTTACCTCAGCTGGGCAACGATCAGATCATGAGGGGGTACTATACCGGCAGATATCGCGACCAGAATTTAATTACAGCGCATGCCGAGTTGCGATACCGCTTTGTCAAGAGATTTGCTGTTACTGCATTCGGAGGAACCGGAACGGTATTCAGGAACGGATCTTTTGGCGTGGATGATCTGAAGCCTAACTATGGTGCTGGTGTCAGATATTTCGCTGATCCGGGAAGGGGACTTACTCTCCGGATGGACTATGCTGTAGGGGAACAACGAAGAGGAGAGCCGCGTCAAACCGGCTTCTACCTCGCATTGGCTGAAGCTTTTTAAAACTTCACCTTGAAATCTTCCTTCACCTGTCCTTTCCTGAAATAAACAAGGCCGATCCAGAAAAGGTCGACGGTGACCGTTACCTGCGGATGTGCTTTGATTTCATTCCAGGCTTCTTCCATACCTTTGCTCCAGTAAATGTCGTCAAAGATCAACAGGGTCCCTTCATGCACTTTTGGAAGACACCACCTGAAATATTCCAGAGTTGCCTCTTTTCGGTGATTTCCATCGATGAAAACAAAATCGAGCTTATCCAGACCGGCAATGACTTCCGGGAATACATGATCAAAGTTTCCGGTTCTCACCTCGGCATGCTGCACTCCAAGTGATTCGAGATTCTCCCGCGCTACTGCAGCTGTTTCCGGACAACCTTCTATGCTGATCAGGCTGGCATTTCGCCCGGCTTTAGCCATATAAGCAGTAGTGAGACCTAAACAGGTACCAAGCTCAATAATATTTGCAGGTTTATGCTCGTTAACTAGTCTGTATATTAGTTGAGCTAACTTGGGCGTCTTCAAAGCGTTTTTCGCCAGCTGCTTGATCTGCTTTTGCTTGTTGTTATTGACGTGAGAACCTGCACCAAGATCGGTGATGGTGATAAAGCGCTCATCGTTCAGCAACTTTTTACGCACCGACTCGATCTCCCGGTATTCTTTACGTGGCCTGAAATCGTAGATGACTTCGTCGATAAGCCGGTAAACAAATGGAGAATGTACGCCGTGGCGGGTTTTCGCAACCAGGCGGTGACGTATATAGGACGTAAGTAGCTGAATATTGATCATGAGGCCACAAAATTAGATAAATTCAATCTCTTCTTTGCTTGCCGAATGAGAATAGATCATAAAAGATGCAAACCTCAATATGTATATAGATGTTAATAAATTCTAACATGAGATCCCGATGAACAAGGAATTAGAAGCACTGGTCAAATTATTGGATGATCCTGATGAGGATATTTCCAGGCATGTTGAAGAACGGATTTTATCTTACGGCAGTGAAATAATAGGCTTTCTCGAATCCTCATGGGAGCAATCTTTCGATGTACTTGTTCAGCAAAGAATAGAAAACCTGGTGCATAAAATTCAGTTCGGTGAAGTAAAGAATGAACTGAAACTCTGGTATCAGAGTGGAGCTTTTGACATTCTGGAAGGTATGATCATTATCAACCGGTACCAGTTTCCGGATATGGATCCCCAGAAGATCATCAACCAGATAGAAGAAATCAAAAGAGATATCTGGCTGCAGATGATCTATGAGATGAGCCCTGCCGAAAAGATAAAATTAATCAACCATGTATTTTATCAGAACTACGGCTTTACCGGCAACACAAGCAATCATCAGGACCCTAATAATTCATATATCAGCCAGGTGCTCGAAAGCAAAAAAGGGAACCAGATCTCACTTGCGGTTATCTATTCCATCATTGCGCAGAAGCTCGACATACCGGTTTACGGAGTCAACCTTCCCCAGCATTTCATCCTGGCCTATGTAGACGAGTCGGAAGAAGTGCCCGAGGACGAACAGATCCTGTTCTATATAAATGCATTCAACAAGGGATTTATATTCGGAAAGAGAGACGTCGATTCGTTTCTTAAACAACTCAGCCTGAAGCCTGAAAAACATTACTACGAGCCGTGTTCAAACGTAGACATAATCAGGCGCGTACTGAGAAACCTCACCTCTTCTTACGTCAAAGCAGGTAATGAGGCGAAAGTCCAGGAAATAGCGGAGCTGATCGAAGCTGTCGAAGGGCAAGCCCCAACCCTTTAATACAAGGGTTGGAACTTAAAACTCCATCAAATAAGCTTTCAGAAAATCGTTCAGGTCGCCGTCAAGAACGGCCTGAGCATTTGAAGTCTCATGATTCGTCCGAAGGTCCTTTACCAGCTTATACGGGTGCAGCACATAGTTTCTGATCTGCGATCCCCATTCAATTTTCTTTTTAGATCCCTCAATCGCCGCTGTCGTCTCCATGCGCTTACGCAATTCAGCTTCATACAACTGCGACTTCAGTAAGCGTATCGCATTTTCTTTGTTCTGTAGCTGAGAGCGGGACTCCTGGTTCTTGATAATAATACCAGATGGCTTATGGTACAGGCGAACCGCAGTTTCTACCTTGTTCACGTTCTGACCACCTGCTCCGCCTGATCGAAACGTTTCAAATTCGATATCTGCGGGATTAACGTCGATCTGAATCGTATCGTCAACTAAGGGGTATACATACACAGATGCAAAAGAGGTATGCCTCTTGGCATTTGAATCGAATGGAGAAATGCGCACCAAACGATGTACTCCCGTCTCGCCTTTTAAGTAGCCATAGGCAAATTCGCCGTCAATCTGCAGCGTTACAGACTTAATTCCTGCAACCTCACCCTCCTGCAAATCCTGCTCCGATACCTTATAGCCATTTTTCTCAGCCCACATAATGTACATACGCATCAGCATATAGGCCCAGTCACAGCTCTCCGTTCCTCCTGCTCCTGCGGTAATCTGTAATACCGCATTCAGCTGATCTTCCTCAGAGCTGAGCATATTCTTAAACTCCAGCTCTGCTAAGAGCTCAAGCGTATTCGAATACTGCTCTTTCAACTCGGCTTCATCGGCTTCGCCCGCCTGAAAAAATTCCAGCATTACCGCCGTATCCTCAATGGCTGTTTCAACCTTGACGATACCATCTGTCCAAACTTTTTTTGATTGTATGGAATGCAAAACCTTCTCTGCATTCTTAGGGTTGTCCCAGAAATCAGGAGTTAATGACAGCTCCTGTTCCTGATGTAATTCATCAAGCTTCCGGTCAATGTCAAAGATGCCTCCTCAGGGAAGCTGCTCTATCCCTCAAATCCTGCAATTGTTCTTTAGTCATGGAACAAAGGTAGAAATTAAAAAAGGAGTTTTATATTCGCTTAAAATAAAAGCATATGCTTCCTAGAGTAAACTTTACAGACACAAAATCTTACCAATATTTATCTGATCACCTGATTGATATAAGCGAAAAACACTTGAAAGATCTCTTCAGCGAGGACCCTCTTCGCTTCGAAAAGTTCTCCATCCAGTTTAGCGATATCCTTCTTGATTATTCAAAAAACCGCATTACCGACAAGACCATGGCCCTGCTTATTCAGCTGGCACATGAATGCGGGTTGAAGGATGCGATCAATGCGATGTTTAACGGAGAAGAGATTAACGAGACGGAAGGCCGCGCGGTTCTTCACACCGCATTGCGCAACCAGAGCAACACTCCTGTATTAGTGGATGGGGAAGATGTAATGCCGGATATTAACGAGGTCCTCGGCAAAATGGAGACCTTTACCGAATCTGTTATCAGTGGTTCATGGAAGGGTTATACGGGCAAACCGATCACTGACGTAGTCAATATCGGTATCGGGGGTTCTGACCTGGGTCCTGTAATGGTAACCGAAGCTCTTAAAGCCTACAAAAATCACCTGAACCTGCACTTCGTTTCTAATGTTGACGGAACCCACATCGCGGAAACGCTGAAAACCATAGATCCTGAAACAACCTTGTTTCTGATCGCGTCAAAAACGTTCACTACACAGGAAACAATGGCAAACGCACATTCTGCCCGCAACTGGTTCCTCCAATCAGGTGCAACAGAAGCTGATGTTGCCAAGCATTTCGCAGCCTTGTCTACCAATGCGCAGGCAGTTACAGCATTCGGAATCGACACAAACAATATGTTCGGCTTCTGGGACTGGGTAGGTGGCCGCTATTCGCTCTGGAGTGCAATCGGCACATCCATAGCCCTCGGCATCGGGTTCCAGAACTTTAAGGCACTGCTCTCCGGCGCACACGCCATGGACAAGCACTTCCAGGAAACTGAGTTTGAACAGAATATTCCAGTCATACTCGCCCTTTTAGGGATCTGGTACAACAACTTCTTCGAAGCTGAAAGCCACGCAATTCTTCCGTACGACCAGTACATGCATCGTTTTGCTGCATATTTCCAGCAAGGTGATATGGAAAGTAACGGTAAATATGTCGACCGCAACGGTAATGCAGTGAGCTATGAAACCGGCCCCATCATTTGGGGAGAACCAGGCACAAATGGCCAGCATGCCTTTTACCAGCTGATCCATCAGGGGACAAAAATGATTCCTTGTGACTTCATCGCTCCCGCGCAGTCGCATAATCCAATTGGCGAGCATCATACCCTTTTGCTATCCAACTTCTTCGCCCAAACAGAAGCGCTGATGAATGGAAAAACAGAGGAAGAAGTTATTGCAGAACTAAAAGCTGCCGGAAAATCTGAGAGCGAAATCGCTACCCTCGCGCCATTCAAAGTATTTCTTGGTAACAGACCTACAAACTCCATCCTCCTCAGGAAGATCACTCCTGAAACCCTGGGTGCTATGATTGCGATGTACGAGCACAAGATCTTCGTACAGGGAATCATCTGGAATGTCTTTAGCTTCGACCAGTGGGGCGTAGAGCTCGGCAAGCAGCTGGCAAACAAAATTCTTCCGGAGTTGAAAGACGACCAATCGATCAGCTCCCATGACTCATCAACAAATGGCTTAATCAACCAATACAAAGAGTGGAGATCATAATAACAGAAAAGGGCCGGAAATAGAATCCGGCCCTTTTTGTTATTCAACAGTTTCTTTATTGGACTTCCTTGAGTTTGATTTCAAATAAGGTATTCCATTTCTTCCCGGTTACAAACAACCGCTTTCCTTGAGCGTCCCAGGCAATGCCGTTCAGCACATTCGTATTCTCGAAGCGATCCTTCGCAGGAAGTAAACCCGCCATATTGATATCACCGGTCACCGCTCCGCTACGCGGATCGATCCTGACGATCCGATCTGTCTCATATACGTTGGCGTAGATCTGCCCGTCTATCCATTCAAGCTCATTCAGCATCTCAACTGGTCCATTCTGATCATAAACCTCTACATAGCCCTCTTCAAGATAGCTGTCTTTATTAAGTGTGTAGATCCTGTTCGACCCATCCGACTTATAGATCTTGGTGCCGTCAAAACACAGTCCCCAGCCTTCAGCACTCGCCTGGTACGGAAACTCTGCCAGCTTCTCGAAAGTCGACTTGTTGTAAACAAAGCCGATCCGGTTCTGCCAGGTTAGCTGAATCAGCTTGTCCCCAACCAGCGTAATTCCTTCTGCGAAAACGTTCTCCGGCATATCCAGTTTCTTCAGCACCTTTCCTGTTGTTGGTTCCACCTTTCTCAGACTTGACCCTCCTATGTCCCCTTGCGACGCATATCCTCCATCACTTTCATAAAAGATGCCCTCGTGATATTCGAGCCCTTGTGTGTAAGCAGAAGAATCATGTGGAAAGGAATTTACAACCTGATAGGTATAACGCAGAGGAGCGTTTTCAGGCAATACAACTACGTTTGTGCTTGTCTCCTTCACATCATCGCCGTGAAAAATCTTCGCTGTCACTATCCTGATCCCCAAACCCAGATTGGCTGAGGAAACACTCAGTGCTCCGGTATCCTGCTTACTTCCTACATAGGTGGTATCCAGCAGATATTGTACAGAATCGAATGTACCAACGTCACCTAAGCGCAAGGTAAGGGTACTACCCCGTTTGATGCGGTTCCCCTCCTCCGGCGAAACAAAATACGCCGATTGGGTCAACTCTCGCTTGCAGGATGCAAACACAGAAACGAACAAACAAAATATAATAGCAGTCTTTTTCATTTAAACTTTAGTAATTATCCCCAGAACGCATCTTCGATATGGTTAATCTTATATTTTCCTCTCGAATCAAACAACACAGATACAATATCAAAACGAATCTCTCCCCTGTAATCATGCTGATAAATATAGCCTTCCGCAGCCCACTGCAAACGTTTCTGTTTGGATGGCGACACGAAATCTTCCGGTAACCCGAACTCGGTACCCGACCGGGTTTTAACTTCAACAAAAACAATATAACGGTCAAAAGACGCTATTATGTCTACTTCTGCTTTTCCAAAGGTCCAGTTCCTGGCGATAATCCGGAAACCCAGCTCCTGCAGATAATCAGCAGCAAGCCCTTCTCCATATTGACCAAGCTGATTATGTTCCGCCATTATTTTACAACTACAGAACCCAGAAAGCTATTGATCCCCTTCTCGACTTCCTTGACACGTAAGTAGCGCTGCATCAGGATCATTTGATTATCCTCATCCTTTTCGTTCTGTATCTCATCCCGGATGCTTTTCAAAATATCGTCGACCTTTCTCTTCTTCAGATGAAATATCCCCCCCAGAATAGTGGCGCGCATATTCTCCGTTTCATTTTTCACATAGATCTTCCGCTTATCGTACCAATTGTCACTCAGCACATAAGGGGAAGACATCAGCGAAACCGTAAGGTCGGCAATTTGCTGATCCTGGCTCTGGATAAAATCCTGAACGGTCGGCAGTTCTCCCTGCTCAATACGGGCGGCATATTCGGCAATAATCGCCTTACATACCGGATCATCAAATGAGACATCCGCCATATTCGAGATCACATAGGGCGCAATATAGGTGTCCGTTATTCCATCCCAGTGCACCAGTTCATGACCGTAGTTTAAGAGCAACCGGACGATCTCCCTTTCTTGCAGCTGCTCCGCCACGCGTGTCTCTGCACCGAAATCCATTTCATCCGGCGGAGGCAATGGCACCGGCTCTTCCTGCCGCGGAGTCCTCATCTTACCTTGACGCAGCTTGTTCAGCTCCGTAATCAATGAACGCTCATCAATCTGCATCAGGGAGCTGCATTCCCTCACGAAAACCGAAGCCTTGATACTATCGGGAATTTTGGCAATGCTTTCCACCACCTCCCTGATAACACCTGCCTTCTTGATAGGGTCATTACCCGCATCCCGCAAAAGAATGGAGGTCTTAAACAGAATGAAATCTTTTTGATTCTTCTCGATATAGCTCTTGAAAGCTGAACTGCCGAGCTTATGTACGTACGAGTCGGGATCATGCCCGTCAGGGAACAGCACAACACGCACGTTCAGCCCTTCCTCCAGGATCATGTCGAGCCCGCGTAATGATGCTTTGATACCCGCGGCATCACCATCATACAGAATGGTAATATTCTTCGTAAAACGCCCGATCAGGCGAACCTGCCCCGAAGTCAGCGATGTACCCGATGAGGCCACCACATTTTCAATACCCGCCTGGTGCACAGAAAGCACGTCGGCGTACCCTTCAACTAAATAGCAGTTATCTGCATCCCGGATAGCCTTCTTCGCGAAATAAAGACCATATAGAACGTCGGATTTGTGATAGATTTCACTCTCGGGAGAGTTGACATATTTGGGGACCTTTTTATCGGTCTTCAGTGTTCTTCCGCCAAATCCAATGATCCTGCCGGTGAAGCTATGTATGGGAAATAATACCCTCGCCCTGAACCGGTCATACAGCCGTCCCTTATCGTTTCGGATAGCAAGGCCGGCATCCTCTATAAAATTTTCTTTATACCCTTCGCGGAGAGCCGTCTCTATAAACGCATCCCAGGAATCCGGTGAATATCCAAGCTCAAACTTCTTGAGGATATCATCCCGAAAACCACGCTCCTTGAAATAACCCAACCCGATGGTTTTACCCTCATCGGTGTTCCACATGGTGTCCTGAAAGAACTTTCCTGCGCGTGCGGATATTACATATAGACTTTCACGACGCTGGTCAGCCTCCTGCCTCTCAGGAGATTGAACAACCTCTTCTACTGCAATATTGTATTTATTCGCAATATATCGGAGCGCTTCGGGGTATGAATATTTCTCATGGTCCATGATGAACCGGGTCGAATCACCTCCCTTGCCGCAGCCAAAACACTTGTATATACCTTTGCTTACAGAGACATGGAAGGACGGAGTCGCCTCATTATGAAAGGGACATAAGCCGATCAGACTGGTACCTCTTTTCTTGAGATGCACAAAGTCTCCCACCACCTCTTCAATCCTCGCTGCTTCCAGGATCTTATCGACTGTCTCTTTTGGAATCATAGAAAAACCTGCTATTTTTCTCTTTTGTAGCCCTTATGGAGGATGAGAAAGCTTGCCCGCTCCTCCTTCTTAAATGGAATATCCCAGTTTCCCTGGTATGATATTTTAGTAGGAAGGATGGATTCTCCCTTGTCAAAATATCCCATCTCTATATTCATCTTCACGTCAAAGTCAAATGCCAGGTTCCCGTACTTCATATCCACAGAACGTCCCAATATCTGCATATTCCGTTTATCGAATATCGTATTCAGCTCCTTAATCATCAGTCCGCTTTTGGTCCAGCCCGACAGGTCATCCTTTACCTTCACACGAAATGTATAAATAGGAATAGAGTCGAGATAAGTTCCGTTAAAGAAGGTATAATCATAATACTGCCTCATGTTGGCACTGAAAATCTGTGTCTTATCTCCGATAATGGGCACCCCTTTAACAGGCTTCCCCGGCGTAAAAAGAAGTGTCTTTAACTTATCCTTATAAGACTCATTTCCCTTCTTCTTTGCATCAGATGCCGACTCGCTTTTTACAAAGTCCGAATTGTATGCATTCATAAAGATGTAATCAAACATCTCAACGGTATATAACTGGTATTTGCCATTCTTTTTTAAAAGCTTGCCGCTATCCTGTTTCGCCAGGATCTCCTGCTTGTACTTGCCGGCGTTATTATGAAAGATTTTACGGTAGATCTTACCTTCTGTTCTGTTCTTCTTATCGAACGTAAACACCCGGTTTTCTGCCGTAAAGCTATAACGCTTCATATTTCTGAACGCCTCATAAAAGCTTGTATCAGATGTCACCTTATTGATGAACATCTGTACGTTGATACGTTCACCCACAACACTCACTGCTGAGTCCAGTTGCACCGTAAGAACCGTGTCCGGGTTAAAGCGCTTGTACTCCTGCGCACCCGCTGTACCGGCGAAAAGCAATAAAAACAGGATCAGTCGATTCATCATATTAATTCCCCAAACGCTTAACAGCCATATACGCCATCAAGCCGGTGCTACATGCCAGTGCGGTCTCATCAATATCAAAGGTTGGCGTATGTACAGAGGATGTAATACCCCGCTCTTCGTTCCGCGTTCCTAGACGGTAAAAACATGCATCCGTCACTTGCGAGTAATACGCAAAATCTTCGGCAGCCATCCAGATGTTCAAATCTTCAACGTTCTCTTTCCCCAGATAGTCTTCAGCATAAAGACGGATCTCTGCAGTCAGTTTCTCCTCATTAATAAGAAAAGGATATCCGTTTACGATATTGAACTCGCAGCTTCCGCCCATTCCCTCAGCGATGGACTCCGCCATCTTCTTCATTCGTGTATGAGCCTCAGCACGCCACTTCTCATCGAGGGTCCTGAAAGTCCCCTCCAGGTAAACCTCATTAGGAATAACATTAGTTGCACCATTAGCAATCACCTTCCCAAAAGACAGTACTGTGGGAAGCCGCGGGTCGGCTATACGACTGACGATCTGCTGCAGGGAGACAATAATATTGGCCGCTATCACTACAGGATCAATATTCTCCTGTGGTTGTGCACCATGACCTCCTTTACCCTTTACAGTAACATAGATTTCATCTGTAGAGGCCATATACTTGCCTGGCCGGATTCCGATTTTTCCCGCGTCGATAAGCGGCATCACATGCTGCCCGATAATTGCCTGTGGCTCCGGATTCGTCAGCACGCCTTCTTGGATCATCATATTGGCTCCTCCGGGAAGTTTCTCTTCACCCGGCTGAAATATCAGCTTTACGGTTCCTCCAAATTCGGCTTTCAGGCTCTGCAGGATACGTGCAGTTCCCAGCAATGACGATGTGTGAACATCATGTCCGCAAGCATGCATCACGCCCTCATTCTGCGACTTATAAGGCACGTCATTCTGCTCCGTGATGGGTAGCGCATCCATGTCTGCCCGAAGAGCGATTACTTCATCAGAGGGTTTGTCCCCCTTGATAATACCCACTACTCCGGTTCCAGCTAAAGGATGCCAGCTGATGCCCAGTTCGTCCAGACAGGACTTTACAAAGGCTGCCGTATTAAACTCCTGAAACGATAGTTCAGGGTTAGAATGCAGAAAACGGCGATGTGTTACTACATCGCCGTAAATATTCTCCGCCAATTGTCGGATTTTATCTTTTAACATCTTAATAATTTATTCTAAGCCTGCACCATGACAGTTCTTATATTTTCTGCCACTTCCGCAAGGACATGGATCATTCCTTCCAATTTTTTGCTCTGCACGTACAGGCATTTGCTTCTGAGGTTCACGTGTATCTTCCATTCCCGGAATAGCACCGCCATCATTTGCTACTGCAGCAAGTTCAGGCTTCGAAACCGTCAGCTTCGACATATCCTGCTTAGGCTGAGGTCTCGCCTCGCGTACCTCCTCTGATTCCTGCATCGGAATTCCGCCTTTGTACAAGAAACTAACTACATCCTTATTGACAGAGATCAGCATTTGCTTAAAGAGGTTGAACGCCTCCATCTTATAAATCACCAACGGATCTTTCTGCTCGTAAACAGCGTTCTGTACAGATTGCTTCAACTCATCCATTTCACGCAAATGCTCTTTCCAGGCATCGTCGATCAGAGCCAGAACAACTGTCTTTTCAAACACTCTGAACACCTCACGTCCCTCAGTCTCTACTGCCTTCTTTAAGTTAGCGGTAACCTGAAGTCCCCGGATACCATCAGTAAACGGCACAATAATATTCTCAATCATATCACCGCGCTCCTGATATACCTGCTGTAACACCGGCAGAGCCTGGCCGGCTATTGCCTCTTTCTTACGTGCGTAAAAATCAGAAACTTTGTTAAACACACGCTCCGCTAATTTCGGAATAGAAGTTTCAGTGAACTCCCTGTGGTCAACTTCCGGATCAAGGGAGAACACGCGGATGATCTCCATCTGAAATCCCTCGTAATTCGCTGTCTCCTTGTATTCTGTTACAATATCTTCAACGGTATCATAGAAGGTATTACTCAAATCCACTTCCAGACGCTCACCATACAAAGCATTCCGGCGCTTGGTATACACAACAGTACGCTGTGAGTTCATTACGTCATCATACTCCAGCAAACGCTTACGTATACCGTAATTGTTCTCTTCTACTTTTCTCTGTGCTCTTTCGATAGAACGGGTGATCATCGAATGCTGGATCACTTCTCCCTCTTCGATACCCATGCGAAGCATGATATTCGCGATCCTCTCAGAACCGAACAAACGCATCAGGTTATCTTCCAGTGAAACGAAGAACTGAGATGAGCCCGGGTCTCCCTGACGTCCCGCACGACCACGTAGCTGACGGTCAACACGTCTTGACTCATGTCGTTCAGTACCAACGATAGCTAAACCTCCCGCGTCTTTCACGCCTGGGCCGAGCTTGATATCCGTACCACGACCTGCCATGTTGGTAGCAATGGTAACAGTACCCGCCGTACCTGCTTCAGCTACGATATCAGCTTCTCTCTGGTGCAGCTTCGCATTCAGTACGTTGTGCTTGATGCCTCTTAATTTCAGCATACGGCTTAACAGCTCCGATATTTCAACAGACGTAGTACCTACGAGTACCGGTCTGCCCGCCTGTGTCAAGGCAGTGATCTCATCTGCAACTGCGTTATATTTTTCGCGCATGGTACGATAAACCTTATCCTCCATGTCCTTGCGCTGAGTCTTCACGTTGGTAGGAATTTCCACAACGTCCAGCTTATAGATCTGCCAAAGCTCACCTGCCTCAGTTACCGCAGTACCGGTCATACCACAAAGCTTGTGATACATTCTGAAGTAGTTCTGCAGGGTAATCGTAGCATAGGTCTGCGTCGCATCTTCAACCTTCACATTTTCCTTCGCCTCAATAGCCTGGTGCAAACCGTCTGAGTAGCGACGACCATCCATGATACGGCCGGTCTGCTCGTCTACGATCTTGATCTTACCTTCGTCAATGATGTACTCAACATCACGTTCAAATAAAGTGTATGCTTTTAGCAGCTGGTTAACCGAGTGAATACGCTCCGATTTAATGGAGAAATCACGCATAAGCTCGTCTTTCTTCGCAATCTTTTCCTCATTGCTTAAAGTAGACTTCTCAATTTCAGCGATCTCTGTACCCACGTCAGGCATTACGAAAAAGTGAGCATCCTCTCCTGATGTAGTGATCAGCTCAATTCCCTTTTCTGTCAGCTCAACCTGATTATGTTTCTCATCAATCACAAAGAAAAGCTCAGCATCTGCCTTTGGCATTTCCTTGCTCTGATCCTGCATGTGATAGTTTTCGCTCTTCATCAGGATCTGCTTAATTCCTGGTTCACTCAGGAATTTGATCAGCGCCTTATTCTTCGGTAAACCACGGTGTGCACGTAATAAAGCCAGACCACCTTCTGTCGGGCCTGTTTTGCCTTCTGCAATAAGCTTTTTAGCCTCGTTCAAAACGCCGGTGATATAGTTCTTCTGAACATTTACCAGTCGCTCGATCCTTGGTTTTAAATCATAAAATTCATGCTCATCACCCTTTGGAATAGGTCCGGAGATGATCAAAGGTGTACGCGCATCATCAATCAATACGGAGTCAACCTCATCGACCATGGCAAAATGCAACTTACGTTGCACCTGGCTCTCCTTATTCTGAGTCATATTATCCCTCAGATAGTCAAAGCCGAATTCGTTATTTGTACCAAAGGTGATATCAGCAAGATATGCCCTGCGGCGTTCTGCTGAATTTGGCTGGTGCTTGTCGATACAATCCACCGTCATGCCGTGGAACTCGAATAATGGACCGTTCCACTCCGAGTCACGTCGGGCGAGATAATCATTCACCGTCACAATATGTACACCGTTACCAGCTAATGCATTCAGGTAAGCAGGCAATGTACCCACTAAGGTTTTACCCTCACCCGTTGCCATCTCGGCGATTTTACCCTGGTGAAGAACAATACCACCGATCAGCTGAACGTCGTAATGGATCATATTCCAGGTCACTTCCGTTCCTGCAGCGATCCAGGTATTATGGTGAATGGCCTTGTCGCCTTCAATAACAACATTTGGCTTACGTGCCGCCAGATCCCTGTCAAAGTCATTAGCCGTTACAACCAGCTTTTTATTTTCTGTCAGCCTTCGTGCAGTCTCCTTAACAACAGCGAAACCTTCCGGAAGGATATCCATCAGTACACGCTCAAGCTCTTTGTCACGATCTTTAATTAATCTATCGATTGACTCGTAGAGATCAGTTTTCGCATCCATTGAAAGCTCGGGAGCTTCCGCCTGTTCCTTCAGGCTGGATATTTCACTATCAATTTCAGCAAGCGCCTCTTTAATAATGTTCTTGAATGTGAATGTCTTTCCCCGAAGCTCATCATCCGATAAGATCGCCAGAGTAGGGTAAACCGCTTTGATCTTTTCAACGATAGGTTGAATCTGTTTTATATCGCGATCAGATTTACTTCCGAATAGTTTATTTAAAAATCCTAACATGTGTAATTTGATAATGGTGTCATTTGACCAACAACTGCGCCATCGTAAAGCACATCGGCCAATTTGACATAATAATGAGCGAAATTAATGATTTCGATCGATTTAGAAGAGGGATATTGCATTTAATAGCAACCGGCAGATGTTTTTACAGGCACGTGGAAAAGAGGCCACCCGCAGCGCTTCCCAGCGATTTCCTTACAGCAGTTTTGAACATGTTATAAGTGGCCGACAAACTGTGTTTCCGTCATCGTGGCGATTTCACTGATCAGAAGATCAATGCTCCTGTTAGTTAGCTCGAATATACCGAGTATATACCCAAGCGGAAATATCAACAGTAATCTGGATGCCGTACAGCACACTCCTAACCATCCTGAAATAAACTCCTTTCTCCTTTCCTCAATTCCTATATCTTTGCTAAATGAACATTCTTTTACTTGGTTCAGGCGGAAGGGAAAGTGCTTTTGCCTGGAAAATAACTCAAAGCCCCCTCTGTGATGAACTATTCATTGCTCCGGGAAATGCCGGAACTGCCGCATACGGCCAGAATGTAAACCTGAAAGTGACCGACTTCAAAGGTATTCGTAGCTTTGTCCTCGAAAACAATATCAGCCTGGTGGTCGTTGGTCCGGAAGAGCCTCTTGTAAAGGGAATTCATGACTATTTTCTCGCAGATGAAGACCTGAAGACCATCCCCGTGATTGGTCCGCGCGAGGAGGGAGCCAAGCTGGAAGGCAGCAAAGAATATTCTAAAGCTTTCATGCGCCGTCACTTTATTCCAACAGCCGCTTCTGCGTCCTTCACCATTCATACACTCAATGAAGGACTGGCGTATCTGGAAACTCACAGACTTCCCGTTGTACTGAAAGCAGATGGCTTGGCTGCAGGAAAAGGGGTGCTGATCTGCCAAACGACTGAAGAAGCACAATCTGAATTGATTGCCATGCTTCAGGATGCCAAATTCGGAGAAGCAAGCAGCAAAGTTGTCATAGAGGAATTTCTAACAGGAATAGAACTTTCTGTATTCGTTCTTACTGACGGACATTCCTATAAAATCCTGCCGGAAGCGAAAGACTATAAGCGCATCGGCGAAGGAGATACAGGCCTGAACACTGGCGGAATGGGTTCCATCTCCCCAGTTCCATTTGCAGACAAGGCATTTATGGAGAAGGTCGAGAACGATATCATTCGTCCTACAATCAACGGATTAAAAATCGACCAGATTCCATACAAGGGTTTTATTTTCATCGGACTAATGAACAAGGATGGCGAGCCTTTCGTGATCGAATACAATGTTCGCATGGGAGACCCTGAAACAGAAAGCGTGATTCCTCGCATAGAAAGCGATTTCCTCGACCTTCTTTTAGGGGTTGCAAACGAAAACCTGGCAGAAAAAGAATTGATCATATCCGACAAGACCGCGGCGACGGTCATGCTTGTAGCAGGTGGGTATCCCGGAGAATACATGAAAGGGAAAACCATTTCCGGCATCGAAAACCTCAGAGATTCTCTTGCATTTCATGCCGGCACCATATTGGAAGATAACCTCGTAAAAACTGCCGGCGGACGGGTTCTGGCTGTAACATCGTTACAGGACAACCTTTTTGATGCCGTGCAGCAAGCTGTTGCGGATGCAGGCAGGATCTATTTCGACGGGCGATATTTCCGTGCAGACATTGGCTTCGACCTGATCTGATAACCTGAGATCTCAAAGAGATAAAACAAAAACGGGGAGCTAATATTAGATCCCCGTTTTTGCATAACCTACTTTTCCTTTATAGCAGTTCCGCTAACTTCTTCTCCAGGTCAGCTCCCCTGAGATTTACCGCAACAATCTTCCCGGTCGGATCAATCAGATAGTTCTGAGGAATCGAACGGATACCATACATCTTCGCAACCTCATTATTCCAGAACTTCAGATCCGATACCTGGGTCCATGTCAGGCCGTCATCCTTAACAGCTTTCAGCCATGCGTCCCGCTGATTCTGACGATCGAGCGACACACCCAGTACGGTAAAGTTTTTGTCCTTGTATTTGTTGTATGCCTGTACAACATTCGGATTCTCCTGTCTGCAGGGTCCGCACCATGATGCCCAGAAATCAAGCAGCACATACTTACCTTTAAAATCCGACAACTTAACCGGCTTTCCATCCGGGTCATTTTGCGTAAAATCCATCGCAATCGCACCAATTGCGGTTTTCTTACCGGCTTCCATAGCCGTTATGAGAGACTGAAGGGCGGCTGACTTCTGCAATTCCGGGCTTAAAGACTTGATCAGCGGATCAAGCTCTGATGCCTGAGGATCCCGGCCAGCAATAGAAAGGATGGAATTCACACTCACATAGCTCGTTGGGTTTTCCTTAACAAACTGAGTTAAAATCTCCTTTTGTTTTTCCTGCAGCTTCTCCAACCTGCTCTGCAATTCTCCTACAAATTCCTGTGAAGCTTTCTTTTCCGCAGATGCCGCCTGGTACTCAGCATCTAATGCAGTAAACTGTGCGGATAAATCTTTAAGTCTGCCGCTCAGGATCTTATTCTCTGTATTGACTTTACTTCCCTTGATCGAAGCTGTCGCAAGCGAATCCTTGCCTTCAATGGAATATTCCCCTTTATGCACGTAGAACCTCAGCATGTCGGGCTTCGAAGTGGACTTGAGAGAATCAAATCCCACGCCTTTAGCATCCATAACGATCAAGCCTGAACTTGGTTCTGAAATACTTCCCTCGAAAGAGAAGTTACCGTTAACGACAGCTGCCGAGTCAGTAACCGAAGTCCCTCCGTCCTGGTAAAGCAGAAATACTTTAGCTGGCGTGTTAAATGAGCCAATTTTCCCTTTGATCTTGTATGGCGAACCTTGTGCAAAGATCACCAGTGGTGATAAGGCAAGTGCCGTCAATAATAATTTCTTCATTCTAATAAATATACACGGAAAACGTTTCAATCTCCCGATTAGTGTTTTCCGAAGATCGAAACTTTTTCAGACTTCAGGATCAGCAGCATGCAGAAATCAGACAATCATTCTACATCTGATACAAAAAGAGCCGGAATTACCCGGCTCTTTTGACTAGTTTGATGTTACTTCTGTTTCCGAAACGATACTCGCTGAGTTTTCCCGCCTGTCGTCCTTTTTCTCCAGCTTGGCAGAGCCCTCTGGCTTGTAGATGGCCCCTGTAGCAAAATCCACTACAGCACCCGGCCAGAATAAAAGAATGTCTGCGATTAAGGCGACCGCTCTGATCGGACGGGATGGCTCTCCCGGAGCAGGTTTTGTTCTTTGCACCTGCGTAACTCTGCCGCCAAAGACAGTGGCACATGAACTGAACGTACAGCATAATACTGCTGCGATTAAAAGTTTAGATAAAGTTGTCTTCATGACAAAAATTTAGGTGAGTCCGAATGTATGAATCCGTATGATTTCCCAGGAAAAAGTGAAAAAATTTATTTTGAAACAGCACAACCTGAACGCGAAAACCACTCTCAACATCTGTTCATCTCGAACTCACCTAAAAGCTAGCTGTACAAGAGCCTGCTCTCGGGGAAGCCACAGGTACATTGCCGGAATAAACAGGCACAAGTCGCCTAAGAGCAATGCAAAGACCTCAGATATGTACTGGTTTACAGATTACTACAATACCACAGACCAAACGGGCGGCTTTTACGAGAAAAAAATTATTTGGTTACTTATATTTTCAAAATTGCAATCTTTTATTGTAGACATTAAAAATTTGATACTTTCGCCCGATTAAGCGAAACAAAAAGTAAATGAAAAAACTTTTACACACATTATTTATTGCACTATTGCTACTGGGCACGGCTCAGGCGCAGACGAAAACAATTACCGGGACGGTAATTGATGCTGCAGATGGCATGCCACTTCCAGGAGTGAGCGTGAAACAAAAAGGAACTACTAACGGCACACAAACAGCAGCAAACGGACAGTTCAACCTGCCTATTAAAGGAACCCAGTCGGTCGTTGTATTCACTTACATCGGCTACGAATCCGCAGAAGTTACTGCGACGCCTGGCAAAGCTGTAAAAATCAGCCTGAAAACTGCTGATCAGAGCCTTAATGAAGTAGTCGTTGTAGCCTACGGAACTGCCACTAAAGAATCCTTAACCGGAGCAGTTTCCTCGGTCTCGGCCAAAGACATTGAGAAAAGACCTGTGTCCAGCGTCACAGGAGTTCTTGAAGGATCTTCACCCGGAATTCAGGTAAACAACACCTTCGGACAACCCGGATCAGATGCAACGATCCGTATCAGAGGTTTTTCATCCGTGAATGGAAGCAACGATCCTCTTATAGTGTTGGACGGGGTTCCGTATGGCGGAAATATCTCTGACATCAATCCTAACGATATCGAGAGTATTTCTGTTCTAAAAGATGCAACATCTGCTGCTCTTTATGGTAACCGTGCCTCTAACGGTGTTGTGATCATCACTTCAAAGAAAGGATCTAACAAACGTGGAAGCCTGAATGCCATCATCAACCAGGGTGTTTATACCAGGGGGATTCCTGAATATGAGCGTCTGAATGCGAACGAATACATGGAAACGATGTGGAAAGGCTACCGGAATTCATTGCTGACATCCAATTCTAAAACATATCCTACTGTTGCATCTGCAAATACAGAGGCTTCCAGATCACTCGTATCTGACTATCTGAAATACAACATCTACAACAAACCGGCTAACAAGCTTTTTGATGAAAATGGCAAGCTGGTGGCAGATGCTGCTATTCTTGACGGATACAAGGACGATCTGGACTGGTTTGCACCGATCGAAAGAAAGGGAACCCGGCAGGACTATAATATAAGTGGTGCTACAGCTACTGAAAAAAGTAATCTCTATTTCTCTGGAGGCTATCTGGACGAAAAAGGCTTTGTTAAGAGGTCTGACTTCAACCGTTTCTCAGGAAGGGTCAATGGCGATATTACTCCGAAAGATTGGATCAAGACGGGTTTATCCCTTGCTGGATCACACCAACAATCCAATCAGGTAACAGGAAAGGCCGAAGATGCTGCGTCATACGCGAATCCGTTCATGTATGCACGCCAGATTGCCCCTATTTACCCAGTGCACTTGCATGATCCTGCGACAGGTGAGTATATTCTCGACGAAAATGGCGAAAAGCAGTATGACGGCGGATCGCGATTCGCACGCCCTCAATACACCAGCCGCCACGTGATCTGGGAAAACGAACTCAACAAGGACCGCACATTCAGAAATACGCTGAATGGACAGGCTTATGTAGACATCAATTTCCTGAAGGACTTCACCCTTACACTGAAAGGGGATTTGAATGTTAGGACCAGCGAAAACCAAAGCTACGACAATGCGATCATTGGTGACGGAGCAGGAAACGCAGGCCGCGCAACCCGCGAGATCTACCGCAATAAGAATTATACCGTACAGCAGTTATTGAACTACGGAAAAAATTTCGGAGATCACCGTGTCGACATCTTGGCAGGTCATGAAAATTACTATTTCAACCAGAACTACATGTTCGGTTTCAAGACCAAAGAGACTTTTGCAGGTGCTCCCGAACTGATTAACTTTACAAACATTACCGACCTTTACGATTATCAGGATAATTACAGACTGGAAAGTTTCTTAAGCCGTGCGAAATACAACTATGCCTCCAAATACTTCGCTGAAGCTTCATTCCGCCGTGATGGAACAGCGCGATTCAGCAGAAATACCAGATGGGGTCAATTCTGGTCCCTGGGAGGAAGCTGGATCATCTCGAAGGAAGATTTCATGCAATCTTTGGATGGAAAAGTGGATGACCTGAAATTCAGGGCGTCTTACGGTCAGGTCGGTAACGATGCAAGTGCTAAATATTATGCACATTATGCCTTATACCGTATAGATCAAAATGCAAACCTGGCAGCACTCTATAAATCTCAAAATGCAGCAGAAAATGCAAAATGGGAGTCTCTCGGCTCACTAAGTACCGCCATTGAAGGTCGCCTGTTTAATAAGGTAAACTTCAATGTGGAGTACTTCGACAAAAGATCAAAAGATCTGCTATTCGATGTTAACCTGGCGCTTTCAGCCGGAGCTACGTCAACCACGAAACCAGAATCAACTATCCTGCAGAATATAGGAGTGGTATCAAACAAAGGTATTGAAGTTACTGCAGATGTCGATATCCTGAAGGCCCAGGACCTTCGTTGGAATTTTGGTATAAATGCAACTTTCATCAAGAACAAGATCATTGAGCTTCCTGAGCAAAACAGGGCAAATGGTATTATCAGCGGTACCAAGAAATACATGGAAGGACACAGCGTTTACGACTTCTGGGCATACCAATTCGTTGGGGTTGACCAGATGACCGGAGATGCCTTATACTTACCAGATACCAAGGCCTACAACGTAAGTGAGTCAAACCCGAAAGCTGCGGCTATCCCGGCAGCAAACCTCGTGCAGATTGGAGACCAGTACTACACCAACTTCAGCACTTATGGAGTCAGAGACTGGAGCGGAAGCGCAATTCCTGATGTGTTCGGTAGCTTCAATACCTCTTTATCGGTTAAGAATCTAACACTGTCGGCCCTATTTACGTATTCTTTAGGGGGCAAAACATTGGATTACTCGTATAACTCGCTGATGTCTATGTCGGGGACCGTTAGTGCGCTGCATAAAGACCTATTGAAAGCATGGGATGGCGTCCCAGAAGGGATGACCGCAACATCTGCAAACCGTATTAATCCGGATGGTATCCCGGTGGTTGACTTCGCCAGAAGCAACAGAAATAACCAGGCGCTTTCAACCCGCTTCCTGCAGGATGCGTCCTATCTGGTCGTGAAGAATATTTCATTGAGCTATAATCTTCCAAAGACTTGGATGTCGAGATTGGATGTAAACGGAATGACCGTAAATGCCGGAGTCGAAAACCTGGCAACTTTCACCAAACTACAGGGAATGAACCCGCAGCAGGCATTCAATGGAGTGGCTGACAACGCTTTCGTTACACCTCGCGTATTTTCACTGGGATTGAATATCAAACTATAAGAATTTAAAGTGATGAAGAAAATATTTAAAGTTTACATTTTACTGGCGGCACTGGCTCTTTCCTCTTGTTCGAAAGAGTATCTGGATACCAAACCGACGGATGCCACTGCCACAAGTACCGTTTTCTCAACAACAAAGAATGCTGCTCTGGCAGTAAACGGCTTGGCGAAAATGATGACCCAGCAATACCTGGATAGCCAGGGCTTCAACGGAGAAGGAACAATCAAGATGTACTATGGTAACTACCCTGGTAATCATTTCTTTGTTAACCTTCCGGGCTGGGCGCCCATTATAAACAACACATATAATGAGTCTACTGCCAGTATCTACAACTATTATCCATGGTATTACTACTATAAGATTATAGCTAATGCGAATGCGATCGTAGCCCGCGTAGATGCCGCTCAGGGTCCTCAAGCAGAGAAAGAATTCATTAAGGCTCAAGCTTTAACCTTCCGTGCCTACAGCTATATGATGCTGGCTCAATTATATGGAAACAGATGGAGCGATTCAAACAACGGAGCTTCACAGGGTCTGGTACTGCGACTGGATGAATCTACTGGCGACATGCCGACCTCTACTTTAGGCGAAACCTATTCCCGGATCTACGAAGACCTTAATCAGGCAATTTCCCTGTACACCTCATCTGGCTTAAAGAGAAATAATAACTTTAGCCCGGATATCAGCGTGGCATACGCAACCTACGCAAGAGCTGCACTGAACCGTCAGGATTACGCCGCTGCTGAATCCAATGCAGTGAAGGCACGTGCCGGCTACCCGCTGATGAGCAATGCAGAATACACATCAGGATTCTCTTTACCAACAAAGGAATGGATCTGGAGCAGTTACGGAGCATCTGATGAATCCCTCTATTTCTTTTCATTCTTCTCTTATATCGGGTACAATTCCAGTGCAAGTGCTGTAAGAACATTCCCTAAGATCATCAGCAAAGATCTGTATACCAAAATACCGTCGACAGACATTCGTAAGTCTCTTTTCCTGAATCCTGAAGGGTACACCTACACGATCTCTTCCGGACTGGCTGATGGGGCATTGGCGGCGAAGGCACGCAAGGACTATCCTGCGTTACAATCTGATGCGGCAGTCTACGCCTACATGCAGTTCAAGATCAAGGCCCAGGATCTTCCGGGTGTAGGTCACCTGAACCATTTCCGTTCTGCTGAAATGTATCTCATCGAAGCAGAAGCTAAATATTTTCAGAACAAGCCTGCGGCCGAAATTCAGGCGGTATTGGAGGGATTAAACAAATCAAGTGGTCGCGATCCTCAGTATACCTGCACAAAGACTGGAACGGCTTTACTTGATGAAATCAAAACTTACAGAGCTATTGAGCTTTGGGGCGAAGGATTCGATTGGTTCGATATGAAACGCTGGGGAGACCCGATCGTCCGCAAATCTACTACTAATGGTGGAAACTTCATCGCAGCCTTGGCTATTACCACCAGGCCTGAAGAAAATAACCGGTGGACATGGAAAATTCCGTTGAAAGAAACTGACTTCAATAGCGAAATAAAATAATAATTTCCAATTTTACAGAAGGTCGGGACCACCAAGGCTCCCGGCCTTCTGTTTTTTATAATCAAAGCAAATCATATGAAATTAGGTCTGCTCTTAAGCCTTTGCTTCTCCGGCATGCTTGCGGTAGCGCAAACTCCCAAAAAACCTCTTGATCATGGCGTCTATGACCGCTGGCAGTCCGTCTCGTCTGAAGAAATATCTAAAAACGGGAAATGGGTAGCCTACTCAGTTGTACCCCAGGAGGGAGATGCTGAACTCAGGATTCATTCCCTGAGCGGAAATCATGTTGTGCATGTTCCACGTGTAAAAGAGGCTACATTTAGCGCCAACTCTCAATTTACTATCTTTCTGATCAACCCCTTTTTTCAGGAAGTCCGTACAGCCCGGATAAAGAAAAAGAAGCCTTTCGATATGCCCAAAGACTCCCTCGGCATAGTGGAAAATGGAAAGCCCGGAGTAAAAAAATTTTCAAACGTAAAGTCCTTTTCACTACCCGAACGATCTTCACAGGCTGTAGCGATCCAGCTGCACCCAACAGACAGTACTAAAAAGGCCGGAGCTGACCTGATCATCTACCAGCTGATCACCAAAGCGGAAAAGCGGATCACCAATGTGAAAGAGTTCATCTGGAGTAACAATGGAAAACTGCTGGCCTATATTACTGCAGCTTCTAAAAAAGATTCTACATCCCGCAGTGGCCTATACGTCTATGATACCCCACGCGCAACCACACACCGTGTGTCTGAGGGCCGGAGCGACTACGGCAATCTTGCTTTCGACGAAGCCGGAACACAACTCGCCTTCACCATGGAAACGCGCGTCAAAAAGCCGGATGTGAAGAAACAGGAACTCGGATACTTTACCTTGAAAATGGACAGCGTAAAAGTCCTTGCCGGCAGTGCCACCCCAGGCATACCGAAAGACTGGGAAGTAAGTCCGAACGGAAAAACGACGTTCAGCGCCAACGGCAAAAAACTATTCTTTGGCACCTCCAGGATAGCCACACCTAAAGATACCAGCCTGATCGAATTTGAAAATGCAAAGCTGGACATCTGGAATTATAAGGACGACTACCTGCAACCGATGCAGCTGAAGAACCTCGAAAAAGAATTGAAACGCAGCTTCAGGGCAGTTATCCACCTGGATCAGCCCACCCGCATCGTGCAGCTTGCCGATGAAGATATAACAGAGCTGCAACCCGGCAATGAAGGGAACGCAGACTATGCTCTCGGCTACAGCAATGCCGGACATCGCATATCTACCCAGTGGGAAGGTTCAGGCTATCGCGACATCTACCTGATCTCCCTGAAAGATGGAAGCAAAATCAAAATTGCCGAAGGGATTAAAGATAAACCCGACTTCTCACCTCTTGGGAAGCATGTCGTATGGTACAACCGCCATGACAATAACTGGTATTCCTACAATGTGCACACTAAAAGTCGGAAATCCCTCACAGGCCACCTGAAACAGGCATTTTACGACGAGCAAAACGACGTTCCAGACCAAGCTTCTCCTTATGGCCTCTGTGCATTTGAAGCGGAGGACAAGAGTGTGCTGATCTATGACCGGTACGATATCTGGAAGTTTCCTCTCGAGAACACCGGCGCATACAATGTTACCGCAGGATACGGCAGAAAAAACAAGATCACCTTCCGTTACTACGATCTGGAGAAAAGTCGCACAGACAGATTGAAACCGGATGTCGATATCGTAAAATCTGGTAAAACCTTATACCTCGATGCCTTTAACAACATAACAAAGGAAGCAGGATGGTACAGCACCACCCTTACAGCTAACAACGCTCCGCGAAAGTTAGCTATGGGTCCGGTAGGATATTCACGTCCGTTCCTGCTTTCTGGAAGCTCCCTGATGATCTATCGTAAAGAAAGCTATACCCAGTCACCTGATCTATATGTGTCACGGGCATTCTCTTCCGAACGTCAGCTAAGCAGCATCAATCCATGGCAGAAGGACTATACCTGGGGCACCGCCGAACTCGTCAAATGGAATACGCCTGCCAGCCATTCAGCCGAGGGCGTATTATACAAACCTGAGAACTTCGATCCCAACCGGAAGTACCCGATGATCGTTTACTTTTATGAGAAGGTTACCGACAATCTGAATCGCTATATTCCACCGGCACCAACACCCTCCAGATTGAATATCTCCTTCTTCGTCAGCAATGGCTATCTGGTATTTACTCCGGACATCTCGTATGAAACGGGTTACCCGGGACGATCTGCCGAAGAATACATCAATTCAGGCGTAAACGAGCTGAAGAAAAACAGCTGGGTTGACGGATCCAGGATCGGTATACAAGGCCAAAGCTGGGGTGGATACCAGGTAGCGCATCTGATCACCCGCACCAACATGTATGCAGCGGCATGGGCAGGAGCTCCCGTCGTCAACATGTTCTCCGCTTACGGTGGAATCCGCTGGGAGACAGGGATGAGCAGACAGTTTCAGTACGAAAAAACACAAAGCCGCATAGGTGCTACCATTTGGGAAAAGCCGGAGCTATACAAGGAAAACTCCCCCTTGTTCTTCCTTGATCGGGTTAACACCCCTGTGGCGATCATGGCTAATGATGCCGACGGCGCCGTGCCATGGTACCAGGGAATCGAGATGTTCACCGCTTTAAGACGCCTGAACAAACCGGTTTGGATGCTGAACTATAATAACGAAGCCCATAATCTGGTACAACGTCAAAACCGAAAGGATATCCAGAAGCGCGAACAACAGTTCTTCGATCACTATCTTAAAGGTGCTCCTATTCCTGTTTGGATGGATAAAGGTGTTCCCGCAACAGAAAAGGGAAAGAACTGGGGATTTGATCTGGTGAAACCCTGACACCGGCAGAGCCTCAACGCAAACAGGGCGGATAATCTCTACTAAGATTATCCGCCCTGTTTTATTTTATGGGTGCTCACGCCCCCGGAAGATCCCTTATCGTAAATTGAATCCAACCGTTTGCCGGATATCTGTAGAAGAAGCACCGATCAGTGCCTTGAATTCACCAGGCTCGGCAACCCAGTCGTGCTTGCCGGCGTCAAAGAAGCTCAGGGCACTCTTATCTATCGTAAACTTAACAATCTTCGTTTCCCCTGCTTTCAAACTGACTTTCTCAAAAGCCTTCAATTCCTTAAGCGGGCGGGGGACAGATGACTGTACATCATGAATGTACAGCTGCACAACCTCCTGGCCTTCCCGCTTGCCTGTATTTTTAACAGGGACAGAGAATGTGATCTTCCCATCGGCATTCAAATCTCGCCCGTCTGCGGAAGCTTTTCCATACGCGAAACTGGTATAGCTTAAACCATGACCAAAACTGAAAAGAGGCTTGATCTGATGCTTGTCCGCCCAGCGATAGCCCACAAACAGGCCTTCATTGTATGTTTGCTCGCCTTTTCCGGGATAATCTCCCAACTTATGTGCTCCATTGTCCTCCAGCTTTACAGGAAAGGTAAACGGAAGCTTACCTGATGGATTTACATCACCGACCAATACAGATGCGAGGGCACTACCGGCTTCAGAACCCAGGTACCAGCCCTGAACGATAGACGAAACCTCGTTCACCCATGGCATGGCTACAGCATTCCCTGAGATGATCACTACCGCCAGATTCTTGTTCACCTTTGCTAAAGCGCTGATAAGCTTATCCTGATTATAAGGTAGTCCCAGAGATTTCCGGTCGTTCCCTTCACTATCCTGTCCGTCATTTTTATTCAAACCGCCTACGAAGATGACGAAATCTGCATTCCTCGCCGCATCAAGGGCTTCCTTACTCAACTCTTCTGAAGAACGGGTTTCTACTACATCCCCTGTATTCAAACCATCCTGCGCTTTAGGCTTCTCGCCAACATAGCCTCTTGCAAAAACAAGCTCTGCCTCTTTACCGATCCGGTTTCTGAGTCCCTCCAGTGGGGAGATCTCATACTTGGCCTTCAACGAAGAACTTCCGCCGCCTACAGTCATTACCTTAACCGCGTTCTCCCCGATCACCGCCACGCGTTTTACTTTCGATAGCTGAATAGGAAGCTTGTTATTGGCATTCTTCAACAGCACAATTCCTTCCTGTGCAATCTTCTTCCCTGCCAGGCCATGCTCCGGCGAGCCAAATGATCCGTACGGCCTTTTCGTATTCATGTTCGTACGGAACACCAGTCTGAGGATATTACGTACCTTCTTATCGACCTCCTCTTCTTTCACTTCCCCTGATTTCAACAATTTAAGAAAAGGATTTGCCAGGTAGTAGTTGTCATAAGCGTTGGATGCTCCCTCTGAAAGCCCGTTTGTCCAGGACCCGAATTCCATATCCAAACCATGGTAGATGGCTTGCTTCGTATCGTTGATACCACCCCAGTCAGATACGACTACCCCATCGAATTTCCATTCCCCACGAAGGATGTCATTCAGCAGGAATTGATTCTGTCCTGCCCACTGCCCTTTATACTTATTGTATGCGCCCATTATAGCCCAGGCCTTCCCTTCCTGCACTGCAGCCTTAAACGCCGGCAGGTAGATCTCATATAGCGTGCGATCATCCACGTTGACATTCACGGTGTGACGATCAGTCTCCTGATTATTTAAGGCGAAGTGCTTGACACAAGCTGCGACCCCATTCGACTGAACGCCCTGAATATACGGAACTACCATTCTCGACGCGAGGAAGGGATCCTCTCCCATATATTCAAAATTTCGCCCGTTGAGAGGGGTTCTGTAGATATTCACCCCTGGCCCTAAGAGCACATTTTTATTGCGGTAGCGCGCTTCCTCTCCTATCACCTTCCCGTAAAGAGCAGACATCTCTTTATTCCAGGTGGCGGCAAGACAGGTCAGGGCAGGGAATGCAATACAGGAATCATTCGTCCATCCTGCCTGATCCCACTCGTCCCAAAACACCTCAGCCCGGATCCCATGTGGGCCGTCGGTCATCCAGTTCTCCGGAATTCCCAAACGGGGTACCCCCGCAGAACTAAACTTGGATTGTGCATGAACCATTTTCACTTTCTCTTCAAGCGTCATGCGCGACAAGGCATCTTCAATACGCTCTTCTATAGGTTTCGCTTCATTCAAGTAAACGGGTAAATCTTCCTGCGCTGAAACTTTGGCAGCCAGGCTCACCATTAACAGAAGAGTAAAAAACGGCTTAATAGGCTTAAACATAACTTTCTTTATTATTTAAATTGTTTGATCCATTCCAGCAGAAGACTGCAGCCTGGAGACATAACACTTCCGTGGTCAAAGCCCGGAAGTTCATAGAGCTTAATGTTTTCATTGCCGGCATTTTTTAGAAGCGCAAGCAAGTAAACATTTTCTTCGTAGCGGGACGTGAGCTCAAGTGCTCTGTCGCCCGTGATTAAAAACGTCGGTGGAAGATTAGCTCTGACCAGAGCTAATGGAGCGTACCTGTCTATCACTGGAACCTTCATATCCAGTCCCCGCTCCTTTCGAATAGTGTAATGCGTTGCTGTTTGGGCACTTATTGGTATGAGCCCTTTTATCTTGTCCGCATCAATACCGTGTTTCTGAAGATAAGATTTGTCCATTCCTACCATCAGCGCGAGGTATGCCCCTGCAGAATGACCGGCAACATAGATCTGCGCTGGATCTCCGCCAAATTGCTCAATGTGTTTGAACACCCAGGCAACGGCTTCAGCAGCATCTTCTGTGTAGGCCGGGTTTTTCGCCCGCGGACTGAGGCGATAGTTGACACCCACTACTGCGATTCCCTTGTTCTGTAGTTGAGTGGGAATCTCTTTTTGGGAGCCCTCTAAACCTCCGCCGTGAAACCAGACCACCGTCCGGAATCCCGTTTTGTTCAAGGGATAGTAGACATCCAGATTACAACGCTCTTTCCTGTAAGCATCTGTTTCCTTATTTCCGATGTAAGACACATCTTTCTTTGTAGAATAACGGGCCTCATCGGAAGTTTGAGCGTTTATCCGAATTGTAAACAGCAATAAGAGAAGAATAAGACGATACTTTTTCATAAAATTTATCCAGGTTAACGGGTTAGCAATAGCGTGAGCCGGGCTCTCGTCGCCCGAACTCACGCCGCAAGATAAACACCTTATTCTACTTCTTAGTTACGGTCAATACCGCCTTATCATTCCCGGCACTTAAATCAACAGTTAACACATAGGTTGCACCTGTCTCCAGCGTTTTGCCGGCAACAATGCCCAGGTTCCCTGAGTCTCTGCCGTTGCTGCCATTACCGATGAAGATCAGATCACTTGTCGTACTAATATTGGCGTCTTTAAACTCACCGCCCCAGCCTTTCTGATGGAAAAATTTAAAGTTGATATTGTCGGCTCTGAAGGTAGTTCCGGCAACTCCGCTGATCTGGTACTTCTTATTTCCCATCGGTGCCATACAAAGTGCGTTATCCGTATTCCAACCCACCTGATTCGTGGCAATATCAGGCTTACCAATACCCTCTCCAATGATCCAGACTGCTCCTGTTCCGTCAGGCTGCAAGGTAGCCAGACCCGCACCATTCATGGCTTCCACAACAAGATACTTAAGCGTGAAATTTGCGGTCACACGGTACTTCCCGGTCATCGGCAGGAAGCTCAGCTTACCGTTCGCATCTTTGCTGACGTAATCCGGATCAATAAACCAGCTGCTAAAGTCCTCTATACCATCCACTACAACGTCCTGTCCCTTCGTAAAATTCAGCTCAGCCTTGAACCTGTTATCATCAATCCTGTCCATTACTGTTCCATTTACCGCATAAGCGATGATGAAAGGAGAGGCCTGATAATTGAACGTATTAAATGAAATGGAATATCTTCCGGAAGATGAGTTAGAAAAAGGGATCTCACTCACAGATCCCAATGCCACAGCATTATCTTCCCAGCCAAAGGTCATCTCGTTACCGGCACTCCCCACCTTTGGTGCTTTAATGTAGCCCTTCACGGAGAATGGAAACACTTCATTTGCCGAATATTCATACATATTCAGCCTGTTCATCCGATGTTCACCCGTTGCAGTGACCAGCGTCAGATACGGAAAATCAGGGCGGGTCAACGGCAGATCGATCTCCTTTTCAGAGACCGTCAGGCGGATATTCTGCAGCACCAGCTTCAGCGTCGCTGTTCCGTTAGGAACATTGGCCAGATAGGGAACGTAGATCTTCCCGCTGTACTCGCCATTGGCCTTGGTGCGGATAACCACTTCAGAGACCATCTCCTCGCTATAGAAGAGCTGCGCCTTCAGGGTTGACAGAGGCACCTCTTCGTCGGATACGTCTACTTTAAACTCCAGGCTGTCGCCGAAATGCGCAGTGCTGAACTCTGTCTTTGGTGTTATAAGCGGATTGCCGGGAGCCGTCGTATCTTCTTTCGTACATGAGCCGAAAAGCATTACTCCCAGAGCAAGCATTACGATTCCTATATGTATTTTCATAGTCTTTCTTGTTACTTCCAACGATATGACACAATAGATTTGGACGGCACATCATAGCTGAAGTGCTTCGATCCGTCGCTCAATGTTATTTTCTTAATATCATTGGTATTATTAAGCAATACCAATGCATAGGTATTATCCGGGTTTTTAAATGCGGAATAGGTAACGCCTTCTGCTGAATACCCGCTTGTGCCTATGCGGACGGCACCCGGTTTAACCACTGCCGACAAATGTCCGATCACGTAGTAATGGGAGTTCTTCTTGATGGTCTTGTAATCAGACTTCGCGAGGTCTACAGCACCATAACAGGTCTGGCACCCTCCTGCCCTGTTCGGACCGCGTTCAGTATCCAGCATCAGGTTCCATACGATCACCGCACGGCTCCAGTTATTAATCGTTCCCAGGCCCACCTCTTTCATATCTTCCATCAGGCGGGTTGCAAGGTTCTGCCCGTCGTTCCACGTGCCGATGGATGTTTCAGTGAAGATTAGCTCCTTCTCAGGGCGCTTGTTATGAATATCCGCAAGCTCCGCCTTGTCTCCTCCATAGTTATGAAATGCAGCTCCCGCTATATAGGCTGCCGCAGCAGGGTCTTCATAGATCCTTGCCGGATAGTCGTTTTGAGAGGCAATATCATCATAGTTGTAATTATGATCGAAAACGTAAATCTTCGTGTCCAGCCCGGCAGTCTTAAGCTTCGGTCCAAGCGCCGTCTTCACAAATGCCTGCTGCTCCTCCCAGCTCATGTACAGCGACGCGGAGTTTGCCCGGTTCAATGGCTCATTCTGTGGCGTAATGGCATATATCTTAATCCCGTTCCCAGACATAGCTTGTATCCACTTCACAAAGTAGGTCCCGTAATCCTGATAGTGAGCCGGATTAAGCTGCCCGCTTGTCCATGAGTTGAACGGCTGCAGATCCTTGAGGTTGTTAACTTTCATCCAGCGCGGAGGTGTCCAGGGCGAACCCAGGATCTTGAGCTGCGGATTGATCGCCAGGATCTCCTTCAAAACGGGAATGATATAGCTCTTCTCCTCATTTTGAAGTCCGAAATTCTCGATTCCGGGGGTATCCCAACAGGTGTACTCACTTAATGAAAAATCAGAACACCCGATGGCTATCCGCACATAACTTTGTCCCATTCCCTCCGTTTCTGAGAAAGTTTCCTTCAGGAACCTGGTCCTGTCGGCCTGCGACATCTTCATCAGGTTAAAGCAGGTCGACCCGGTGATGGCAGCACCGAAACCATCCATAGACTGGAAGGTTTGAGTGGGATTCAAGGTGATGGTATTCGGTGACATATTGGATTTGCTGCTGAAATCAATAAACTTCTTTGCAAAGTCCTGCGACCTGGTAGCGGTGGTTACAAAAAGGGTAACATCGCCGCTTGTGGGTACTTCCGGATCTACAGGTTTCTCCGGTTCGCTTTTATCTGTGCCGCAAGCTGTGACGATAGAGCCCAGGAGGCAAAGCGCTAACGCTACGCATTTTAAATTCTGCATGTATTTCTTCATCTTCATCGTATTAGTAACCAGGATTTTGTATCAGTTTAGGATTTTGATCAATCACCGCCTGAGGTATTGGCAAGCGGTAGGAGCTCTGGTTGAAAGGATAGATCAGCGCCTTTCTTCCGGGATCTTTCGCAAAGACGGCGTTCATGACTTCTTCAACCTTGTTCAGCCGCACCAGGTCAAACCAGCGTTGCCCCTCGAATGCGAGCTCCAGCCTGCGCTCTTTCAGCAGTGCGTTCAAGATAGCATCCTTGTTGCTGCGCACCGCATTTGGAAGCTTTCCAAGGCCGGCACGCTCTCTTATTCTGTCGATGATGTCGGCAGCCGCAGACAGGTTGCTGTTATTGCCCATGATCAAGGCCTCTGCTTTCAACAGGAGCACGTCGGCATAGCGGTATTTGATAATGCTGTTGAAAGCCGATCGTGTCTTATACATGAAGGGGTAATTACTTGAAGGATAGTAATTACTCCATGTTGTCTGGTAATAGACTATCGACTCGGAAAAACGTTTCTGGTCTCCTTCATCCTGATAGGCCTTGATCAGGCTCCTGGATGGCGTGATCCATTTAGCCCAGGTGAAGTTGTTGTTATAGTTCGTCAGATCGCGCCCAAACATCCAGGTTACCCAGTTTCCGCTTCCTGAAACAAACTGAGCTTCCAGGATGCTTTCTCTTGTATTCCTTGCCTTGGCATCCGTTTTTGCCGCATTCATCCCAAACAGATCACTGAAATCAGCCACCAGATCAAAGCCGTCTGCAGCAAGTTCGTCCGCATAGCGGATGACCTTCGCATAATCTCTGAGCGGCTTTTCCGCATACACCTTGGCCAGCAAGGTCCGTGCGACCGACTTGGTAAAAAGCGTCTTGTTAGCCGCGCTGTTGTTCGGTGCGGAAACAAGTGCCTCCGTAAGATCTTTTTCTATCTGCTTGTATGCCTCTTCTTCCGTATTCTGAGCGGGAAAATAGTCGTCATAAACCTCTTCCAGGTTCTCGGCCGTAATGTTTCCTCCCTCTTTGGTTACAACCGGAATGGATCCCCAAAGGCGCACCATATCGAAAAGCACCATCGCCCTGAAAATCTTCCCCTGCGATTTGATCTCCTCCCGCTCCGCCGTGGTAAACGAGTTATCCGCAACCGAATCGACATTATTGATCAGCCGGTTCGCACGGGCAACATCCTCCATATAACGGTTCCAGTCGCGGTTAATAACTGAGTTAGACCCTTCAATGGAGTTATTTTCATAAGGCACAACCTCTGCTCCGGTTGTTCCGGCGTAAGCATTGTCCGAATGTGCTTCTGCAACCAGCAGCATATCCAGGTACCAGTGTTCCTGGCGGTCGCGCATCTGATTGTAGAGGGTTGTGAGATGGCTTAAAACCGCAGCCTTGTCTTTAAATACAACCGTTACTCCCGGTTCCTCTTCTCCTTCGGTGACATCTGAATATGTGTCTACCGGATCTTTGACTAATGAGCATGAGGTGACGGCTAATAATCCAGCCAGGATTACGCTGTGATAAATATATCTGATTTTCATTTGCTTAGCTTTTAAAATTCAACATTAAGCCCAAACACGAAAGACTTACTCTGCGGATAGGTACCCCAGTCGATTCCCTGTACCGCTCCGTTGTTCCCCCATTGATTCACCTCCGGATCCATCCCTGAATAGTTGGTCCAGGTCAGCAGGTTGCTTGCAGAGATGTAAGGTTGCAGACGGGCTATTTTCAACTTCTTCAGAAGCTGCCCCTGCACATTGTACGAGAGCGACACGTTTTTGACCCGCAGATAGCTTCCGTCTTCAATGAAGTAGCTGGAGTTCCTCAGCTCAAAACCGGCTCTGGGAACATCTGTGATCTGCCCCGGCACTCTCCATCTGTCAAGCACCCTTGTAGACTGGTTTTTGCCATCATACATCCCTTCTGTTTCGATACGTGAAGCATTGAAGATGTCGTTCCCGTAGGAGCCCTGAAGGAAAACACTCAGGTTTAGGTTCTTATAAGAGAATGAGTTGGTCAACCCGAATATGAAGTCCGGATTCGGATCACCTATATAAGTCCGGTCAGTTGAGGATATCTTGCTGTCACCATTCAGGTCCCTGTACATCAGCTCCCCGGTTTCCGGATCCACACCATCGCTGATGTATCCGAAGAACCCGCTCATGGGCCGTCCCGGCTCGTTCCTCACAACAGCCTCATTAATGACGTCGCTGGTTGTGGCTGTCGAATAGATCTTCCTTGTTGCCAGATCCTCCAGGTTGTTCTTGTTGAATGAGATATTAAAATCCGTGTTCCACGTGAAAGGTCCCTTTACATTCTGCGAATTTACAAGCACTTCAAATCCTTTGTTCACCATCACTCCTTCATTCCTCTGCATGGTATTTGCAGCGGCAGAGCCTGCCGGCAGGTCAATGGACATCAGCATATCGGTGGTTCTCTTGTAATAATAGTCCAGATTCACCGTCAAGCGGTTCCTGAATGCCGTGAAATCAAGGCCGACGTTTGATTGTGTAGTCGTCTCCCAGGTCAGGTCTTTGGTGCGGATGTTCGATTTACTTATCGTCGGGAGGGCATTTTCCTGTCCTTCCTTAAACCACTCGATGCGGCCAATGCTATAGCGCTGCAGGTAAGCGTAGTCGTTAAGTCCCGACTGATTCCCTGTCTGTCCCCAGCCTCCGCGGATCTTCAGGTCGTTAAGCCATTCTGCTCCGTCCATAAAATCTTCGGAAGATATTCTCCAGGCAGCAGATAGCGACGGGAAATATCCCCAGCGATGATCCGGATGCAAGCGCGAAGACCCATCAGCACGGATATTTGCAGTTAAGAGGTATTTGCTTTCAAAGTTATAGGCTACTCGTCCGAAGTAGGACATGATGGCCCACTGGGAAGCACCGGAGCCGGTATTGTTCCAACCGATCCTGTTGGCAGCATTAAGCGTCTGAATCTGATCGTCTCTGAAATGTGAACCATTGATATAGCTGTTAGAATAATCAGAGTCTGTATAGGAGGAACCTGCCATCACCTCAACCCCGTGCTCGCTGAACGTGCGGTTATAGGTAAGCACGTTGTCAAAGGTTAGCACGGTATTCATGTTCCGGTTATCTGAAGCCTCACCGTATTGGTTACGGCCCCATGTGGTAGAAATAGGGTCGAGGAAGGTCGTGTTCAGGGCATTCCTCCTGTCGAGGGTAAATGAAGTTTTGAAGTTAAGCTCCGGAAGGAACGTAAACAAGGCGTTTCCGGAAGCAATCAGCCGGTTTTCCCTCTCGCGGTTGTTCCTGCTGCGCGCCATATTTTCTATCGGACTGGTGATATTGCTGGCGCCATAGAAGTTATTGTAATACTGGTTGGTATTTTCCGGATTCCATACAGGTGCATAAGTGGGGGTATTGATAACAGAAAGGATCACACCTCCCCGGTTCGCGCCAAGTCCGGTCGTGACGCCGTTATTTGAATAATCGGCATAATTTACGTTAGCTCCGATGGTCAGCCATTTACGCACCTTATTATCAATATTCGCCCGCACATTGTAGCGTTTGAAAAAGGAAGTGTTCAGCACACCTGTTTCATCCAGGTATCCTGCAGACAGATAGTATTTCAGCTTCTCCGTTCCGTCGGATATCGATACCTGATAGTTCTGCAGCTGGCCTGTTTTATAGGTCTCATCGAACCAGTCGGTTTGATCTGTCAATCCATCCGGAAGAGCAATAAGGCCGATTTCATTTTGAAGCTGCCTGTATTGAGATAAATTGAGTACGTCAATTTCGTTGGTCACTTTGTTTTGGGTGAACTGTGCGTTCAGGGCAATCTTGGCCTCTCCACTTTTACCGGCCTTTGTGGAGATCAGAATTACACCATTGGCAGCCCTGGAACCATAGATAGCCGCGGAAGAAGCATCTTTTAAGATTTGCATACTTTCTATATCGGTAGGCGACAGAAACCGGATATTGTCGACCGGCACCCCATCAACTACATACAGCGGATCGTTGCTGCCATTGAAGGAGGTGGTACCCCGCACCCGTATAGACATCTCCGCACCAGGTGTTCCGTTCGGCTGAATCACCGATACACCGGCCGCCCGGCCCTGTATGGCCTGTGCAGCAGAGACAATAGGCCTTTGATCAAGGTCTTTTGTCGAAATACTGGAAATCGCCGTGGTGACATCTCTACGTTTTACAGATCCGTAGCCGATCACCACCACGTCTTCCAACACATTATTGGAAGCTTTCAGCCGGATGTCCATCCTTCCGGCATTTGCCGGAACATTTAGTGGCTCGTACCCGAGATAGGAAACGACCAGCACGGCGCCAGGGGGAACATTCGGCAGGGAATAGCGCCCATCTACGCCCGAGAGCGTTCCGGTCTTTGTTCCCTTCAACGTGATCGATACTCCTATCAGCGTTTCGCCGGTAGCAGCGTCAGTTACGCTACCCTCTACCCGGAAATTTTGGGCGAGTGTGCGCATGGGCATTGCACATCCTAAAAAAAAGAAGAGCAAAGCAAGTCTTTTGGTAAATAAAAGCCTCATAATTGATGATTTAATGGTTAGCTAAATAACTGGTCTCAGAAAGCGAAGCAGATGTAGATGTCGCTTATTGGTTGTTTCCTCAAATGTAAATACAGAAATGACGCTTGATTTTCATTGCACGAAAAAAGTACCTGGTAAAAAAGACTACAATCTGATTTACAAGATGTTAAAAACAATAAACACATGAAAAAAGTACCTGTTCGGGCGGGATTGAAGGGCTTAATCGCGTTTTAATGTCCCGATTTCCTTGACCATCTCTTCGAAGCTATCGCGGGAAATCGCTTTGTTCCGCACCTTGGTCCGGTAATTATATACCGTACGAAGTGAGTACCTTAGAAAGCTGGCGATCTTGACGCTGTCGGTGATACCAAGACGTATCAGCGCAAAGATCCGGAGTTCAGTATTAAGGAGTTCCCCGTGGCGTGGATTGATCTGCTCCTGAGGTATCAGAAGAACATTAAAGTCGCGCACAAAGCTGGGATAAAGGTTCAGGAAGATCGTATCAAAGCTTTTATAAAGCTCTTCGAGCTCGGTCTCTACAATGCTGGTCGACTTCAGTGTTTTAAACAGTTCATCCAGCTGGCTATTGGTCGCCTTCTTATGCAGGGACTTCCGATAGTTTTCAAGTTTATCGATATAGGTGGAGCACAGATCAAAGAAATGGGCGATATATTCTTCCTTGATATGGTTTGCTTCCGATAGACTTCCATTGGTCTGCTGCAATTCAGTGTTGAGCTTGCTCAGCTGTTCATTTGTACGGAATAGCTCTTTTCTGATTTTCGAGATCCTTTTCATCTGCTTATAGGTATAGATGATACCCGCTATGAGAAACAAGGACAAAATACTGATCAGGGTTAGATAAAGGCGCAGCTCGACCTTCTGCCTATTCTCCTTTTCTTGAAACGAAGCATTGATAATGGGGTAAAAAGAGGATCCTTCTATCGTTCTGTACCTGACGTTACAAAACAAGGCGTCATTGATAGCGGCTTCTATAAACCGGAACGCCCGGTCAACATCCCCGTTTTTATAAAAGGTAAGCGCCAGACTTTGCATCGAAGCATTGTCCTTGATCGAGTTTTCCATATCTGTAATGGCCGAAATAGCGAAGTACTTCTTCTGCAGTTCGCTATTCCCTTCATTCAGATACATCCGCCCAAGTAAATAGGCTATTACGGCACGTTCCGGATTCTTATCCGTGGTTTTCTCCAGCAGCGCAAGCAGGGCCTTCTCCGCTTCTTTACGTTTTCCCTTGTAAAGCATGTTTTCAGCCTGCGCAATCTGGAACTTCAGGGATCCGGGATTCAGCACCATCAACAAAGAATCACGATAATGATCGCTTTTCGTGTAGTAGACACTGTTGCCATTGCTCTGTCCATAGTGACTGCAAAACTCATTATAACATTCATAATAGCCGGGCAGGAGCTTCGGACTCAGGCTTGCCCGGTTTATATTGTCGAGCAGTTCCTTCGACTCGATATATAATCCCTCGGTGGAATACAACCATGCCAGCTCGATCTCCGCCTTGTTGCGGAGATATGGGTCACCCAGCTGTTTCGCTATCTCAATATTTTTGAGGACATAGAATACCGCAGAGTCAGATTTATACTTCTTATATTCATAGCATAGCTTCAGATTGATATCGTAGGCCTGTTCGGAGGATAAATTCCCAATATTTAGTAGCTGCTTTATAGCCTGGATCTTCTCTTCCTTGTTGGTCATATATAAAGTCCGGTTCTCCATTACCTTATCCAGACGCGCGTAAATCGAATCAACATTCTGGACAGGGACGGCGAAAAGAGTTGCAGACAATAGCAGAAAAGCGGACAGCAGTAGATTTTTCAATTTAGTTCTTTAGTGGTCTGTTAAGGGATAGCAGTAATTACCGTAAGCGGATCCTTGTTATACGATAAGAGACTAAAATTAGACAATTAACCTTAAAACTTACAGTTTTAAACCGGTATCCAACCCACATCTGTGTTCGCGCTAAAAGCCGGCGATACGTCTCTGATGAGTCCGCCTTCTTTGATAAAAGTCGGACTCAAGGCTGGTCTACCTGATCATTTTTTCTGGGCAAAATACAGATGAAAAAGCTGAAAACCTCGCCTGAAAGAGATGAGCAGAGCCTCATCTCAGACAAAAAAATCAGCTGTTCGGGCAAAGATCTTCATTCTACCAATTAGGGAAAATCGTGCTGTTTTGCGACGTTTTTGAGAAGAATCGGGAAATTTCCGCCTAAAAATCGTACTTATTCCCTGGCGGGCCTACCTTGACAAAAAAAATAACCACATGGCTATCATTGATCACAAAGGAGCAGTACGCGGAACAGCAGGTTCCGTAGTGTATCGCACGTATCGCAACAAGAACATCATTCAGGGGAAACCCCGCAAATTCAAACAGACACAGGAGAGCGTACGCGCTTCAACGGAGTTTGGCCTGAGCAGCTCGGCAGCCGCCGTCATTCGCAAGGCCTTTGAACCGGCCTTCTTTTACCGGGACGGGGAAGCGGTCAGCCGCACAACGGCGCAGGTCTACCGGGCGCTGAGAAGCAGCCTGGCGGCTACTGCCGGAGAGCGCGACCTCCACGATGCCGATCTTCAGCAACTTGCGGGCATGGACTTCAACGGCAACAGCAAGCTCGCAGAGGTGCTGCCGGTCAGTACGGCGGCAACCCGAAATGAACAGGGAGATATCACCGTTAACCTCCCTGCCTTCTGCCCCCGAACCGACCTGAGGAAAATTACGGGCTTCCCTAAATCTGCTTACAGGTATCGCATCCGGCTGATGGCCATAGCTTTCGATTTCAGAAAAGAATACTTCGAGTACCTGGACATGCAGGATGTGGATATCGAGGGTGGGGAGAAAATGCCGGAGACAAGCATCATGCTCAAAGCTCAGGCTGATCCCGCATGCATGGTGCTGGTCAGCATGTCCTTATTGCTGTATGCTGAAGTGGGCCGTACGGGTGAATACGTGCTTCTAAACAGCAAGGCCTTCAGTCCCTGTGCGATCATTGCTGCCTATCCGGCAGATGAAGCTTCTCCGGCAGACGTAAGTTGCATAATCCTCAGCGAAGAGGCCTACCCTGAGCGTTGCCACAACATCCAGGTAATGGGCTACGAGGGTAACCGCTTGCTTAGAAAGCTGGCTAAGCAGCTCCCTCTAAAACCGCAGGTGACAGCATCGGATGTTAAGCCTGCTCCAGGTACGGCAGACAGGCTTCCCGGCGGAAAGATTTCGTTCAAGGAGCGATAGAAGCTAAACCAGCTTCTGGTAGGTTCGCCACCACAGGTCAGGCATCTCCCCCGCTACGGCATTCTGGTAATCATCGTACTGGCATGGAACCAGGTGGTAGCGCTCATTTCCGGAGTGTCCCGACGGATAAGGCACCTGCATCCACCAGCGGTCGGTTTTTTTGCTCTTTACGAACACCAGTTCATGCGAATCATCTTTTAGGGTGGCCCGGTAGATCATGTACTGCGACTTAGGCTGTAGCGGAAAATCGCGCTTACGCTGGTAAAATCCTTCGATGAAATACCAGATCATTTGTCCCAGCAGCATCGCACTTTGTCCTTCGCTGTCGTACGCCGGATTAAATTCATAGAATCCGATAGAGCTGAGTTTATCATTCATCCCGGCATACCGGCACAACTGGCAGGCTTCTTCGCCATAAAAGCCGTTGGGACTGGCGTTACCATTCGCCTTCGCGTCCGACGAGCGGATAGCAGAGATATCGAAGCTAAGCACATTGGCGTTGCGGATAACCGGTTCCGCCACATTGATCTTATTGTAGAAATCACCCAGGCGATTTACGTCAAACAAGAGCTTCTCCATCACGCGGAGACTATCCTGATTGACGAAATAAGTTTGATACCCGATGTTGCTGAAGTTAAACAGGTAATTAGGCTGATGCAGAAAGATTTTGTTCAGATAGGAGTTGGAATACGCTTCGATCGATGGATCGTCGGCGATATCGTCGAGATCGAATTTGTTATCGATCACGACCAGATCTACCTTCTGCTCCAGATCTTCATAGGCCATGTACTGGGCATAGGTGAGATCCTGTCCACCACCGAGGATCACCGGAACGATGTTCGCTTTGACCAGCGCACTTACTACCGTCTTGACCGCGATATACGTATCGGCAACAGTATGCCCGGCTTTGATATTACCGAGATCTGCGATCCTGGGCTTGAAGGGCCCGGCATGGAGACTATAGAGTTTCTCCCGGATATAGTCGGGCGCAAGCGCGCACCCCTGGTTATTCACCGCATGACGGTCGTCCAACACTCCGAACAGCGCAATATCCACTGTACCCTCCTCAATCTCAGGAAAATCATGCGTAAACACGCTTACCTGGCTACCCAACTGGCTGCTATAGAACCCTGCATCCTGACCGAATTTACGGTCGTCAACCGGCGCGAAAAAATCAACTAAAGACATATTCGCTCCAAATATCCATTTAATTCAGTTACTTTTGAAAGCAAATTCAATTTTTGCCGGATGATCTTAGTTACTGGGGCGACAGGCTTTTTAGGTTCAGAATTAGTTAAACAGCTGCTTGACAGAGGCATGCCGGTAAGGGCATTGAAGCGTCTGAACTCCGTTATCCCCAACATTCTCGAGGACTTATCTAATATTGAGTGGTTTACTGCCGACATACTGGACTACTTCGCACTGGAACGGGCTTTTGAAGGGGTCACACATGTATATCATTGCTCTGCCATGATCTCATTTGACAGTGCCGATAAAGCCACCATGCTGCGGGTGAATAAGGAAGGCACTGCCCACGTGGTAGATCTTTGCCTCCTGTATCAGGTCGAAAAGCTGGTTCATGTAAGCTCCGTCGCTTCGCTTGGAGACTCCAAGGCCGGCGGACCGGTAACCGAAAAAGACCAATGGGAATTCAACGGCACCCAGCAAGGGTATTCCATATCGAAGTATGAAAGTGAAATGGAGGTTTGGCGCGGTATCGCAGAGGGCCTGAATGCAGTGATCGTCAATCCTTCGGTGATTATTGGCAAGAATGCCGGCAATAAGGGCAGCGGCAAGCTATTCGAGCTGGTTCGCAAAGGCCTTCGCTATTATACACCGGGATCCATCGGCGTTGTTGATGTGGAAGATGTGGCCAGGGTGATGATCCAGCTCATGGAAAGCGATATCACCGCCGAGCGCTTTATCGTTAACGGAGAAAACATAAGTTATCAGCAGCTATTCTCCGAAACAGCCAGACACTTCGAACTACCGGTTCCGAAAACGGAGCTCAGCAAGGGATATATGTTCCTGGGCTTGTTAGGGGCAAAAATAGCTTCCATATTAACCGGCAAAAAATATAGCCTGACGAGAGATACCGCCAAAAGTGCTTTTAAGAAATCGGCATACTCGTCGGCCAAACTTGCAAAATTCTTTCCTGAGATCAGCTTCAAACCCATTTCCCGTTCTATCAAGGAGATTACGGAGCATCTGAGGAATTCATATACACGCGATCGTCTGCAAAAGGAATGATACCTGCTTCGGGACTGATTTTTGCGTGTCTTTTTTAAATACAAATATTCTAATGAAGAATTTTTACATCATTGACTTTGACAGCACTTTTACACAGGTAGAGGCATTAGATGAACTGGTACGAATTTCATTAAGTGATCATCCTGAGCGGGAGGAGATTTATAAAAAGATTGAAGACCTGACGAATGCAGCGATGGAAGGCAGATTGTCCTTCAGAGAGAGCCTCACCAAGAGAGTTCAGCTGCTTCATGCCAATCAAGACCATTTAAAACAGTTGGTAAGCCGCCTAAAGAAGAAGGTATCCGCATCCTTTTCGCGTAACCGGGAATTCTTCAAACAACATGCAGACGAGGTTTTAATCGTTTCCGGAGGATTTAAGGAATTTATCACTCCCGTAGTGCTTCCGTTTGACATCAAAATCGAAAATATCTACGCAAACACCTTCACCTTTGATGAAGAAGGGAATATCACCGGATACGACCAGGATAACCCCCTGTCTCAGGAAGGTGGCAAGGTAAAGCTGCTGAAACAACTGCAACTTGAGGGCAACATCTACGGGATCGGCGATGGTTATTCCGATTTCCAATTGAAAGAATCCGGTTTGATCCAGAAGTTTTACGCCTTCACGGAAAACATTGCGCGTAAGAGCATCCTGGAGAAGGCTGATCACATTACGCCAAGCTTTGATGAGTTTCTTTATGTAAACAAGCTCCCGCAGGCGATCTCCTATCCCAAGAACAGGATCCTGTGCCTGATCGTTGGCGATGTGCCGGAAGAGGCCATACAGGTACTGAAGAAGGATGGATTTTCTATCCGCCATAAAGAGACCTTCGAGGAAAAGTATATTGGTGATGTAGGCATGGTCCTGCTGGCAGATGGCGAAACGGTAAGCGATGCCAAGCTGTTAAAAGCAGTCAAACTGAAAACGATCGGTTACCTGGGTAACAGCAAGAACAAGATCTCGCACGACATTGCTACGGAGATGGGCATTGTGATCTTTGACGATCATAAGCAGAACCCGAGAAACGTGAAGTTTATCCCGAAACGGATGGCCGACTTCATCAACAAGGGCGATACGTATATGAGCTCCAACTTCCCGAACCTGCAGCTTCCTAAAGTAGGTAATGCTCACCGGCTAATCCACATCCACAAGAATATTCCGGGTATCATGGCGCAGATCAACAAGGTTTACGCCAATCACAATATCAATATTTCCGGGCAGTTCCTGATGACGAATGAACAGATCGGTTATGCCATTACGGATGTGAGCATCCGGTATGACAAGCAGGTACTCAAGGAATTAAAGGAAATCGACCAGACGATTAAGTTCAGGATTCTGTTTTAACGCAGCTTTCTGATTTTTCGCAAGTCGTAAGCCCCTGAATATGTGATTAATCCTTAACTTTGAAATAACAACAATAATACATACAGTCGTGACTGATACGTTAGATATAAAAATTACCAGGACTTCTGCTTCCCGTTTAAAGGATACAGATTTCACAGATCTTCCTTTTGGGAAGGTATTTACAGACCACATGTTCTTGGCGGATTATGAGGATGGTGAATGGAAGAACTTTCAGCTTGTCCCTTACGGCGATATGTCTTTTAGTCCTGCTATGTCTGTACTTCATTATGGTCAGGCATTCTTCGAAGGCTTGAAAGCGTACAAGCATGCGGATGGCAAAGCGGTTATCTTCCGCCCATACAAGAACGCAGACCGCTTCAACAAGTCAGCTGCCAGACTATGCGCACCAGAGTTCCCCAGAGATATCTTTGTTCAGAGTATCGCTGCATTGGTAGATCTTGACCGCGAGTGGATTCCTGAAGGAAGCGGCAATTCGCTGTATATCCGTCCGTTTATGTTCTCTACGGATCCTTACCTGGGCGTTCAGCCGTCAAAATCATATAAGTTCGTGGTTTTAACCTGCCCTGTGGGTGCATACTACTCTAAACCGCTGAATGTAAAGATCGAAACGAAGTTCTCCCGCTCAGCAGAAGGTGGATTTGGTTTTGCTAAAGCTGCCGGAAACTATGCTGGATCATTGCTTCCTGCCTTGGAAGCAATGAAAGAAGGCTATGACCAGTTGATCTGGACAGATGGTAAGGAGCACGCATATATCGAGGAACTGGGAACAGCAAACGTGGTATTTGTGATTGACGGCAAAATCGTAACACCGTCTACACGTGACACCATCCTCGAAGGTATCACACGGGACACACTGCTTACACTGGCACGCCACTGGGAAGTACCGGTTGAGGAGCGTCGTGTTTCTGTTGAGGAAGTTATTCAGGCATTGAAAGAAGGCCACATGACCGAAGCATTTGGTGTAGGTACTGCAGCAACGATCACCCCTATCGCAGCGATTTCACTGGACGGTGCACGTTATGAACTGCCGGTGGCTTCAGGGGAGACTTTCTCAGCGAAGGCATTGAAGACTCTGGATGAGATCCGTTATGGGGTTCAGCCGGATACGTTTGAGTGGAATTATATTGTATAATAATCTCTAGTCCTAAGCCTCAAGTCTCATTAACAAGGCTTGAAGCTTAGGGCTAGTACTTTCAGCGAGAGCATGTACGAACAAGATCATTACAGACGTTAAGAAGTAAATCGGCGAGCTCACCACTTTAGCAAGCAAAGCCGGCAGTTGAATTAGCGCGTTACTTACCATTAGCTAATAGTTACTTACAAGTTGATATCTGCTATTGATTATTCACTTGAAGACAATACCCTTACGATTTTTCTAACAAATCGTAAATCTTCACTCCACAATACATCGACCGATGAACGTTGCTGAAGCGATGGGAAGGTGATTAACATCGTCCTATCGCGTAAAGATGTTCTTTATATCGAGTCAACCTTAAAGCGTATTGAGTATTTTATTTTTCGACACCGCCCTCAGTGTTTTTGTTGAAAAGGCCCACGCGACATCCTAAGTCCAAATCTGGTTGTAATTTAACTATACTTGTGGTGAGGAAAAGTTCTTGTGAAATCTTATTTATTTTCTTATGAAAAAATGAGAAAGTACTGTGAAATATAAAGCAAACCATTTACATTTGAAGCGTATTACCTAAAGCGAAAAGTGCCAGATAACCAATAAACCGAGATACAGACCTTATCAGTTATTTCTTGGAACTCAGCCTAAGAAGAGGCGGCTAAGTACTTCAAAAGTCAATTAAAGGTAAAGGTGTCAAAAGACCTTAACGACCTCAATATTACAAGGTACTCTCCAGACTGGAGTACAGTAGCTTTTGGGAAAACAAGCGATAACCTTGACTATATTGCTGTACAGCTCGAGAATACCGAAAAGTAGCTTATTGAGCTTAACGTTACCATTATTGGCGAAAATACTTATGGTATAATCAAGAGGTACCTAAAAACCGTTAACAAACTGCAATACCTCTCCGGGAGTGGTCGTCTACTTACAACAATAGAGTATAATTTCGCTACACAGTCTACTCCTGCAGGGAAGTATGGAAATTTCAAAACGCTAGACATCTACGGGGGTGAACTGAATGAAGTTCCGGTATATGGAGGCGGAGGCGGTTCAGGTGGTAGCTCCGGCGGTGGTGATGGTTGGGGAGGTGGGCTTCCTACTGGACCAAGTACGGGAGGCGGAGGTAGCAGCGGAGACGGAGGTGGTGGAGACAATGGCGGCGGTAGCGGCGGGGGAGGATATTCTGGAGGATACTCAGGTTTAAGTAGTATTGGAAATAGGTTTCAGATCGATTGGCAGATTAGATACTACTATCCGAAGTTTGCTGAAATGTTGACTAAAATGGATACTTGGTTGCTACAAAACCCCCGTGTGTTAGCTGCATTGATAAAATATTCCGGATTTGATCAGAACACAGTATTGCAATTAGTAAAAAACAATAACGGACCGACGATCAAGCTGGTCTCAGATAGAGAGCTGGGCAATAACGTAGATGGAAAGTGGAACAAAACTGATCCAAATACTATTTACTTGTCAAGAGAATCACTTACTACTATGGAAAATTCAACTAATCTACATCATCAAAATGCGTATGCATTTGCTATCGCTGCTACTCTCTTGCATGAGACAGTTCACTATGGTAGATTTCAAAATGGCCTTGTCGACAACAATAATCCGGAATATGGACAGATGTTTGAGATCTTAGGCTTCGGCTGGCGCGTCGAATTTCAAAACAACCAGCTCGTATATATAGACATGAACTTATGGGATTGATTTTTAAGGAAATAAAGAAACTCTATGTATGGGGAGTACTTTCCTTAGTATCCTGCACCGGGAGCAATATGCCGGTGCAGGATACTATAGAGTATGACACATTAAGTGTCATACATACCATGCTCCAAGACTCTACCGTAAAAGATATGTTATATAACGCGGATACAAAGCGCAGCTATCGTGATTCTCTATATATAGTTAAAGATGGCCTCAGCGACAGTATCTTATCAGCAGTGAAAGTACCAGAAAAAAAAATTGCTTTTTTGCCACCTGATAGACGGCCCTATAGTTATATGAATTCCACTACCCAGCAGATAATGTGGCTTCGGGTTTTTAAAATTGATACAAAAGCAGCTTCGGGCGAGGTGACTATTAACGGTTATAATATAGGTCGAGAGATCGAAATGTTTTATGAATCTGGAGAGTGGAAAATAAAGAATGTAAGTCAATCTCATTATTAGGTAAATGTGCTTGTAATTCAAGCTAGCCTTCAGTTAACTGAAAAACATTTCGATCACGATAACACTTTTCCTGCACCGGAAATAAATACCGGACAGGAAAAGTATTACCGATACGTCTAAAGAATGGAAAGCTGCATCAGGCCATCACACCTCCAATGCAAGCAGGCTTTAAATTTAGTGTTCACCTTTAATGGTTCCCAGCACTTTAAAGATAAATACGAAAATTTCAAAATAATGGACAGTTATGGAGGCGAACTTAATGAAGTTCCTACAACGAGATCCCCTATTGGAGGTGGCTGTGTTTAGTCACAACACATCAAAATCAAACGAGGCTTAAGAAGCGACGCTGTCCTTTTTAGCCTCCTGCTTTTTCTCTTCTGCTTCTTCCTTTTCCTCCTGAGCTTTCTTCAAGGCCTTTTCCTTCTTTTTCAGTTCGCGCTTTTTAATCCTCTCCTGCTTATTCTCTCGCATTTTATCTTTCAGGGCTTCAAAATCTGATTTAACCCCGCTAACTACTTCGCCCACTTTCGAGACCACGGTCTTGATACGGTTCTCTTTCTCGCGGCTCACGCCTACACTTTCCTTTACCCCTTCGAGTAAGCTTTTCCAGTAGAACTTAAAAAAGGCAAATGAGGGAGGTCGCCGCAGGTAGATTGTGCCTACGGTAAATACATTGTTGTTCTTGGGATCAGGATTCCCTTCATTCAATACAAAGGTGTTTGCTATACCGGAAACAAGCCCCTGTTTTTCAACGCGTCCGGTTTCATCGTTGATCTTGAGGAGTTGAATATTCAGGTTGGAGTAGTAAAACCTGACGGTGCCCCTTGCCAGCCTTTCGTTTGCTCTGATATTGAATTGCAGCTTGCGCACGTTGAGCGAGTTCACATTGATCATGGCGAGCGGGTTTGTGACCTGGTTCAGGGCGGTTCCATTCATGGCTCCGAGTGTTCCGGTGGAAGTGAATGCGCCTGCCTTGTCTGTCAGGTTGAAGTTGAAGGTTACATGCAGGTTGGCCTTTTTCAGGAACAAGGTGGAGAGTTCGGCGCGCATGAACCTGTTCTTTTTCAGCGAGCCAGGGTCATTGGTGATGTTGTATATGGCGCCACGTGTATTGGCAAAGAAAACGGTTCCGGTCTTTCCTGTCTTTTTGTTGAACTCCTGGTAGGCTATCTGAATGCGGCGAAGCTGCAATGTGTCGATGCGAAGATCAAGAGCGAGCTTTTGCAGTTGCTGATGAGGGAATTTCCCGCTTTTGCTCTCCACTTTTTTTGGCAACGCGTTGGTATTATAGATGCCCACTTTTCCGTCGGCCAGTACCATCCGGCTGGCAAAGAAGCGCTGGTCGGTTTTAAGCTCTTCCAGATCTATGCCTTTCAGCACAATCTGATTAAAGCGGATATCAAAACGGTCTTTTGACATCTTCACCTTACGATAGAAACCGGGGATGTTATAGCGGGGCTGCATGCGCGCGTCGTCCATGACCAGGCTCCTGGCTTTTGTGGAGAACTTAACCGACTTGAAGCGGAGGAAGTACAGACTGTCAGCAGTGGCGATCTTATAGTCTTTCAACTCGACGTCTACGTTCCGGGTATGATAGAAGCGATTCTTGTCTTTTTCCGAAAGCGAGTCGAGAAGGAAGTCGGTCACCGTCAGATTAAGGTTGCGGATGGCGGTCTTTTTCTCCTTCGGCGTGCTTCTGTTAATCAGCACGAAGTCGATATCTTTCAGTTGAATATCGTTAATGCGAACTTCCCTGAGTGACTTTGAGATCATCTGATACAACGACTTCTTTGATACTGTGTCGGCCTTGCGGTTATAGGGCTGACGCTTGTTGGTGATGATCATCTTAGGGTGATCGATCACGATCTTGTCGACGTTCAATTTTCTGCTGTCGTACAATCTCTTTGGATGAAAGTTGACCAGGTCAAAGCTTTCCACCTGCAGGTTGTACATATTGTCGGGTGCCCTTTTCAATCGTTCAAGCTCCTTGTAGCGGTCTTCGTTGGGGATCAGCTTCAGGTTCTTGAGAGATGCTTTTCCGCTGATGAGATTGATCTTCAGATCTGTGTATTCAACCCGGTAAAGGCTATCGGAAGAGTTCAGCACCAGCTGTTTCAGCTGAGTGTCGAGCAGAGGTTTCCAGCGACTGCTGAGATACCAGGCGCCACCCGCCAGAATCATCAGCAGAATCAGTAAAATAATGAGTATCCATTTCCAGAATGATACAAAGAACCGCCACACTGCCGCCATATATCTCATTAACCTACTTCACGCTCAGCTTGTTTGAGGGTGCCTGTAAATAAGATCGTTCAGATTGAATTAAGCATGCCAACATGTCATAAGTAAAACAAATTGTTGCTACCTTTGCAGTTCTTATAGAAGACTGATATGTATAATTTGGAGACAGGCGTGAAAGATCATGACGAGGCGAGACAGGGTGAGGCTTTATTGCTGGAACCTACATCTGAGCTTGACAATGGCAGAAAGCTATATATTGAAAGCTACGGCTGTGCTATGAACTTTTCTGATAGCGAGATCGTGGCCTCCATCATGACTGATATGGGTTTTAAGACCACATCAGACTATAAAGAAGCCGACGTAATATTTATAAATACATGCTCGATCCGTGAAAACGCAGAGCAAAGGGTAAGGAACCGTCTGAAGGAATTCAAAGCTGTAAAAAGCAAGAATCCGGGAATGATGGTAGGTGTTCTGGGCTGTATGGCCGAACGCCTGAAGTCAAAGTTCCTGGAAGAAGAAAAGCTGGTTGATGTTGTGATCGGTCCTGATGCTTATCGCGACCTGCCTAACCTGATTGATCAGGTGGACGAGGGACAGCGTGCAGTGAACGTATTGCTATCACGCGAGGAGACATATGCGGATATCAATCCGGTAAGGCTGAACAGCAATGGCATTACCGCATTTATCTCGATCATGAGAGGCTGCGATAACATGTGCTCGTTCTGTGTGGTACCTTTTACAAGAGGCCGCGAGCGTAGCCGGGATGCTCATTCGATCCTGAAAGAGGCACGGGACCTTTATGCTCAGGGATATAAGGAAGTCACCTTATTGGGTCAGAACGTGGATTCATACAAATGGGCTTCTGAAGATCAGACTGAGAAGGTCAACTTCGCTAATCTGCTTGAGATGGTTGCTCTGGTAGGACCTGACCTGAGAGTTCGCTTTTCCACTTCGCACCCGAAAGACATTACTGACGAGGTACTGCATACGATGGCCAAATATGATAATATCTGTAAGTATATTCATCTTCCGGTACAGTCGGGCAACTCCCGCGTTCTGGATATTATGAACCGTACTTACGACCGCGGCTGGTACATGGAGCGTGTAGAAGCGATCCGGAGAATATTGCCAGGTTGTGCGATCTCAACGGACGTCATCACCGGTTTCTGTACAGAAACAGAAGAGGAACATGAAGACACGCTGAGCATGATGCAGTTCGTAAAATACGATTTTGCCTATATGTTCATGTATTCTGAGCGTCCGGGAACCCTTGCCGCCAAGCGGTACAAGGATGATATTCCTGAGGATGTGAAGAACCGCCGTTTCAATGAAATCATCAAGCTGCAGCAGAAGCACTCTCATGAGCGCCTTTTGGAACAAATTGGAGAAACGCAGACGGTCCTGATCGAAAACCTCTCCAAGAAATCGGCTCTTGACTATTCAGGCCGGAATGATAAGAATGCAACTGTTGTCTTTCCGGTTGACGAACGTTTCAAACCGGGGCAGTATGTTCAGGTATTAATTGAACGTTGTACCCCTGCCACATTGATCGGCAGAATTGTTGAAAGTTAGGTTATTACATGGATACACAGGATATAAAAAACCGGTTTGGCATTATTGGCAATTCGCCATTGCTGAACCGCGCTATAGATATTGCCAATCAGGTTGCCCCTACTGATATTTCTGTGTTGATCACAGGAGAGAGCGGTAGCGGAAAGGAAGTATTTTCGCATATCATCCATCAGATGAGTGCGCGTAAGCATGGACCGTTCATTGCGGTGAACTGTGGTGCTATACCTGAAGGTACCATCGACTCCGAGTTGTTTGGACATGAAAAAGGCTCTTTTACCGGTGCACACGAGGCCCGGAAGGGATACTTTGAAGTGGTAAATGGAGGAACGATATTCCTGGATGAGGTGGCTGAGCTCCCTATCGGGACGCAGGCTCGTTTGCTTCGTATCCTGGAGTCGGGGGAGTACCTCCGTGTAGGTTCATCCAAGGTACAAAAAACAGATGTACGTGTCGTCGCAGCCACCAATGTGGATGTTTATGATGCGGTGAAGAACGGCAAGTTCAGAGAAGACCTGTATTACCGGCTGAGCACGGTACCTTTGAAGATTCCACCGTTAAGAGAACGAAAAGAAGATATTTACCTGCTGTTCCGCAAGTTCATTGCTGATTTTACACATAAATACAGAAGCCCGTCCGTTCAGCTTGATCCGGGTGCGCGAAACATCCTGACCAATTACAGCTGGCCGGGTAACGTGCGTCAGCTGAAGAATGTGGCCGAACAGATTGCTGTTCTGGAGAAAGACAGGAACCTGACGGCTGAAAGCATTCTGCAGTATATTCCTCAGGAGGCAGGCGCCAGCAATCTGCCCATGCGCATCAAGCAAGATGCGAAAGAAGATTTTTCTGAAAGGGATATTCTCTATAAGGTACTCTTTGACATGAAGCGGGACATGCTGGAGTTGAAGAAGCTTGTTGCGGAGATCATCAAGAACGGAGGAAACTCTGCTTCCATTGCAGAGAATCACCATATTGTGCAACAGCTCTATCAGGATGTCGATTTTCCTGCTATCGCTCCGGCGGTGCCATTGGTACTTCATAAACCTGAAACAGATAAGAAGAACGAGTTTAACTATGTACCTCATTCGGAGGAAGTAGAAGAGTCGCTTTCGCTTGTGGAAAAGGAATCGGACCTGATCAAGAAGGCACTCAAAAAGCACAAAGGAAAGCGCAAGCTTGCGGCCAATGAGCTGGGGATCTCAGAACGAACCCTGTACCGGAAAATCAAAGAGTTAAACCTGAATTAAGCATAGTTCATGAACGTATTACTGAAAAGAACCTTTTTCTTCTTTATACCCTTGCTGTTTCTGTCGCAATCATGCGGCATCTACAGCTTTACGGGGGCTTCCATACCTGACGCTATGAAAACCGTGTCTGTACAGTTCTTTGAGAACAGTGCGCCACTGGTCGTGCCTGGCTTAAGCCAGCAGTTTACTGAAGCACTTAAAGAAAGGATCAGGAACCAGTCGAGCCTGAGCATAACGCGGGATAATGCGGACGGAAATTTTGAAGGCCGGATCACCGATTACAGCATCCGTCCGGTTGCTGTAACAGGCAACGAGATTGCCGAAGCAACGCGGATCAGTATCACGGTACAGGTCAAGTTTGTGAATGCTGTGGATAATGAATATAGCTTTGAGCAGTCATTTACACGTTTCAAAGAGCTGCCGGGAAGCAACGTACAGTCGCAGGAGCAGTCGGCCATACAGGAGATCAACAAGCTGCTTACGGAAGACATTTTCAACAAAGCTTTCGCGAACTGGTAATCAAGGCATTCATTCATTAAAGAGATAACGTGGAAAAACTTCAGGCATCAGGAAACAGGGAATTTCTTAAATTTTTGTCGCCTTCTGAAAAATGGACAGATGCAGACCGGGCTGCATTGAAATACCTTGTTCTCAAGTTTCCGTACTGCCAGCCGCTGCATTTTGCGCATGCATCTGCGCTCCGCACGGAGGATCAGGCTACCTATGAGAGCTATTTGAAGAAAGCATCCGTATACGCACCACGAAGGGACGTCCTGTACCGGTTCATGAATGAACCTCAATATTTTCAGCCAGAGATCGATCTTTCGGATGAAGGAGAAGAGATCAACATGCCGGAGCTTACAGCCCCTGTTATGAGCACTGCTGCGCGGGATGTTATGCACCAGGACATCGAAACTGTAACACCAGAGACGGAGTCACTTGCGTTTGAGGAAGCGGAGGAGCTGAACATATCCATCGAAGCGAATACAGATGTGCTTGTTGAAGCTGAGAGCATCCAAGAAAAGGAAGTTATTTTAATAGAAGAATATACAGAGCTGGAACCTGAAGAAGCAGCGGAGTCTGACGAAGATATTGTTGAGGAAGATATTGCTGCGGAGAATATTGAGCTTACTGCAGAGCCGGATGAGGAGTCGGGAGCAGATGAACCGCAGAAGGAAGAGATAGCCGGTGCGGTAACTGTTGAAGAAGAGCCTGTGGAGCTCATTGAAACCGTAATTCCGGAAGCTGAGCTGCCGGAGCAAACCAACGAAGCGGTTTCTGAAGAAGAAGAGAAGAAAAGTGGGGTTGCACTGGAAAGTATCGCCTCTTCAGACTATTTTGCCTTCAGCGCATCGCCTCTAGACCCACTAAAAGGTGAGATTAAGGTGGCAGAGCCCCCGGTAATGAAGGAAGCGTCGAATGAGAAGGAAGAAGTTTCCAAATATGACGACGACACGATGCCATATACTTTTTTGTGGTGGCTTCATAAGACCCGGAAGGAATTTGAGCCTACTTATCAGCCTTATGCTCCGACGGCACCGGCAAAGCGGAATACCGCTGCGGCAGCTTCACCCCTGCTGAATCAGCAGATCATTGAAAATATCTTTCACATACAGCCAGAGCTGAACACCATTGCTGCAAATGCAACAGTGGAGTTTGAGCTGAAGCGCAAGGAGGATATCATCATTGAGAAGTTTATCAAAGAGGAGCCTCAGATCAAACCGCCCAGCACGGCTAAAGTAGATACGGAGAACAAAGCCCGGAAAAGCTCGGAAGACAATCTTGAGCTCGTTTCGGAAACTTTGGCCAGGATTTATACCGATCAGATGCTTTTTGATAAAGCAATTGAAACGTACAAGAAATTAAGTTTGAAATATCCGGAGAAAAGTATTTACTTTGCAAGCCAAATTGAAAATTTAGAAAAGAGAATCAGCTAATTATAAGATATGTTTTACGTTATTATTGTCGTTGCCATTATCATTTGCGTCCTTTTGGGACTGATCATTTTAATTCAGGAGCCAAAAGGCGGAGGTCTGACTTCAGGCTTTGCTGGTTCGAATAATATTATGGGCGTTCAGAGAACCGGAGATTTCCTGGAAAAAGGAACCTGGATCCTGACTATTTCCCTGATGGTTTTGGTATTATTTGCAAACGTGGTTGTTCCTAAAGGAGCATCACAGAGCAGAGAAGCTCAGGAGATTCAGAACCAGATTAACAAGGGCACCAGTGCTCCTGCTGCACCTGCGCCTGCACCTCTTCCAGGGCTTACCGATACGACTAAGAAGTAAATCGGCTATATAGATATTAAAAGGCTGCATCCAGAGGATGCAGCCTTTTTTCGTTTAAGCACATTTTTGCAGGGCTTCCATGACAACACTGACAGCATGACACCGTTTAGCCCTTTGGCACAGATTCTGACTGCTAAGGGTCAAAACTAATATTCATTAAAAATGGCATTAAATATTAAACCAATCGCAGATAGAGTAGTAGTTGAAGCTGCTCCTGCTGAAGAAAAAACAGCATCTGGTATCTACATTCCGGATACCGCGAAGGAAAAACCTCAAAGAGGCACTGTAGTTGCAGTTGGTGATGGCAAAGTAGACGAGCCTTTAACTGTCAAAATTGGAGACGAAGTTTTATATGGCAAATATGCCGGTACAGAGATTACCTATGAAGGTAAAGAATATTTGATTATGCGTGAGTCTGACATCTACGCAATTTTATAATCTCCCAATTATTTATTAAAAACATTCAATAGAAATGGCAAAACAAGTTAAATACAATGTTGAAGCGCGCGACGCCCTGAAAAGAGGAGTTGACACATTAGCTAACGCAGTAAAAGTTACTTTGGGACCAAAAGGCCGCAACGTAATCATTGATAAAAAATTCGGTTCACCTGCTATCACTAAAGACGGTGTAACTGTAGCAAAAGAAATTGATCTGAAAGACCCTCTTGAAAACATGGGTGCTCAGATGGTAAAGGAAGTAGCTTCTAAGACTGCCGATATTGCAGGTGACGGAACTACTACTGCTACTGTGTTGGCTCAGGCTATCGTGACTGCAGGTGTTAAAAACGTTGCTGCAGGCGCAAATCCAATGGATTTAAAACGTGGTATTGACAAAGCTGTTGCTGCTGTTGTTGCTAATCTGAAAGAACAGTCACAGGCTGTTGGTGAAGACAATAATAAGATCAAACAGGTTGCTTCTATCTCTGCAAACAATGACGAGGTTATCGGTTCTCTGATTGCTGAGGCAATGGGCAAAGTTGGTAAAGACGGTGTAATCACTGTTGAAGAAGCTAAGGGTACTGAAACTGAAGTGAAGACTGTAGAAGGTATGCAGTTTGACCGTGGTTACCTTTCTCCTTACTTCGTAACCAACTCTGATAAAATGGAAGTAGAACTGGAGAATCCTTACATCCTGATCTACGACAAGAAAATCAGCAGCATGAAGGAATTGCTTCCGGTATTAGAAAAACAAGTTCAGACTGGCAAGCCGTTATTGATCATCGCTGAAGATCTGGATGGCGAAGCACTTGCTACTCTTGTAGTGAACAAGATCCGCGGATCTCTGAAAGTTGCTGCTGTTAAAGCTCCTGGATTTGGTGATCGTCGTAAAGCTATGCTGGAAGACATCGCGATCTTAACTGGTGGTACTGTTATTTCTGAAGAAAGAGGTTACAAACTTGAGAATGCTGACCTTACTTACTTAGGACAGGCAGAGAAAGTAGTTATCGACAAAGACAATACTACTGTGATCAACGGTGCAGGTGGTTCTGAAGATATCAAAGCACGTGTAGCTCAGATCAAGTCTCAGATCGAAGCGACTACTTCTGATTACGATCGTGAGAAGTTACAGGAGCGTCTGGCTAAATTAGCTGGTGGTGTTGCTGTTCTTTACGTAGGTGCTGCTACTGAAGTAGAGATGAAAGAGAAAAAAGACCGTGTTGATGATGCTTTACATGCAACCCGTGCGGCTGTTGAAGAAGGTATCGTTGCAGGTGGTGGTGTAGCTTTCATCCGTTCTGTTGCTGCTTTAGCTGAACTTAAAGGTTCAAACGAAGATGAGAACACTGGTATCCAGATCATCCGTCGCGCTATCGAAGAACCTCTTCGTCAGATTTGTGAGAACGCTGGAATCGAAGGTTCTATCGTTGTTCAGAAAGTAAAAGAAGGTAGTGCAGACTTCGGTTATAACGCACGTACTGATGTTTACGAAAACCTGATCGGTGCGGGTGTAATTGACCCTACTAAGGTAAGCCGTGTTGCATTAGAGAATGCTGCTTCAATTGCAGCGATGCTGTTAACTACAGAGGTTGTACTTGCTGATGATCCTGAAGAGGAAAAAGGCGGTGCTGGTATGCCTCCAATGGGTGGCGGTATGGGCGGAATGATGTAAGATCATTCTAACCTGTATTCTTTACAGACATGAAATATAAAAAGCCCTGATGCGATATGCATCAGGGCTTTCTTTTTGGTTTGAACCAGCGATGTTTACTTTGCTGTAAACTTGTAGATGGTTGTTGTTTTATACGTGTCGCCAGGGTTTAACTGGGTTGAAGGAAATGACGGTTGATTTGGTGAGTCAGGGAAATGTTGTGTTTCCAGGCAGAATGATGTTCTGAACTCATCTTTGATTCCCTGCTTCAGGGTGTGAGTGCCTTCAAGGAAGTTACCACCGTAAAACTGTACTCCTGGTTCATTGCTCAGTACTTCCATCACGATACCAGACTTGTCGCCTGTAGCAATAGCAAGTGTTTCCAGGTTAGCAGATTTCTTGTTTGCGTGTACAAAGTTGTGGTCATATCCGTTGCCGTATTTCAATTGGATATGGTCAGCATCGATCCTAGAACCGATAGCGGTTGGTTTTCTGAAATCGAATGGAGTACCTTCCACCTTTTCGTTCTTTCCTGTTGGGATAAGAGTAGAATCTACCGGAGTAAACTCTTCAGCATTGATTTGCAGTAAGTGATTGTTGATTGAACCACTTGCAATACCGTTGAGGTTGAAGAAAGAGTGGTTAGTCAGGTTAACAACCGTTTTCTTGTCGGTAGTTGCCAGATAGTCGATCTTCACTTCGTTATCGTCTGTCAGGGTATAGGTCACTTTAACGCTCAGGTTACCAGGATAGCCTTCATCACCATCTTTTGACAGATAGCTTAGCTCCAGCTGATTGTCGGCAGTCTGCTTAGCATCCCAGATTACTCTTGAAAATCCCTTAGGTCCGCCATGAAGGTGATTAGCGCCATTGTTAGTTGCCAGGCTGTACTCCTTACCATCGATACTGAACTTTCCTTTAGCGATACGATTACCGTAGCGACCGATCGTTGCACCGAAGTAGGTGTCGGGTCCTTTGGTGTAATCCTGTACGTTGTCAAATCCGGCTACCACATCCAGGAATTTACCATCTTTGTCGGGTATGAGCAGGCTGACGAGGCGTCCGCCATAGTTTGTTATAGCAGCCTGTACGTTATTCTTGTTTTTTAAGATGAATAGATCCGTTTTCTTTCCGTCAATGGTGGATTGAAAAGATTCTTTAGCGGGAAGTACCGCTGCTGTACTATCAGTCATATCGGTGGTTTTGTTTTGATTGGTGGAACTTGTGCAGGCGGCGAAAGCCAGTAGGCAGGCCGCATAAAGCCAGGGTTTGTTTAGTTGGATTTTCATTTCGTATAAAGTGATTTTTAATTTGTAGTTCAGCATCAAATTTAACTTTTTAAATATATTAACATGCAGGTTTGATGATTTTGTAAGGTGTGAAATTGTGCAAAATTTAGCGGGCAGATGTGCTGATATTTCTTGAAGAAAAGGCCTTTTACTGCTAATTTAGTCCTGATGATACATCTTACCTCTAAGCTACCTTCTTCGGGTACTACTATATTCACTGTCATGTCGAGGCTTGCCAAGGAAAGCGGAGCGATAAACCTGTCGCAGGGATTCCCTGATTACGACTGCGATCCTGAACTGATCGAGCTGGTAAACAAACATATGAGAGCCGGGCACAATCAGTATGCGCCGATGGCTGGCGTGGCTTTGCTGCGCGAGCGCATTGCCGAAAAGGCAAATAGGCTGTATGGAGCCGACTATCATCCGGAGAGCGAAGTGACGGTAACTGCAGGAGGTACGCAGGCTATTTTTACGGCTATAGCGGCCCTGGTTCACCCGAATGACGAGGTGATCATCTTTGATCCGGCTTATGACGCCTATGCTCCGGCGGTTAAGCTGATGGGTGGCTTCGTAAAATCGTACGAGCTGAGTCCGCCTAACTATAAAATTGACTGGAAGGCGGTACGGAAGCTGATCTCTGCCCATACGCGGATGATCATCCTGAATACACCGCAAAACCCGACGGGAACAACCCTGAAGGAGGAAGATATGGAGGAACTTATCGCCATTACCAGGAAGACAGACATCCTCATTCTAAGTGACGAGGTTTATGAGCATCTGGTGTACGACGGTCAGCAGCACCTGAGTATGGCGCGGTATCCGGAATTACGGGAGCGAAGTGTGGTCTGCGCTTCATTCGGCAAGCTCTTTCATAATACAGGCTGGAAAGTAGGCTATTGCATAGCTCCTGCTTTGCTGATGGACGAATTTAGGAAGGTTCATCAGTTTGAGGTATTCAGCGTGAATACCCCGGTTCAGCATGCACTGGCAGATTATCTGGCAGACAAGTCGCATTATCTGGGCTTGACGGCTTTTTACCAGGACAAGCGGGATTTCTTTTCTGAGTTGATGCAGGGCAGCCGGTTTAAGTTGCTTCCTTGTGAGGGATCGTACTTTCAAACGGCCCGTTTTGACCGGATATCAAATGAAAAGGATACTGACTTTAGCAAACGACTCACCACGGAAGTGGGTGTAGCTACTGTACCCGTTTCGGCCTTCTACACGAAAGGAACGGACTTCGGGATCATCCGCTTTTGCTTTGCCAAGAAGAACGAGACATTGGAAAGGGCGGCGGAGAAGCTCCAGAAACTTTAGGACACCGCTTCCTGATCGATAAGCTCCATATTGAAGAGCGCTGCGATCTTTTGCTTCAGAACGGCTTTCACCTCCGCGGGATCTACAGGATGCCCGAGCTCCCTGGCCATGGATGTAACGTCTTTGTCGTCGATCCCGCAGGGTACAATATTCTTGAAGTAGCCCAGATCAGAGTTGACATTGAATGCAAAGCCGTGCATGGTTACCCATCTGCTGCATCTGACGCCCATTGCGCAGATCTTACGTGCTTTTTCGTTGTCGGGATCTATCCATACGCCTGTATAGCCTGGATAGCGACCAGCCGTAATGCCATAGTGCGCAAGGGTTTGAATAATTGCTTCCTCGAGAGTACGCAGATAGAGGTGGATATCCGTGAAGAAATTATCAAGATCAAGGATGGGATAACCTACAATCTGGCCGGGACCATGATAAGTAATATCTCCTCCCCTGTTGATCTTATAGTAAGAGGCTGACTTTTCTGCCAGTCCTTTCTCATCGAGAAGAAGATTCTCAGGCTTACCGCTCTTGCCCAGGGTGTACACATGAGGATGTTCAACAAAAACGAGGTAATTGTCGGTAGGGACAGTCGTCTGATTATCCCTGTTAGCAGTTTTGGAATTGACGATTGACGAAAAGATACTCTCCTGCCTGTCCCACGCTTCCTGATAATCAACGAGACCCCAATCCTGGAAGTTTACTTTATTATTTTTCATGAGAATATTTTTTTAATCATGCTCATCGGCCATTTCCCTGAATCCGGCAACGTATCCGATCATATAATCAGCAAAGCTTTCATAATAGACATCGAACTGCATCTTTTCGTCTGCCTGCAGGCTTGCTTCGAAACAGCCTTCGCCCTTATAGTTAAAGGGGCGGAGGTGAATATGGTCTTTAAAAGACACGTTTGGCTTACCGTGAAGCTTATAGATGGCTTCTTTTGCACACCAGCAGGTATAAAGGTGCGGAATGGTTTGTTGAGGATCCATGAATGTAAGCTCTTCTGCTGACATAAACTTCTTTGCTACCCGCACAATCTTACTCTTAACGAGCTCGATGTCAATACCTACCGGCTTATCTTCACTGATCATTACGGCTGCATAGTCAAACGAATGGCTAAAGGAGATATGATGCGGAAAATTAACCAGGTAGGGCTTTCCGTGATCATCTACGCGACAGTCAATATATTGACTAGTGTTCAGCATTTTGCGAAGCAAGTTACGGGTACTGAGCCAGTGCAGGTTGCGTTTGCCATTGTTGAGGCTGTCGAGATAAGCATTCTCCCGGTCGTTAAGCTGCAGACGTGAATATAAATCTTCGGCAGACTCCTCTATTTTCCAAACGGCAAAGCTGGTCTTGGAGTCAATTTGCTTTTGATAAGCTAGTCCCATTCTATGATCTTATTTTCATTGATGCATTCGCCGCAATAGCTTTAGCTAAACCCGTTTTTGACGATCGGCAGGCTTCCTATCGCTCCCCCATGCAGGATATACAATATTAAGACAAAAGCGTTTCAATATTCAGGCCACGGCGTAAAATTTCTAAATTATGGCTAATTTCGGCCAAAGTTTCAACATTATGATCCTGTCGGACAAGCGTATTTTAGAAGAAATAGAGAAGGGAAGTATCATCATTGAGCCGTTCAGGAGAGAGTGCCTGGGAACGAATTCGTATGACGTTCATCTGGGAAAGTACCTGGCAACCTATAGCAAAAGGGTACTGGATGCCAGGGAGCACAATGAAATTGTCCATTTTGAAATTCCTAAGGATGGTTTTGTATTGCAACCGAACACCCTCTATCTGGGTGTTACTGTGGAATATACCGAGACGCACAGTCATGTTCCTTTCCTGGAAGGAAAGTCGAGCACAGGCAGGTTGGGGATCGACATTCACGCTACGGCCGGAAAGGGAGATGTTGGATTTTGTAATACATGGACGCTTGAGATCTCGGTGACTCAACCTGTAAAGATCTACCCGGGCATGCCCATCGGCCAACTCATCTACTTTGTTGTGGAAGGAGAAATTGAGACGCTTTACAACACTAAAGACAACGCAAAATATAGCAGGAAGACTACCAGACCTGTGGAAAGCATGATGTGGAAAAATACTTTCTAAGTAGCTCTTTTCTTGCATGATCAGGCATTTTTATTAGTAAATTGTGGCCATATTTTGACCCCGCTATGAAACGCCTTCTCCTTATCGCCGGTGCCCTTATTCTCTGCTCTTCGCTCTGCTTAAAACTGACTGCACAGGAGGATCCGCTTGCGGGCCTGATCAGTAAGCTTCAACAGGTACTTGACAATTATCCCCAGGAGAAGGTTCATCTCCATACGGACAAGCCCTATTATGTTGTGGGAGACAGTCTCTGGTTTAAGGGTTATATCGTAAATGCAGAGAAAAATGAGCTGTCGGGATTAAGCAAGATTTTGTATGTTGACCTGATCAATGAACGGGACTCTGTAAAAAAATCGCTGCGGATTCCTGTAGTCCTGGGACTTGCCTGGGGTGATATGGTGCTCAGTGATTCACTTGCAGAGGGAAATTACCGTTTGCGGGCATACACCAACTGGATGCGCAACTTCGGTGAGGAATATTATTTCGATAAGGTAATCAGGATTGGGCGGTCTTTCCCTAATCAGATCAATGCCTCAGTGAACTATGTTTTTAGCAAGACAGCCTCAGGTGAGCAAGTGCGCGCTGAGATGCAATATACAGACAGCGAAGGAAAGCCGCTCAGCTCCAGACAGGTTAATTACAGCATCGAGCTGGATAATAGAGTAGTTTCGCGCGGAAAAGGCGTGACTGACGAGGCGGGACGGCTGACTGTGGAGTTTGTTAACAAGCAGTCTTTTCTTTTAAAATCGGGTAGGATCTTCACGCAAGTGCAGACCGCCGAAAAGGTTTTTCAGAATAAGTCTTTCCTGATCAAGGCAACGAACTCGGAGGTGGATGTGCAGTTCTTCCCTGAAGGTGGCCAACTGATAGCGGGCATGCGTGGAAGGGTTGCTTTCAAGGCTGTTGGTCCAGACGGCTTAAGCCGTGCTATTTCAGGGGTAGTCAAGGACAATAGCGGGGCGGTTGTAAAAGAATTCAAGGCAGAGCACGCAGGAATGGGCGCTTTCGTTTTCACTCCGGCAGCGGGTGGCACTTATACTGCCACTGTTACCTTTGAGGATGGGTCTCAAAAAACCTTTGATCTTCCAAAGGCTCTTCCGTCGGGCTACGCTCTTTTTGTCAATAATCAGGATGACACCGACATCAAGGTCAGTATCTCTGCCAGCGCCGACCTTGTAGGGCCTACACCTGTAACGTTGATTGCTGAGTCAAACGGCGTAGTCAAGTTTGCAGGTCGCAATACCCTGAACAAGTCTAATCTTACTGCCTCGATTCCAAAAGAGAGGTTCCAAACTGGGATTGTGAGGCTGACCCTATTCTCCGGAAGTATGGTTCCCGTAGCGGAGAGGCTGGTGTTTGTTCGTCATGCTCCCACGATTGAGCTGAGCATTTCAAATAACAAGCAGGAATACGGATTGCGTGAAAAGGTGGAGATGTCGCTCATGGTTAAGAGTGCTGCGGGCGTGCCTGCTACAAGTGCTTTTTCCCTAGGGGTGATCAATGAAACAAAAATACCTTCGGATGAGGACGATGAGACAACGATTTTCTCTAACCTCCTTCTGAGTTCTGACCTGAAGGGCTACATCGAGAAGCCAAATTATTACTTTTCGAGTGTGAGTGAAGCGAAAGATCATCACCTCGATTTGCTATTGATGACGCAGGGCTGGAGCCGATTTACCTGGAAGAACACCTTAGCCGGCATATTTCCGAACCTGGCTTTTAAACCTGAAACAGGAATCTCCATCAGCGGGACTGTGAAGACGCTTGGAGGGAAGCCTGTTGCGAGTGGTAAGGTGATGATCCTTGCCTCGAAAGGTAATGGCCTGTTGCTGGACACGCTGACGAATGCGGAAGGACGCTTTAGTTTTGATAATCTGAGGTTTACAGACAGCACACGTTTTGTTATCCAGGCACGTAATGCAAAGGACAAGAAGAATGTTGAAATTGAACTTGACCGGGTTCCTGCCCAATTGGTAACCAAGAGTAAAAACAGTCCTGAGATCATCCTGAATGTGAACGCCTCTATGCTCCCCTATCTCCGGACAAGGCAGGATGAGTATGATGAGCTCCGTAGACGAGGCATGTTGAGACGGAATATCGTATTGAATGAGGTGAGAGTTTCAGAGAAGAAGCCCGCCGTTAAAAACTCGAGCAACCTAAACGGTGCGGGACGCGCAGACGCTGTCATAATGGGAGACAAGTTGCAGAACTGTGTCACTATAGAACAGTGCCTGCAGGGCCTCGTTGCAGGAGTCGTTTTCAGGAACGGCATTGCTTATTCGACCAGGAGCATGGATACCCCTATGCAGATCATCGTTGACGGCATGTATGTAGAACCGGACTACCTTACCATGATCCAACCTTTCGATGTGGAATCTGTCGAAGTACTCAGAACTATCGGCAATACTGCTATTTACGGTATGCGGGGAGGAGGTGGACTGCTGATCATCAATACCAAACGCGGAGAGAGCAATTATGCCTATACATATGCACCGGGGATCGTTACGTATAATCCTGTTGGATATCATGTTGCGCGTGAATTCTATTCGCCGAATTACGATGATCCGAAAGTTAACAAGTCTCTTCCTGACCTGCGCACTACCGTATTGTGGGTACCACACGCGGTGACCGATTCTTCGGGGAAAGCTCAGATGAAGTACTTTACCTCCGACAATCCGGGGACCTATAAAGTGGTGGCAGAAGGGCTGGATAGCAAAGGTGGAATGTTCAGGAAAATTTTGAGGTTTACGGTAAAATAACGTTTCCTATTTCTGATATCTGCGAATTTTGGTAATTAGTACGGAGATTCTTAAAATCACCTGCTTAGTCAGGAGGCATTCCGCTTTTATTTATATTCCCGTTTCGAAAGTAGTGCATTTTAAGGGTATTGATTCTTCCAAAACACCCTTAATTTCACTAAATTTGGCTCTTATGGAAATTCGTTTTGCCGGAACAGAGACGGAAGTGGAGAGTTTTACTCTGGAAGAAGTATTAGCTGGATTGAAATCCAGCCATAAACTGATACTCTGGAATGACGAAGTCAACACCTTTGAACACGTCATTTTTTGCCTGATCAAATATCTGGACTACTCGGATAAACAGGCCGAGAGGATAGCATGGACTGTACACAACGACGGAAAATGCGCCATTTTGGAAGGATCATTCACGGAAGTTGAGGTTTACAGAAAGATTCTTCAACAGGAAGGGCTCACTGTAAGCGTAGAGTAATAAAATAGTTACCGGAAGTTATTCCTATTCAAATCACCTTTCTTTGCATCCTGCGTTTGGTATGAATAGGCTATTTATGAGATCTTTAGGTTTTCTTATTTTTTTTCTCTCTGTTTCGAATTTTCTTTTTGCTCAGGCAGGAACTGGTGGTGCAATTAGCGGAAAAGTGATTGACGCCACGACGGGAAAACCGGTGGACTTTGCGTCCCTGGCTGTTGTTGAAGCAGCAAGCGGACGGACAGTAAAGGGAGGTCAGACGGCTGGTGATGGAAGCTTTTCAATCAAGGCGGTGCCTTTTGGTACGTACTCACTTAAAATCTCATTCATAGGGTACCAGCCATATACGAAGGCTGATATCACCCTCTCGCAACAAACACCTTCGATAAATCTGGGCTCGGTAAAACTCAGCATGGGCAAAGCCAGCGTGCTGAAAGAGGTTGTTGTTGAGGCTAAAAAAAGCACTATACAGTTGGGTGTAGACCGCAAGGTGTTCAGCGTTGAGCAAAACCTGGTCAGCGCCGGAGGATCTGCTACAGATATTCTGGAAAATGTCCCGACCGTTTCGGTGGACATTGACGGCAATGTGAGTCTCCGCGGTACAAGTAACGTGCGTATCCTGATTGATGGACGTCCATCCGCTATTGGTGGCGGAGATATAGCGAGTTTATTACAGTCGCTTCCCGCCAGTTCAATCGAAACGGTTGAACTGATTACCAATCCATCGTCAAAGTACGACGCAGAAGGGCAAACCGGTATCATCAATATCATCCTGAAGAAAAACCAGCGCATTGGCTTCAATGGTGGCGTCTCTGTTTCCGCGGGAACGCTGGACAATTATAATCTGAATGGTAATCTGAGCTACCGCGATGGCAAGATAAATGTATACGGAAATTACAGCTACCGGTATTCTAATCGTGAAGGCTCTGGTTTTAATAACACTTTCTTCCTGGACAATAACAGCCTTCTGAATAATACTACAATTTCTAAGCGCCACAATGAGGGCAATACAGCGAAAGTGGGCCTGGATTATTATCTTAATAGTAAAACCACGCTAGGAATATCGGGAAATGTGAGCTTCCGCTCCGGTGACGATACTGAGGATATCGATTATCTGTATCAAAATTACTCAGCCGCACTGGATGGCGTCAGTTATAGAAGAGCTGATGAGTCGGAGGAAGATAAAGGGTATGACCTTAGTCTGGACTTTGTAAGGAAGTTTACCAGGCAGGGTGAAGAGCTGTCGGCCAACCTGTCCTACGGAAACAGTAGTGAAGATGAAGGTCAGTTCTTTAACCAGGACTTCTACACATTTAGTGGGGTCATGAAAGACACCTTAGATCGCAGGAATACCACAAATGGGCAGAATCGTGATAATTTCAACCTTCAGGTAGACTACATCCTTCCTTTTAACAAAAATCAAAAGCTGGAAGCCGGTTATCGCGGAACGCTCAGGAAGAATGCTGACTCACAGCTATCAGAAAGATTCAATCGCCTGACTCAGGTATTTGAGCGCGACTATTTCCTGACGAATGACTTCGATATGGAGGATCAGGTTCATGCCTTATATGGAAGTTATCAGAATCAGATCACAGAGAAGTTCGGCTTTCAATTTGGGTTACGCGCGGAACAAGCCAATCTAAATACGGTGTACAGAAGCTTAGATCCGACCTCTCTTGACCCTGTCTCAGCGGAGGGAAAGCTGGATTATTTTCGTGTCTATCCGAGTATTTTCCTGACACAGAAGCTCAAGAATGACAATCAGCTTCAGCTGAGCTATACCAGACGCGTGAACCGACCGCGGGGATGGCAGATCAACCCCTTCAGAGACATCTCAGACCCAAATAATGTACGTGTAGGAAACCCCGGTTTAAAGCCTGAAGACATTCACTCCTTTGAATTTAGCCACATGAAATATTGGAAGGCCGTGACGTTCACATCTTCGCTCTATTTCAGGCAGGTAAATGACGTTGTAGAGGGTATTCAGCAGCGCCTTGATAGCACAACCACTCTTACACAATTCGCGAATCTGGCTCGTAACAGAGCCACAGGGCTGGAATTGATTTCCAAGGCAGACCTCTTCAAAGGCTTCAATCTGACAGGAAACGTGAATATGTTCTACAATAACTTTTCAGGAAGCGAAGAGTTTAACATACCGGGAAATGAAGGATTCAATTGGAATGCTAAGCTAATGGCAAATGCTCAAATACTTCCAGCTCTGTCTGCACAGATAAACATGGAGTATATGGCCCGTAGGGTAACGGCACAGGGTCGCGGAAGAGAGATATTTGGTACTGATGCCGCACTAAAGCTGGACCTCCTGAAGAGGAAGGGCAGTCTGTCCTTCAATATGAGAGATATTTTCAACAGCAGAAAATGGGGTGCGGTAACCCAAACAGCCGAGTTCAACCGGGAATTCAGAAGACGGATGCAGGGTAGGATGAGCACGCTCACTTTTAGTTATAGATTTGGCAATGCTGACAGCCAGCAACGGAACAGAAAGAGGGAAGAACCTCAAAATGATTCTTCCGGGGAAGAATTTTAGCCAGTATATTGCATACATTTGGAACAATAAACTTTCTTGTAAATTCAATTATTGTTAGATGGCTAAGAAAAACCAATACCTGTTTCCTATCATCCTTGTCACGTCCTTATTTTTCTTGTGGGCATTGTTACACAATATCAATCCCATCTTAATCCCTCACCTTCGGAAGGCGCTTCAGTTAAATGACACACAGTCGTCTTACATTGACGTGGCTGTCGCAGTTGCATACTTTGTTATTGCTATTCCGGCCGGATTATTTATGCACAAGTTTGGGTATAAGAAAGGTATCATCACCGGACTAGTGCTATATGCTGTAGGCTCACTCCTCGTTATCCCAGCGGCGGCATCAAGAGACTATGTCTTCTTCCTTACGGCGTTCTTTATTATCGCCAGTGGAGCTACTTTCCTGGAAACAGTTGCTAACCCTTATATATCCGTTCTTGGAGATAAAGACACGTCTGAACAGCGACTTAACTTCGCGCAATCATTCAATGGCGTAGGTGCATTCCTCGCTCCAATTATTGGTGGTCAGTTTATCTTGTCGGGCATTGAACACACTCCAGAGGAGTTAAAAGCAATGACAGCTACGCAGTTAAACGAATATCTTCAATATGAAGTAGACAGCGTCAAAATACCCTACATCATCATCGCAGTTGTGGTGACCCTTCTGATATTTCTCTTTCTTGCCGTTAAACTGCCTGAAGTAAAAGCAGACGACAGCGAACTACATGGCGCTCCATCAAGCTTCTCGGCGAAAGTACTTCGTCACAGCCATCTTTCATGGGCTGTCATTGCGCAGTTACTCTACGTGGGTGCACAGGTAGGAATTGGTAGCTTTTTTATACGATATGCGAAGTTTGTTGCGGACGTAAATGAAAAGAATGCTGCCTTCATATGGGGGTCTTTAGCGATGGTGGGCTTCATGGTCGGACGTTTTGTTGGTACTTTCCTGATGCGCTACATCAAACCTGCTAAGCTGTTAAGTATCTACTCTGTTATAAGCATCTTGCTGTTAATTATATCAGTGGCATTGCAAGGCAACATCGCCTTGTACGCACTTGCGTTAGTACCGTTCTTTATGTCGATCATGTTTCCAACAATATTCGCCCTGGGGATCAAAGGACTGGGCGAAGAAACAAAGATCGCCTCATCTTTCCTGGTTATGGCCATTATCGGTGGAGCTATTATACCAACAATAATGGGATACATATCAGATAAGACAGGAAGCATACAGGTTGCCTACACGGTTCCAATCCTTTGTTTTATCGTGATTTTATTCTTCGGGATAAAAGGACATAAGATCTCATCTGAAAACAAATAGCCATGTTTAAAATAGATTCCCACCAGCATTTCTGGAGGTTCGATCCAGTAAGGGATGCCTGGATAAACGAGGATATGCGTGCTATCCAAAAAGATTTTTTGCCCGAAGACCTGAAGAAGGAACTCGACCAGCAGTCGATAAATGGCTGTATTGCAGTACAGGCTGATCAATCAGAAGCTGATAATGCATTTTTGATAGAGCTTGCGGCAATGCATCCTTTCATAAAAGGGATCGTTGGCTGGGTGGACCTACAGGCAGATAACATCGAAGAAACGTTACAATTTTATAGCCAGTATAAGATTGTTAAAGGCTTCAGACATGTTTTGCAAGGTGAAGCTAATCGTGCGCTAATGCTGGAGCCAGCCTTTAAAAGAGGAATAGGACATTTAAAACAGTTCGGTTTCACGTACGACATTTTGATTTTCAGAGATCAACTGCAATATGCGGCCGAGCTATGTACCCTTTTCCCGGAGCAACAATTTGTACTGGATCATATCGCCAAACCGGATATCCGGAATCAGGTGATTAATGACTGGGCTCCCGGAATCCGCGACCTTGCTAAAAATCCAAACGTTTGTTGCAAGGTATCAGGTATGGTTACCGAAGCAAGCTGGCAGAATTGGAAGTCAGAAGACTTTACTCCCTACCTGGATGTTGTGTTTGAGTCGTTCGGCATTGAACGACTTATGTTTGGGTCCGACTGGCCTGTGTGTAACGTTGCCGGAGGCTACGCTGCAATGATTGACATTGTAAAAAGCTACCTATCACAGTTTCCGGAAGACCAACAAGCACTATTCTGGGGTCAGAACGCATCGACTTTTTATAGGATAGATTAATTTATTTTAGATTTGCTGCTCAAATTTTATTGATGAAAAAACTAGTTTGTACGACCCCTGGAAGCTTTAGCTATCAGGAGGGCGAATATCCGGCAAAGCAGAAAAACCACTCCATTCTAAAGATCAAACGTATCGGAATTTGTGGAACAGACCTGCATGCCTTTGAAGGCTCCCAACCATTTTTTGAATATCCAAGAGTACTGGGACATGAACTTGCTGCCGAATTTATCGAAGGGGATAATGCTGAAGGGTTCAGTCCGGGAGAAAGAGTTACGTTTATTCCATACTTCAACTGCGGAGAATGCATCGCATGCCGATCGGGAAAAGGCAATTGCTGTACGAGTATCAAGGTTTGCGGAGTGCATATCGATGGTGGTATGGCTGAATATCTATCCGTCCCGTCTTACTCGCTTATTCATGGTGAGGGCCTTAGCTACGACGAACTCGCTCTTGTGGAGCCCCTGGCAATAGGTGCACATGGTGTAAGCAGAGCCGACGTAAAACCTGGAGAGTTTGTCTTAGTAATTGGTGCCGGCCCTATCGGTCTGGGCATTATGGAATTCGCACGAATAGCCGGGGGTAAAGTAATTGCGATGGACATCAATGATAACAGGCTTTCTTTCTGCAAAGAAAAACTCAAGGTTGACTTCACTATCAATCCAATGACGGACGATGTTGATGCAAAGCTAAAGGAAATCACCAATGGAGATTATCCAACAGTAGTTATTGACGCAACCGGAAATCAAAGAGCTATAAATAATGGCTTCATGTATATGGCGCACGGGGCCCGCTATGTCTTAGTGGGACTACAGAAAGGCGAATTAATCGTCAGCCATCCTGAGTTCCACAAGAGGGAAGGCACTTTGATGAGCAGTAGAAATGCTCACCGGTCAGACTTTCAACATGTCATCAAATCCATGAAAGACGGATTGGTTAATCCAGCTACCTACATCACTCACCGCGTGAACTTTGATGAGGTAAAGGATGAATTTGAATCCTGGTTAGATCCTAAGAACGGCGTAATAAAAGCCATGATCGAAATGTAGGCTTCTCTGGCGTTTAAATAAAGAGAGACTGATTAGGAGTCGCCCGTTAGAGAAATCCTGTGCAGGAATCACCTCCATCGGGCACCTGAATACAATAGAAAAGAAAGCGGCTGTATCACGAACCTGTGATACAGCCGTTTTTTTATTATAAAGCAATCATCCCTACTTGCAACAAAGGATCTGAGCCGCTACGGGGCCGTATAAGTCCAAAGTCGAGTATGAGATCCCCGCCCACACTGAGGCTGTACTCTGTCTCACCTGCAGAGGAAACTTCCTGAATCTCATTCAAGGCCGGTCAGGCCTGCAAACCTGACGATGGTGACCCCAATAAATAAAAAGGGCTGCTTCATTGTCTGAAGCAGCCCTTTATTCAAGCTATTTGTCGACCTATTCTGATTACCAGAAGATCGTGTATAATGCAGTAAGAATACCGATAACGATGATAGATCCAGCGATAAAGGCAGGATGAGCCTTAAACATCTTAGTATCTACTTCCAGAGAAACAGGTTTCACACCATGTCTGCTTTCATACATACTGATCAGATACATACCCACCATACAGATGACGAATACAAATCCCATTCTGTCAAGGAAAGGTATTTCAACCAGACCAGAGGCAGCGCTCTTCACAGCAAATCCAGATGGAATAAGGAAGCTTAAGTCCACCCATTCCGGCATGAATTTAAACACCAGGGAGAATAAGAAACCTCCTACTGTTGCGAATAAAGCAGCATTAGAAGTCGCTTTCTTCCAAAAGAATCCAAGTATAAACATAGCAAAGATACCTGGGGAAACAAACCCTGTATATTCCTGAATGTATTGGAATCCACCCTTCTTATCAATACCCAGGTGTGGAGCAATGATTACACCCAAGATCATTGATACGATAACGCTCAGCTTACCTACATTTACCAATTTCTTTTCGCTGGCTCCCGTATTGAAAACCTTTTTGTAGATATCAAGAGTAAAGATTGTAGCGATACTGTTTGCCTTACCAGCCAGCGATGCAACAACCGCAGCAGTTAACGCAGCGAATGATAATCCTTTAAGACCTGCAGGAAGCAAGTTTAACAACACAGGATAAGCTCTATCCTGGTTAAGTTCCCCATTCATTGTCATATCTGTAGGGAATGTACCTGAACCTTCTTTGTATAAGATATATGCAGCTATACCTGGAAGAACCACGATAACCGGCATAAGTAATTTCAGGAATGCTGCGAATAAGATACCTTCACGTGCAGTTTTCAAATCCGCACCTAGAGCGCGCTGAACGATGTATTGGTTACATCCCCAGTAGTTCAGATTCACGATCCAAAGACCACCCAGCAATACTGTTAAACCCGGTAGATCCAGGAAATTTTCGTTATCCTGATGAAGGATCATCTCAAAGTGCTCAGGAGCTTTGTCCATCATATGGCTAAAACCACTTATTACACCTGAGCTGCCATAGTGTTCAGCTACCAGATTCAGCGCCAGATAGGTCGTCGCTAAACCTCCGAGAATCAGGAAGAATACCTGAATAACGTCGGTATAACCAATAACTTTCATTCCACCCAGCGTAATGATAATGGCGAAGAACGCAAGGAAATACATACAGACCGTTAAACTGATACCAGAAATTGCACTTACCGCAATAGCACCCAGGTACAGGATAGACGTCAGGTTAACCACAACGTATAGCAACAACCAGAAAATGGCCATTACCATCGCTACCGTTCCATTGTATCGCTGATGGAGGAACTGTGGCATGGTGAAGATCTTGTTCTTCAGATATACCGGAATGAAAAACACCGCAACGATAATCAGCGTCAGCGCAGCCATCCATTCATAAGCAGAAATGGCCAGACCAATCTGGAAACCGGATCCACTCATTCCAACGAACTGCTCGGCAGAAATATTAGAGGCGATCAGTGAGGCACCGATAGCCCACCAGGTTAAAGATCCTTCTGCGAGAAAGTAGTCTTTCGAGCCCATGCTCTCAGCTTTCTTACGATTATAGATCCACAATCCATAACCTGCTACTATCACAAAATAGATAAGAAAAACAATGTAATCCTTCGTGTCAAGCGTATTCATTTGGTTTATATATCTGTTTAATATTTACACTATTCGTACTCTGTCTTGATCCTGATTTCCTTTCAATATGGACCGGAGACAAAGCCTGGTGATACTTAGTAAGTGTCGATTAAACACCCTAAAATTCTGCGCCTCAAAGTAGGAATATTTCTGTAATTAACGCATAAATATTTATTATTTATGTCCAGGCCCGATTATCAGAGCTTTATTCTCTTTTTTAGCCGGAGGTCCGATGACGAACTACCGATGAGTATGTCGAATTCACCAGGCTCAAGGACCCATTTACCCTGCTGATCGTTGAAATAACTGAAGGCAGACCTATCCAGCGTCATTTCCACTTCCCTGGACTCGCCGGGCTGCAAAAACACCTTCTGAAAAGCCTTTAACTCTTTTGCAGGGCGCTTCAACGATGACTTCCTGTCGGCCACATAGACCTGCACAACCTCTGCCCCGCCTCTTGCGCCCGTATTCTCAAGCGTAAACTTCAGTACAGCCGAGCTATCAGTTGTGGCAACAAGCGGCTTCGTATACTGGTAGCTTGTGTACGACAATCCATGGCCGAAACTAAATAGCGGCTTCACCCTATAGGTGTCGAAATAGCGGTAGCCTACAAAGATGTCTTCGTTATAACGAACGGTCACACTGTCGCCGGGATACTCACCTAGCTTATGCGCCGGAATATCCTTCAACGTTTTCGGGAAAGTTACCGTCAATTTTCCGGATGGATTTACATCACCAAACAGGATAGATGCCAAGGCATTTCCTCCCTCCATGCCCGGATATCCGGCCTGGATAATCGCTTTGGCATTCTTCTCCCAGGCCATCATATCAATAGCACCTCCTCCGTAAAGAACAACCACGGTATTTGGATTCGCCTTCACTACTGCCTGGATAAGTTCATCCTGACCAAAAGGCATCTTCAGGCTGGCTTTATCAAATCCCTCGGTGTCATATGCGTTTTCATCCCACTTGCTATAGTCGTATCCGTGGATCCATCCACCCACAACAACGGCTACATCCGCCTTCTTTGCAGCCTCAACAGCCTTTCTGATCAGCTCTTTATCGGCAGTAGCGTTCTTCGTAATGGTATATCCCTGCTCAAAAACAACTCCAATACTATTGCCTGCCGCATTTTGCAAGCCCTTCAATGGCGTAATCTCATAACGGGGCCGCACCTGTGAGCTTCCCCCGCCCATTGCATTTTCGCGGTTTGCATTCGCACCAATAACCGCTATCGTCTTCAGAGCGCTTTTGTTAAAAGGCAGAACCCCCTTATTTTTCAGAAGAGTGATTCCCTCTTCTGCAACCTTCCGCGCCAGCTCAGCGTGTTCTTTTGTGGCATGAGTGGCCTTCGGGCGATTAGCAAACATGTGCGTCTTGAACATCACTCTCAAAATACGACGTACCTTATCATCGATAACAGACTCGGAAACCTCTCCATTTCTAACGAGCTTCAAGGCCGCATCAGCAAAATAAAACTTACTGAAGTCCGGATTAGGCAGCATAGAAAGATCCGTGCCCATCTCCAGGTCCGCTCCTCCCAACAAAGCTTCCTTCGTATCATGAATGGCACCCCAGTCGCTCATCACCAATCCTCTGAATCCCCACTCCCCTTTCAGGATCTGGTTAACCAGCAGATTGCTATATGTACAATATTCCCCTCTGAACCTGTTATATGCACCCATTACGGTATTCACCCCGCCTTCTACCACGGCGGCACGAAATCCCGGAAGGTAAATCTCCCGCAGGGCCCGGTCACTCATCTCCACATTTATCCCCGAGCGCATAATCTCCTGATTATTGGCTATGAAGTGCTTCAAACTGGCAGACACGCCCTGATCCTGCACTCCCTTGATGTAACCGACCGCCATTTTCGAAATGAGGTAGGGATCTTCACTCATGTATTCAAAGTTCCTTCCATTCAGGGGTGTGCGGATGATGTTGATGCCCGGGCCAAGGATCACGTCCTTCCCCCGGAAATTGGCTTCCTGACCCAGCACCGCGCCAAAAGCATAACCCAATTGAGTATTCCAGGTCGATGCCAGTGTAATACCCACAGGCAGATAGGTGGATGAATCCCCACCCTTATTGTCGAGCACCCAGTCGCGCCCATGTTCCGGACGAACGCCATGAGGGCCGTCAGATGTAGTGAGCTCCGGAATCCCAAGACGCGGAACGCCGGCAGAAGTGAAGGAAGAGTTCGCATGGATCATGCTGATCTTTTCCTCAAGAGTCATTTTTTTGACGAGCTCAGCGATTTTTCCTTCCACAGATGGATCAGCAGCCCACTGAGCGCTGAGCGACTGAATGCTCAGAGCCAGACACAAGGTCACCGAACAGAAGATAGGTAGTACTTTAGATTTCATAATGATTAGTGATTAATATACCTTGCCAGCAGACAGGTTAGGATCTGTGGCGAACGATAGCAAAACTAAAGACACTCATCTAACTGAAGGGTACCAGAATGTTACCGATCAGGCATAGTTTTGTTAACCAGGCCTACCTGAGCTTCTGAAATTCAGCTTCGCTAACCGTAAAAATACTTCCATGCCTGATACCCCGAGGCATGCTGATCTTATCCGAAATATCCTTCCAGTTCTTCAGGTCCGTTGATGAAACAGCCCCGTACCGATGATCCCGGTATTTATCGAAAAACACCATCCACTCCTTGCCCTGCCGAAGTACTGTCGGACCTTCTGCCCAGTACTTGCCCGTAATTGGCTCGCCTGCCTTGGTATAGGGTCCCGTCAGCTTTTTAGAAAAAGCCATCTTCAAATTCTTTTGCGCAGGTTCACGTGTCTCATCCTTCAGGAACATCACCCAGCGTTTACCGTCCTGCACAATAGAGGCGTCGATGACATTGAAACCCGGATCATATAAAAGCTTCGTCTCACTAAAGGCCTTGAAGTCCTGCGTCGTCACATAGTACATCCGGTGGTTGTAACCATCATCAGCTGCTACCTGCGTTTCCGGAAAGCGTCCCCGGATGGTGCTCGCCCAATATATCATATACGTTTTGGTCTTCGCGTCATAGGTCAGCTCCGGGGCCCAGGTATTTCTGGCACCCTCCTCATGTTGCATTACCGGAATAAATTGCTGCTCTGACCAGTTCACGAGATCTTCAGAACTCGCATATCCAATCCCTTTGTCTGTCCAGCTAACCGTCCACACCATATGAAATTTCCCGTCTCCCCCTCTGATGATGCAGGGATCGCGCATCAGCTTATCCTTTCCAACCTGAGGCGTAAGAAAGGATTGATCATCTTTTAATGCTTTCCATTCATATCCATCCTTAGAATAGGCGAGGTGTAAACCATCCTCCCCATTCCCTTTAAAATACGAAAACATATACACTTTGGCATCTTGAGCCAAAGAGGAAATACTCAAAAACAATAACAGCAGCGAACAGAATCCTTTCATGTGGTTTTTATCATTCGGTCTAAAAGAAAGGGCAAGATATCAGATTTTTAATAATTATCACACCCGGGCGGGGGATTAACTACACAAGTTCTACTTCACCGTCAATACAATCTCTGACCCCTGCAATCCTTCCGACACGGCTTCCACCCGTATCTCACCAGCGGCCTTGCCCGACTGGATAATCGCCAGTGCCATACCGTTAAACGCTTTCCTCTTATCTGCCTTAAACCGCTCATGACTGGTCGGACTGCCATTATCCACCGCATTCAACACCCCTGCTCCGCTAACATGGAACCGTACGAGGTTGTCGGCCCCCGGCACCACATGCCCTGCTTCATCCAGCACACGCACCGTCACAAAAGACAGATCCCGCCCGTCAGCGGTCAGGTTGCTCCTGTCGGCCAGCAGTTCAATCTTCGCAGGCTTCCCGGCCGTATACACATCTTCCGACAAAACCTCTACGCCACCTTTCCGCGAAACAGCATGAAGATGCCCCTCAGCAAAAGGCACGCGCCATTTCACATGAAGCTCATCAGCGGTCTTCTTTTTCCCGCCCAGCGACTTCCCGTTCAGAAACAACTCCACCTCGTCCGCCTGACTGTAATATGCTACAACATCCACCGTATCGCCCACTTTCCAATTCCAGTGAGGATACAAATGCAGCACAGGCTGATTCGTCCACACACTCTTATACAGCCAATACACATCCTTCGGAAAGCCTGCAAGGTCCACAATCCCGAAATAGGAGCTCCTTGCCGGCCATGGATAAGGCGTAGGTTCCCCCAGATAATCAAACCCCGTCCAGACATACATGCCCGAAACATGTGCATTTGCATGCAAAGCCTTCAGGCTTTCCTCATGCGTAGACCCCCAGGGTGCACTCACATGATCATAGGCCGAAACCGTAAAATCCGCATTCCCTCCTCCCTTAATGGGCTTGTCCCAGGCCTCCGGCCATCTGCGGATCGTATCAAAAGGCACCAGATCATAATGCCCTCTGGTCTGCAAGGCCGAAGTGCTCTCCGTTACAATAAACTTCTTACCCGGCCAGCGCTCATGGAAGTTTGCCCAAAGCCGGTGATTATAGTTATAGCCAATCAGGTCAAAGGCCCCCGACTTCAACAGGTTGTTGTATGTGTTTACTTCATTATTCGCTGTCGTAATCGCCCGCGTCGTATCGAGACTGCGGACAATAGACACCAGCTCACGGGCAATAACCCTTCCTGTGGTATCACCCTTCGCTTCATCCCCCCATTGTTCCTGGATCTCATTTCCCACACTCCAGATGAAAACACTCGGATGATTACGGTCCCGTTTCACCAGGTCTTCCAGATCCCTCCGGTGCCATTGATCCCAGTCCTGATGATAATCGAAAGGATTCTTTTGCTTCTTCCACATGTCGAAAGCCTCATCCATCACAATAAATCCCATGCGGTCGCAAAGCTCCAGAAGCTCCGGTGCAGGCGGATTATGCGAGGTCCGGATTCCATTGCAGCCCATGCCCTTCAGAATTTCCAGCTGCCGCTCTGCAGCACGCCTGTTAAACGCCGCCCCGAGAGCCCCAAGATCATGATGATTGCATACCCCCTGTATCTTCATCGGCACACCGTTTAAGCTGAATCCTTTATCGGCATCGAAGCGAAACGTACGGATACCAAACGTGGTCTCGTAGGTGTCGACAAGCTTCTTCCCTATATAAACCCGGCTGACGGCGGTATACAGCGCCGGGTCGCCAACCGACCACATCCTTGGTTTGGTCACACCACCCCGCTGATTGAACTGAAACGTTTTCCCTGGCAAGATTGCCTGGTTCTGCCATATAGACGCCACTTCCACTCCTCCGGCATCCCTCACAATAGTATTTAATCTCACAGAAGCCCTTTTTGCTGAAGCATTCAATACCGTGGTCCGCACAGCCACCTCCGCCCGCTCCGCAGAAACCTGCGGCGTAGTCACAAAGGTGCCATATTGAGGGACATGCACAGGGTCAACCTTCACCAAAGACACCTTCCGGTAAATGCCTGATCCCGAATACCAGCGCGAATTGGGCTGTTTAGCATTATCTACCTTCACAGAGAGCACGTTCTTCTCCCCAAACCGGAGGAACTTCGACAGCTCATACCGGAAAGAGATATACCCATTAGGCCGTTTTCCGAGATAATGGCCGTTTATCCATACTTCACTCTGATGATACACACCATCGAAATCAATGTAAATCAGTCGCCCTCTGTCTTCTGCGGGCACGTCAAAGGTCTTCCGGTACCAGCCAGTGCCTCCCGGCAAGGCTCCCCCTCCCGGAGTGGCCGGGTGATCTTTGCTGAAATCACCCTCTATGCTCCAGTCATGCGGCACATCCAGTGAGCGCCAACCTGCATCTTTAAACAGGGGGTCCTTAGCTTCCGGGACATCACCCAGATGAAACTTCCAGGATGCACTGAAGTCGATAACCTCGCGTTCGCCGCCCGCCGCCCAAGCGCCTGCCTGAACAAAACACAGCAGGATCAGTAAATATTTACGCATACATATCACATTAAAAAAGACCCCCACATAGCGCGGGGATCTTTCACTAACCAAAAACCCAATTTATTTAGAACCCAATACATAGTGGAAGGCGAACCACTCATCCTTCTCTGCCGTGTAAGAGGTTCCGAACCAGATACCTTTTGTACCTTCCTTACCGGGGAAGGCTTTCACCACCTTGAACACATTATTCGCCGGGTTCATCCAGCTGTCGGGGTTCTGAATCAAGGTATTCCCCACCAGCGTCACTTCATTCGTTTCCTCATTGATAGTAAACTGCCCCCGGCTATAAACACCATTCTGGTTACGGGTGTAGTTCTGGCCGCCTATCCGGTCAAACAAGATCCAGGATTTTCCGGCAACATCGTCCCACGACTTATTCCAGCCCCAGTCTCTTGAATCATTAGAAGACTTAGTCCAGCCCTTGCCCTTGCCAATCCAGTCTACTGCGTTACCCGCAGCATCCAGCAGCCATATACGTCCCGAGGTGCTGCTTCCTGCCAGCATACTTAACAACTCCCCTTTTTTGAAAGAAGGATTGAAGCCCTCATCCGGACCGGTTTCCACGGGCACCCAGTTATCTGAGTACTCTTTCGAAATGAAGTTATAAACCAATATGGCCGGTCCTTCACCATCAACATCCTTATCCCGCAACACGCCCAGGCGGAGGCTGCTCTCAGTTAGCTCAATGATGTTATATTTCGACCAGTTGCTGATACCAGTGATCCCGTTCTTAGACGGCTTATACGAACGAAGAATAGTAGCACCATTCAGCGTCAGGGTCTTGGCATTCAGATCCAGGGAGAACGTACCGTTCTCTTTCACTCCTCCTTCAATCAGCTTTTCATTCCGGAAGAATGGTCCGCCTTTGAGGCTAAAGGTCATAGATCCATAATTGCCCGCTGCCATTACCCCCGGATAAACATCCGCTGTGCCTGGCCACCACCATACATTGCTGAAGTTCGCCGGATCCAGGAACGTGATGGGTCCCGCGCCCTTCTTACCTTCTGTATCCAGCAGCCATACTTTCTCATTTCCCGGGCCGCCGGTTAGATCAATCCACTCCTTATCCTGCACATAACTCAGATTATCGGCAGTAACCACCACCGGAACTGAATCCAGTTTCACCTCTGTACCTCCTGAAAGGACAGAAAACTTCACCATATAAGTCCCTTTAAACGCAAACCTCACGGTATCCTTCATCCGCGTAGAACGACCCGTTCCATAATCCCACATCGGCAGGACGCCCTGTGTTTCATTCGTTAAAACCACGGTATTACCGCCCGGATCTACTGTGAGATCCTGAACGACTGTAAACTTGACGCTCGACTTATCGATCGCAGATTCCAGATTATAGTTCTCCTTCTGGCAGGCCATCATCACGATGAGCGGCAAGAAAAGAGCTGTCAATATTTTACTAAAGCGTATCATATCTATATTTTTTATTATATCCATTTCCACTTACCAGCCTGCATTCTGCTTCAATACACCGTTTGACAGCGTGATCTGCGTATACGGGATCTGCTGCAATCCCGCAGTTTCCACAATCTTTGATGCCAGGATCACTTTCTGACCGTTCTGCCCGCCGCTCAGCAAGGTGGTGTTCTCGGCAATTTCCTGCGCGGCCGCATTCACTCCCCGGCGAAGCAGATCCCAGTAGCGGATGCCTTCGAAAGCAAACTCCAGCCTGCGTTCCTTCATAATATTGTCCTGCGTAACCGGAAGCGGTGTGAATGCATCCTGGTAGGCTCTCCTTCTCACTTCATCAAAATAAGTCTGCGCATTCGGACTGCCCAGTTCTGCTGCCATCAGCAGCACATCGGAATAGCGAATGGAGACATAATCCTGGAACTGCCCGATCATGAAGTTCACCGCACCTTTGCTTACAGCGACACTATTTCCTGCTTCATCCACCAGCGGCGCATATTTCTCCACGTAAAAGCCCGAATATTCTCTTTGTTTAGCCTGACTGGTGAAACCAACATTTTCCGGTACCACGGCAATAATGGAAGCTGCCCGGCGCGTATCCGTAGCTGCATAAGCGTTATAAAGCTTCGGATTGACAGTTCCGAATCCCCAGCCGTTACCATAGGGATAAACAAACTGCTCACGCATCCCGAACATGACCATCCAGTGGTTTCCGTCTGTATTTCCGTTGTAGTCACTGGTGTAGGTGTACTTTATCGCAAAGACGGTCTCCTTATTATCCTCACCCTCATAGGCGGTCAGGGAAGATGGCCACAAATTGGCGAAATTGCTCACCAGGCTGTACCCTCCTGCAGAGATCACATTTTCAAGATAGGCAAGCACTTCCGCCTTGCTGACCACTCCTGCCAGGTCTGACTTTCCGTAATAGCCGGTGTAGTACAGAAACACGCGCCCCAACAGCGCCTCAGCAGCAAACTTGGTTACCCGGCCATGATTAGCCACCGCTTGTGCACTGTAGGCTGTAGCAGGAAGATTCTCCGAAGCAAACTTCAGATCTTCTGCAATCACCTTATATACTTCTTCCGGAGCAGCCTGCGGCAAATTGTCGGCCGAAGGTGCTGTCAGCAGCGGAATATTGCCAAAAAGCCTTACCAGGTCGAAATAGAGATAGGCGCGCAGGAACCGTGCTTCTGATTCATAGGTATTTCTCAATGTAGGGTCGGCGCCCCATTCTATCTGTTCCATCTTACTGATCAGCACATTACAGCGGTATATCGCTTTGTAATAGGCCACCCAGTTCGGACCGAAGTTATTCTGGTCTGAAGGCGAACGCAGCTTGTCAAATTCATCAATCATCTGATAGTTATAACTGTCAGATGCTCCTCCTCCACCGAAACAGTTGTCAGACATCACTTCCGATGCTACCGGGAAGCTCATACCCTCGGCCCAAACGGTCTGGAGGCCGTCATAGCAGCCCACAAGTGCCTTATAGGCGTCTGCCGGGGTCTTATAATAATTGGTTTCAGTCACTGATGTAATGGGCTCTACATCGAGGAAGTCCTTACAGCCTCCCGCCGAAACAAGCGCCATGGCAAGCAAATATATTTTCAGAGTTTTCATTTTTAATTCAGTTTAGTGGTTAGAAACGGATATTAGCGCCTAAAAGGAATGTCCGCGGACGAGGGTAATAGCCCAGGTCTATCCCTGATGAAAATCTGTCGCGCTCTCCATTATCAATTCCATAGCCGATCTCAGGGTCCATACCGCTGTACTTGGTGAACGTATAGAGGTTTTGCGCTGAAGCGTAGATCCTCACCTGACGCAAATAGCTCTTCTTGAATATCCGGCCGAAATCGTAGCCCACCGTGATATTGCTCAATCGCAGGTAATCGCCTTCGTGGATATAGAGATCTGAAAAGTTGATCCAGTTCGCTGAGTTCTCCGTTACCCGGGGCATCGTATTGGACGAACCCGGTCCATGCCATCTCCCTAAAATGGAAGTGGTATAATTGGCATACTGGTTAGCATGGTTGCGGTACGACTGCACAATTTCGTTACCGATAACTCCTGATGCCAGCAGCGAAAAGTCAAAGCCCTTGTAGTTCGCAGACAGGTTGATACCGAACGTATAATCCGGGTTCGGATTACCGATCATCCCGCGATCCAGATCATTAATGATGCCGTCATCATTCTGATCCACATAACGTACGTCTCCCGGCTGTGCGGAAGGCTGAATCAAGGTATTGTTCGAGGAACGGTGGGCATTCACCTCAGCTTCCGACTGGAAGATTCCCGCAGTGCTCAGACCCCAGAAATACCCTATAGGAAATCCAGTTTGAGCGCGGTAAAATTCAAGGGAGTTATCAAACAGCTGTCCGTTCGCACCATGAATAATTCCGTCGGATGTAGGGATCTCAGCAACCTTGTTCTTGTTGTATGCCCCGTTCACGCCGATGGTGTACCTGAAATCTCCGGCCACTCCATCGTAAGAGAGCCCCAACTCCACACCTTTGTTCTCTACGTTACCTCCATTGATGTATGGCGCATCCGCTCCCGCAGTAGCGAGAATAGGAGCAGCGATCAGCCAGTCTTTGGTGGTCTTCTTGTACCAGTCGAATGTCAGGTTGATCTTATCCTGAAATAAGCGCGAGTCGAAACCCAGATTGAGCTGCTCGGATGTTTCCCATTTCAGATTCGGATTACCCAGCCTGCTCGGATAAGCTCCGGGGGTAAGCTCGCCTTCCGTATTTCCGAAAACATAATTGGTATTATCGAAGGTAACCGGCGCAAGGTACTGGAAGGCGATAATGTTCTGATTACCTACCTGTCCCCAGCTTCCTCTCAGCTTCAGGAAGCTGAGCCAGTTGTTCGCAGGATCCAGGAACGACTCGTTGCTCACTACCCAGCCTGCAGACACAGATGGAAAATACCCCCATCTGTTTTCTTTAGAGAACTTCGATGATCCATCAGCACGGAAGGTCATGTTTAGAAGGTACTTCTCTTTGTAGTTGTAGTTCAAACGTCCGAAGTAGGAAAGCCGCTTCTCCTCAAACACAGTAGGACCCTGATTACCCGGGCGGTTTGTAGGTCCGCCGCCAATTGTGATGGTCGCACCATTGGTATTCAGCGCGTTTGACAACCAGGCATGCTGCAGATCGTTGAAGATCAGATCAGTATTTACTCCCCAGATAACGGAGCGGTCTGACTGAAAAGTTGAAGATCCTGCCAGCAACTCGATATTATGGTCGGTATTCACACGGAAATTATAACTCAGCAAATTGTCGAACAAAAGGGTCTTACCCTTGCCCATGGACTGGTCTACCCTGGTCAGATTGTTGAAAGTATAGATAGAGAGTTCATATTCTGGAGTAAAAGACCTGCTCTCCTCGTTAAAATAATCAATTCCCAGACTGGTGCGAAACTTCAGATTTTTGATCGGTTCCACTTCCAGGTACAGATCACCGATCAGACGCTGGTTATTACGGTCATTCTGATTGCTGTACACCATCGTGGCATAAGGATTCGCTTCTCCATTATACCATGTAGAGTTCTTGTTGTTAAAGAAATTCCCGGCCTCATCATACATCGGCACGAAGGGGCTGGTGTTGAAGGCTCCGCGCAGGGAGTTGTTGTACTGATTGCCCACACCCACACCATTGCTGTTGATGTAGTTGAACGTCAGGTGCTGACCAACCTTCAGAATATTATTATACAGATTATGCTCTGAATTGATCCGGAAATTGTAACGATCATAATTGGAAAGATCCTTCCCTCCCACAATACCTTCCTGGCCGGTATAAGATAAGGAAGTCGAATAGGTTGAGGATTCGCCACCACCCTGCGCACCGATAACGTGATTCTGCGTGAGGGCATCGTTTACAAACATCTCGTCCATCCAGTTGGTGCCGGAGCCCATTGCTGCAATCTGCTGAGTGGTAAACCGGGGTAACTTGCCTACGTTCACCGCTGCCTCGTTCATAATAGAGGCATATTGCTGTGAATTTAACAGCTCAGCCTTGCGGGCCACATCCTGAACTCCGGTATAGGTATCGATGGTGATAGATGCCGACTGACCTTTCTTTCCGGCCCTCGTGGTGACCAGCACCACACCATTCGCTGCCTGCGATCCGTAGATGGCAGCAGAGGCCGCATCCTTTAACACATCGATCGACTCAATATCAGATGGGTTGAGGTAATTAATATTCGGAGTCTGCACCCCATCTACAATGTAGAGCGGACCAGAGTTGCCGATCGTACCCACACCTCTGATGATCACACGCATGCTTTCTCCCGGCTGTCCCGATGTAGAAGCAATCTGAATACCAGGCGCTTGCCCTTGCAGGGCCTGCAGCGCATTGGTGGTACTCTGCTTCTGCAGATCTTCTCCCCGCACCTGGGCCGTTGCACCGGTTACCAGTTTCTTCTTCTGAACACCGTAGCCGACTACGACCACCTCTTCCAGGGCTTTTACGTCATCTTGCAGCTGCACGTTCAGCACATTGCCCGTGCCTACCCGTACTTCCTTGCGCTGGTAGCCTATCGAAGTGACTTCGAGCACGTCGCCCGTAGCCGCACTGATGCTGAAAGCTCCCTGCATATTGGTGCTTGTACCCCCCGCCTTTCCTTTTACCTTAACCGCTGCCGAAGGAACAGGCTGCCCGTCAGACACCCCGGTTACCTTCCCGGTAATGGTACGGACCTGCGTATATCCCTGTATGCTGCAAAACATCAGGGAAATGAAAGCCCATAAGAGAACCTTCCTTTCCGTTTTTGTAATTATTCGTTCCATTGAGTTTATAGGTTAGTAGTTTTTGATTTTCATGCTGATTTTCTGTCCGCTATAGCTCAGCTTCTGCTTCACGGGCGAGTTGAATGAAAGTGGCCGTTTGGAACGGGGACTCACGACTACGATCTCGAAGGTTCTGTTCGGAAGCATTCCCTTAAAGCTGCCTTCCCGTTGCCCGATGGTAAGGGTTTTGCTGCTCTCGTTATAGCTGATTGGAATATTGGAAAACGCCTTCTTCTCATAGTTGTAGTTCGTTCCCTCATCTTCGTACAAAGTAAAAGACGCATCTTTTCCGGCGTACACGTACAGACGGATTGGGTCTGCCGGCTTCTCAGAAGTGTATTGCAGCTCCGGTCCGAAAGGCAGTATCGATCCCTCTTTCACAAAAAGAGGCATTCGCTCATAAGGAGCATCCGCGGTGATCTTCTGCCCACCCTTCAGGTAAGCACCCGAGTAAAGATCATACCAGCCCGTTCCTTTTGGCAGATACAGTTCCCTGTTCTTTGCCTTGTATGCAGAAACCGGATTCACCAGCAGCGATGGGCCGAACATAAACTGATCGTCGATGTTTTTCACCGCATCATCCTGCCCAAAATCCATGACCAGTCCCCTCATGATGGTATAGTGCTGATGGTAAGCCTGTCCTGCAAGTGAATAGATATAAGGCATGAGGCGGTAACGAAGCTTGTTATAATACAACATGCTGTTATAGGCCGGATGACCCTCCGGAGCAATATTATAGATCTCGCGGTAAGGGAACTGACCATGTACGCGGAAGATGGGAGTAAATGCACCGAACTGGTACCAGCGGGTGTTCATCTCCCTCCACTCATTCAGGTCTTCACCTTTGGCATTCTCAAAACGGCGCTCTACAGAGAAACCGCCGATATCCATGGTCCAGTAAGGCAAGCCAGACAGAGAAAAGTTGATACCTGCAGAAATCTGATCACGCATATCGTGCCAGCGGGATGATATATCGCCGCTCCAGGTAACGGTAGCGAAACGCTGCAGACCTGCATAAGCAGAGCGTGTTAGAATGAACACCCGGTCTTCTGGATTCGTCTTACGTTGCCCTTCGTATATGCCCTTTGCATTCATCAAAGGAAAGGCATTAAAATACCGCGTTCCTGATCCTATGGAAGGACTGTAAATGGTCTTGCGCGTTTCTATATCCAGATTGGAGTGGATATCAGGCTCCGTCGCATCCAACCACCAGGCATCGATACCCTTTTTATATAATTTATTATTCAGGAGGTTCCAAAAACCTACCCGTGCATCTGCATCAAACGGATCGTAGAATGTAGACAAGTATCCCTTCCCTATCCAGTCTCTCCTGGCATCTTCCACATTGCGGGTATACAGCCAGCCTTTTTTAGCAAAATCATTGTACGCATCGGTGCCTTTGTAAAACTTGGGCCATACTGAGATCATCAGCCTGGTATTATACTGGTCATGAAGCTCAGAAATCATCTTCCCGGCCGAAGGGAAACGCTGCTCATCAAATTCCTGACTTCCCCACTGATCTTCCTTCCAGTATGACCAGTCTAGCACGATATTATCCAGCGGTATCTTCTTATCGCGGAAGGTCTTCACCGTACTCAGAATTTCGTCCTGCGTCTTATAACGCTCGCGACTCTGCCAGAATCCCATAGCCCACTTCGGTACGATGGAAGCGGAACCGGTAAGCAGGCGATAGCCGGCAATTACCTCATCAAGATCTTTTCCCGATACAAAATAGTAGTCGATGTGATCACCTGCCTCAGAAGCAAATGAAAAATGGTTCTTCTCCTTTTCCGGAACAGGACTCTGCCACTTCAGCGACAAGTAAGATTCTCCACCATCAGGAACCCATTCAATAACCACCGGATACTTACGCTTCCCCTGAAGTGCTACCTGGAGTTCAATAGCCCCTGCATTCCAGGGCTGACGCCACCTGTCGGCCTGCAGCTTTCCGTCTATCCAGATCTTGATATACCCCGCATACTTAAACAGAAAAGTATGCAAGCCGGAATAGGGAGATTCAATAGCACCCTCCCAACGAACCTTTCCATCGCCTAGCTTGAAGCTGTCGGGAAAATTCTTCATATCTTTCAGGAAGGAGTAGTCGATATCAGACTCTGCGCGGCTTGTAATTTCCTTGCCGGTTTTACGGTCCGCGTAGATGGCAGTGAGCCATCCCGCGTTACCGTTTTTGGAATAAAGCTTCAACCGGGATAAAGGCTGCATCGTGCGTACATCGCCCACCTTGGTGATGGAGTAATTGTCCCACAGGATGCCATAATTTTTATTCGACACGACAAAGGGGATGGCTACGTCGGTATTGTACTGCGACAAGTCCACCTGGTGCCCCCGGTAGTTCATCACACCATTTTGGTGCTGGCCCAAACCATAGAAGCCGTCGGAAGCTCCAACTTCAAAGCCCTGTTTGATTTTATAGAATGTATCTCCTGTATAAGCGTCGGCCACAAAAGACGAGGCATCGCGTTTCAGTTCCGAGGCGATGGGCTTTCCGGCAGGATCCGTAAAGCGCACCTGCCCGTTCGAAAGATCGACATGAGCTTGCAGGGAAGCCGTTTTGACGGTCAGCTGCCCGGACTCCTGAGACATATCCCAGGAAGGACTTCCCGCAGAAAACCCTTCAGATATCATCAGACTCTTATGTGGGGCAGCGGCTCCTGAAGGTGCCGATGTGACCCGTATGATCTTGTCGGATACCACCTGAAGGGTGAGCGTTTGCGCCACACCTGCTGTTTGATCGTTCAGTGTGATGGCTACTCCGTTACTCAGCTTCTTCACATTGCCCGGCTGGGCGAGAACAGGAACAGAGAATGACAGACAGAATAAGATAGCAACTAGAATATTCTTGTGCATGGTAATTGGTTATGGTTTATACTGGTTAAATGCAGACGTAAAACTAGCGGATGGCTAGGCCTGGGAGGGTATGAAAATGTTAACGTTTGGGTATAAATATGTTAACACGGCCCTCCAGAGCCCCAAAACGGCTATTTTTCACTTACTGTGGCTTCAGATGAGCTGTTCAAGGCACAGTGCGCTTTCAGGTAGGATGAGGGAAGCAGGCCGAACTCAGCCTTGAAATATTTGGCAAATGTTTTGGGATTAGTAAAGCCTGCCTCATAGGCGATCTCCGCCACCGTGAGCTGCGACTTCTCCAGCAGCTTAGCTGCCCGCTTCAAGCGAATGCTGCGGATGAATTCGATAGGTGTCTGCCGTGTAAGCTGCAATAGTTTCTTATAAAGCGCAACCCGGCTCATGAACATTTCCTTTGCGAACTCCTCGACTGAAAAATCTGAGTTGGAAATGTTCTTTTCGATGATGCGCAATGCCTGTTGGATGAAACGTTCGTCGGCCGACTGCACTTCGACATCGCTCGGCAGTACTTCTACTTGCTTTTGGTATGTTTTACGCATAGACTCCTGACGAATCAGGAGGTTCTTGATCTTGGATAGCAGAATTTCGAAGTTGAAAGGCTTGGTCATATAGTCGTTGGCGCCGGTTTCTATTCCCCGGAGCACCTGCTCCTCACCCATCAGGGCGGTCAGCAGGATAATCGGAATATGGCTCGTGCGGCTATCTGCCCTGAGCTTCGCACAGAGGTCAATGCCATTGAGCTCGGGCATGCTGACATCTGAGACAATCAGGTCGGGATGCATAGACAGGGCTTTGTTCCAGCCCGTCTTACCGTTAGAAGACTCCAGAATATTATAAAACTGCCGGAGATTGTCTTTAAGATAAAAGCGAAAATCGTCATTGTCCTCAATCAGCAGGATCGTCGGCTTTTTATGGTTCAGCTTTACCGGCTCTTCGGCATGGTTCTCGAAATGCGAAACCAGCTTGGGGCTGGTGAACGACTCTTCAAACAGCACTTCGTTGCTATTAACGGATATGGCCTCCAGCGGAAGATCGATCACAAAGCAGCTGCCCTTTCCGGGTTCACTCTCCACTCTGATCGTACCCTGATGCAGCTGAACAAACTCCCGGGTAATAGAAAGCCCGATCCCGCTACCCTGATTAACCATCGATCCCGGTACATCATGCTGGAAAAAGCGTTCAAAAATCTTTTCCTGCTTGTCGACAGGAATGCCTATGCCGCTATCTTCTATACGGATCTCCACATTCGATGTCTGATCTTCGTTCAGCTCACATTGCATGCTCATGCTGATCTGCCCGCCTTCTGAAGTAAACTTAAAGGCATTGGAGAGCAGGTTGAAGAAGATCCGCTCCAGCTTATCGTGATCGAAATTGGTCACGAAAGAACCTAGCTCCGAACGGAAGGTATACTTGATATTCTTCTTCTCTGCCAGATCGCTGAACGACTGGAAACTCTCGTAGGCAAACCGGATGATATCATCTTCCAAAGGCTGCAGCTTCAGCTCTTTGACCTCCATCTTCCGGAAATCCATCAGCTGGTTCACCAGGTTGAGCAGGCGGCGTGCATTGCGCTGTATGAGAGTCAGGTGCATCCGCGCATTCTCTTCCGGATTCTCCTTCAGTAGCCTGTCGAGGGGAGCCAGGATCAGCGCCAGCGGAGTGCGGAACTCGTGACTCACATTGGTGAAGAACTTAATCTTCATCATATCCAGCTCATGCATCTGCTGAGCCGACTTGCGTTCCTGCTCCAGCGCAAATTGTGCTTTGAGCTTCCTGATCCCCCTCTGCCGGAGGTAATACAGGAATCCGGCAACAGCCAGAATGTACAGGATATATGCGGGCGTGGTCTTCCAGAACGGAGGCAGGATCTTTATTTTAAGGCGCTCTTCTGAACTCCAAACCCCGTTATCATTTAAGGCACGGACCTTGAATGTGTACTCTCCCGGATCCAGGTTGGTGAAGGTGGCCTTACGATCGCGGCTATCGGTACTGAACCAGCGGTCATTGAAGCCCTCCAGCATGTACGCGTACTTGTTCTTAGCGGCATTAGCGAAGTTGAGGGCAGCAAACTCAACGGAAAAGAAGTTCTGGTCGTAATTCAGCTGGATATTCCGCGTCAGCGCAATTGATTCTTTCAAAATGGGATTACCCTCGATCAGCTGCCCCGGCCCTACGCTCTTGTTGAACAACTGGAAGTCGGTGAAGACCACAGTGGGCGACTGCTTGTTTGTCTTGATCGTTTGCGGATGAAAGAGGTTAAACCCATTTGCCCCTCCGAAGATCAGTTCACCCCGGCTGGTTCTTAAAGCTGCATTTTCGTTGAATTCCAAACCCTGCAAGCCATCCAGATCATCATAATTCCGGAAGCGGAACTGGAAATCATCGCCGCGTTTGCTTAATATCAATTCAGAGATCCCCTTTGTGGTACTCAGCCAGACATGTCCGCCGCGATCTTCCAGGATCGTCAATACGGTATTGTCTGGCAGGCCGTTTTGGGTTCTCAAGACCTTAAACTGAGCTTTGGCCGGATCATAAACCGTAACCCCATCTTGCGTACCGATCCAGATCAATCCCCGGCGGTCTTCTATGAGGGAAAGGATGTTATTATTGCTCAGGCCACCATCTGTTTTCGCGGAAGCGGAGTAGTGCGTAAACCGGCCGGTCTTCTTCTGCAACACATCCACACCAGAGTCTGTTCCAATCCAGATATTACCGGCTTTGTCTTCCAGCAGAGCATTGATATAGTTCGATTTTACTGAGTTTCGGTCGCCCAGGCGGAAGTGCCTGAAGCTCTTCGTTTTTCTGTCGAACAGATCGAGGCCTCCGTGAAGCGTTCCTACCCATAATCTGCCTGCGGAGTCTTCCATGATCTCCCACACACGGTCATCTGAAAGGCTGGACTCGTCCGCCTCGCTATGACAATAATTACTAAATTTCTTGCCGTCGAAGCAGTCGAGCCCTCCGAAGTAGGTGCCGACCCAGAGCTTCTCCTCCCGGTCGATCCAGAGGCTCACCACTACATCGTTACTGAGACTGTTCTTGTCGGCGGGATTATGCCTGTACGTTTTAAAAGTATTTCTTTGCCGGTCAAAGTAAATAAGCCCTCCTCCATTTGTACCGATCCACAGGTTGCCCTGCTTGTCTTCAACAAAGCGGTTTACATCATCGTACGGGAGACTGTTGGGTTCAAAGGGCCTGTGCCTGTAGTGCGGGAACTTAATAATGCTCTCGTGGTAATAGCTGAGGCCCTTTTTAAAGGTGCCTACCCACATGATGCCCGCATTGTCTTTATAGATCATCGGCGTACTATTCTGCGCGATGCTCTTTTCATCTGCTTCCCGGCTGATGAGGAAACTCAGAGTATTCTGTTTTTTGTTGAGAAGATTGATGCCTCCGTGGTCTGTACCCAGCCAGATAGTGCCATTATCGTCCTGACTGATGCTGTAGATATTGTTGGTGTTCAGGCGTGGATTGCCTGAGGTTGAATAGTGCTTAACCGACTTGTTTGCCGTTTCAATGAGATAGGCGCCCTTGGGTTTATCTCCCGAATAGAGCCAGACATCTTCATCCTGATCAACAAAAAGCTTATAGATGGCCTCGTCAGCAATCTTCCTGCTAAATAATCGCTCATGATTGCCCGCCCGGTACTGCTCTACCTGCCCGGATGCATTGGCAACCCAGATAGACCCGTTATCGGCAATGGCCAGTCCCGTGAAAGGTGATCTTCCTGCTGAGGCGACAATCTTTGCCCGGCCACCCTGTTCTGCCAGCTGATACAGTCCCGCTGAGGTGATGATATAGAACAAGCCATGGTCGTTGCCGCGAACATCCGTCAGGGATCCGTGGATACCTTTGGACTTCAGGTATCGTTCGGGATTCCTGTCGAAGCTTTCTTTGGCCGGATCATAGATCACATATCCGGCACGGGTATTTATCCAGAGCTTATTTTCAGGGCCCGATTGGATGTTGAGGATGTTATCATCGTTCAGCGTGGTGGAATCTTTTGCTGAATGCTTAAAAACCTTGAATTTGTAACCATCATAGCGGTTGAGTCCCGACAAAGTGCCGAACCACATGAAGCCCTGACGATCTTTTAAGATGCTGTTGATCTGGTTGTGCGACAATCCCGAAGAGATGTGCAGTTGCGAGAACTGGTACTTGTTGGGCTGCGCATAGGCATGCGCTGTTGCCAGCAATATAACAATAAGCGTATAGGCTCTCGTAAACATGGAAAATGGTTAGTTAAAAGAGATCTTCTTTCATTCGAAGATAGTTATTTATTATGCCATTCGCAGGCTGTCTGGCATAAAAATTCATATCGCTAGACGGCGTATAGCGGACATTGGTATAGCAAAAGATTAAAAGCCAGAAGGTGGAGTGAAAAAGGTATACAGCATACGGTGACGCTGGGGGCAGCCAGATCAGAGGCATGTGGCCCCTTATCAACAAGCAGCCCCTCGGCTTGTGACCGGGGGGCTGCTTATTTGGTTATTGACGACTTGTGATTTACTGTTATTACAGATCGGTGATCGGCTTATAAACAGGAACCAGAGACTTCATCACGGCCCATCCGATCAGATAGGATACGGCACAGATCGAAAAGATAATGAAATATCCGGCTTCCTCTCCTTTAAAGCCCATGAAAACCATCTGGGTTTGACCCGCATGATCAAAAAGAACACCAGAGCCTTTATTGATGATGAATGATCCGATACCACCCGCCATACCACCAATACCAGTGATGGTTGCGATCGCCTTTTTAGGGAACATATCACCAACTGTGGAGAAAATATTGGCAGACCATGCCTGGTGAGCCGCACCCGCGATACCAATGATGATAACAGGCACCCAGTAAGTAACCTGGCCTAAAGGCTGTGCAAGCAATGCAAGCAGAGGGAAAAACGCGAAGATCAACATCGCTCTCATTCGTCCGTCATATGGATTCATTCCCTTCTTGTCAACAAAGTAAGATGGAAGCCATCCTCCGATAATCGAAAGCAGGGTGATCATGTACAGCACGAAAAGAGGAAGTGCACTTTCGGTTGTATCCATTCCGTACACAGAGCTCAGATAAGCCGGCGTCCAGAACAGGAAGAACCACCATACTCCGTCAGTCATGAATTTACCGAAGGCAAATGCCCATGTCTGCTTGTATTTGAAGCAATCCTTGAAAGAGATCTTCCTGGCGGCTTCTTCGGCAGGGTCAGCAAGCGTAACTGTGCTTACTTCAATGTCCTGCTGAATGTACGCAAGCTCTTCCGCATTAACTCTTGGATTGAGTTCCGGTTTCTTATACAGGAATATCCATCCTCCCATCCATACGAAGCCCAGAGCTCCGATGATGATAAACGACATCTCCCATCCCCATGCTTTAGCGATAAAAGGGATCGTGATCGGAGCAGCTAGTGCACCAACAGTAGCACCGGCATTGAAGATGCTGGTCGAAAGCGCTCTGTCTTTCTTTGGAAAGTACTCCGCAGTAGCTTTGATAGCTGCGGGGAAGTTCCCGGCCTCTCCAACTGCCAAAACGAAACGGGCAAAGATGAATAAAGTAACACTGGTGCTGACAACCATTGCTGTGTCATCAACCATGGAGATCGCTTCCTTTGCACCTTCAAAACCAACGAACCAGTTTCCTGTGAGGATACCTGAGGTTGCAATTCCACAATAAGCGTGCAGACAAGCTCCGAGAGACCATATTCCGATAGCCCAAAGGAAACCTTTCTTCGTGTCCATCCAATCGACAAAGCGACCGGCGAACAACATACTTACTGCATAAAAGATGGAGAATAGTGCGGTTATGTTTCCGTAATCGTTATTCGTCCAATGGAACTCCGGAACGATGAAGTCTTTCCACGTTAGAGAAAGGACCTGTCTGTCCAGATAGTTAATTGTGGTAGCAAAAAACAGCATAGAACAAATCGTCCATCTGTAATTACTTACTTTCTGAGTACCCATTTAGTTTAATTTAGTGTTTATTGGTTGTCTGCTTATCGAACAGACTTGATTGTTTCCATTACTTCTTTGGTTAGCGTAACCAGCTCATCATATTTTTTATTTTCCATGATGTCTTTGGTAACGAGCTTGCTTCCCATACCTACTGCACAAACACCAGCTTTGAACCAGCCCTGGATATTGTCGCGGCCCAGGTCTACACCACCTGTAGGCATGAACAACAAGTTAGGGAACAATTCTTTAATTCCTGACAGGAATGAAGGACCTAAGATATTTCCAGGGAAAAGTTTAACAAACTTAGCACCCATTTTCTCAGCCTTGATGATCTCTGTAGGAGTCATACAACCAGGTACCCAAAGCATACCGTTTTTGTCAGATACCTCTGCTACGTCGTCAACCAATCCCGGGCTGATGATGTAATCTGCACCTGCATCGATGAAAGCCTGCGCTGAAGCCGCATCTTTAATGGTACCAACACCCAGGTACATGCCTGGCATTTCAGCGTCGATTACTTCGCGCATCTTCTTGAAGTTCTCTAATGCTGCCTCACCACGGTTTGTATATTCTACTGCCCTGATACCAGCGCTATATAATGCTTTTAGTAAATCGATACTTACCTGTGCGTCTTTGTTGAAATAAAGTGGTAAAATTCCTTGCTCTGGAATTACTTTTAAAACTTCTTCTTTCTTGCTCATTTTTTTAAATTTTCTAGGAAATATATTTAGCATAAATGTATAAATTTTATGCTACGTTTATTTTAAAGATGACAAGGATCATATATTATAATCGGCCTAAATTTTGCACTTTCTTCAACAAAATGGACGTTCTGTTGAATAGTTCGTAAAAAATACAATTCTTTAATCTTTTCAGTAGGGTCGGAAACGATTGCGTAATATTTTCATAAAAGAAGCTCGAAAGGTGGGTACGGTCTGACTTTATTAAAGTATTTTTGGTCATTCTATTATCAAACCTTTATAATATTAATTTACAGTATTAAGATGTCAAAAAAAGTTGTAACCCTAGGAGAGATCATGATGCGTCTTTCCACTCCAGGATTTGAACGTTTTGTTCAAAGTGATTCTTTCGATGTTACTTATGGCGGTGGTGAGGCAAACGTAGCTGTGGCTGTGTCAAACTATGGTCTTAATGGTGTTTTCGTGAGCAAGGTACCTGATAACGCATTAGGACAGGCTGCTATCAATCATATCCGTCGTTACGGTGTTGATACTAAATATATCGCTCGTGGTGGTAAAAGATTAGGTATCTATTTCCTTGAAACTGGTGCATCTGCACGTGCGTCTCAGGTTATCTACGATCGCGCTGACGCTTCAATCGCAGAGCTTGATGCTTCTGAATTGGATTTCGATGCTATTTTCGAAGGTGCTGACTGGTTCCACACTACTGGTATAACTCCTGCGTTGAGCGACAAGGCTGCTGCTTTGACTCTTGCTGCCTTAAAAGCTGCTAAAGAAAGAGGAGTTACTACGAGTATCGACCTGAACTACCGTAAAAAACTTTGGAGCAAAGAAAAAGCGAAAGAAGTAATGACTGAGCTTTGCCAGTATGTAGATGTTTGCATCGGAAACGAAGAAGATGCTGAGACTACTTTAGGCTTCAAGAGCGCTGGAACAGATATCACAAAAGGTGAATTGAACCTGGACGGATACAAAGATGTATTTCAGCAGATGAAAGAGAAATTCGGTTTCAAATATATCGCATCTACCCTTCGCGAAAGCCACAGTGCTTCTGATAACGGATGGTCTGCATTGGTATATGACGGAAACGAATTCTACCACACTAAACAATACGAAGTTCGTATCGTTGACCGCGTAGGTAGCGGTGACTCTTTCGCAAGTGGTTTCATCTACGGATTAGTAACTGGCTTACCAATGGGTGAAGCTGCTGAGTTTGGTGTTGCGGCTTCTGCCTTGAAACACACCATCCCTGGTGACCTTAACCACGCTACTTTGTCGGAAGTTAGCACCTTGATGAAGGGTGATGCTTCAGGCCGCGTACAGAGATAAGATTAATCAACAATAGAAAAATCCGCCTTAATTTAGTTAACGGCGGATTTTTCGTTTAAACACCAATTTATATGATCATAGATTCATTAGAGAACGCAGCGAAATACTACAGCGTTCACCCTCGTTTTGAAAAGGCTTTTGAATTCCTGAAATCTCAGGATCTTGATGCCCTGGAAGTAAGCAAGTTCCAGATTGACGGAGCAGACCTGCATGCTGCAGTGTCAGCTAAGGAAGGTGTAGCTGTTGAGGCTGCTAAGTTTGAAGCGCACAACAACTTCATCGATATCCAGGTATGTATCTCAGAAAGAGAGAAAATGGGCTGGAGCACACGCAGCCAGTGTACTGATCCGAAAGATCCATACAATGCAGAAAAAGATGTGATCTTTTTCAATGATGAGCCGGGTATGTATTTCGAGTTGAAAGCAGGTCAGTTTGCTATCTTCTTCCCTGAGGATGTTCATGCGCCAATGATCGGCGAGGGCGTCATCAAGAAACTGGTTATCAAAGTAAGAAAAGACTAATCAGGTCTCAAACGTATATAAACAAAGAAGCCCGGCTCAATGAGTCGGGCTTCTTTGTTTATATATACCTGTTGCTTATAGCGTTACGCCGGTTTTGAAAATAGCGATTTCGCGGAAGCCAGACTTCTCATGATGTGCTTTTTCGCCACTCGCAACACGAACGATCTTATCTACGAACTCTTCAAGCGCTTCATCAAAAGTTTTATCTTCTGCAAGCGGTCCGGCATTGTAGTCAATCCAGTGTGGTTTTCTGGATGCCAGATCGGAGTTAGTAGCGATCTTCAGTGTAGGGATGAAGCTACCGAATGGTGTACCGCGACCTGTTGTGAACAGTACGATATGACATCCGGAAGCACCTAATGCTGTAGTAGCAACCAGGTCATTACCAGGAGCACTCAGCAGGTTCAGTCCTTTTTCTTTTAGACGCTCACCATATTTCAATACGTCTACTACGTTTGCAATACCACCTTTTTGGGTACAGCCGAGTGACTTGTCTTCCAGTGTGGATATACCTCCAGCCTTGTTACCTGGTGAAGGGTTCTCGTAAATAGGCTGTTTCTGATCGATGAAGTATTGTTTGAAATCGTTGATCAGGTGAACAGTTTTCTCGAAAACACTCTGGTTCACACAACGGTCCATCAGGATGGTTTCTGCACCGAACATCTCAGGAACTTCGGTCAGGATGGTTGTTCCGCCTTGGCTGATCAGGAAGTCGGAGAAGTATCCTACCAGTGGATTGGCAGTGATACCTGAAAGACCGTCTGATCCTCCGCACTTCAATCCAACTTTAAGTTCTGAAATAGGGATCGGCTCTCTTCTGTCCTGACGTACTTGCTCGTAGATCTCTTTAAGCAGTTCAATCGCAGCTTCTACCTCATCACCCACTTTCTGGCTGGAAAGGAATTTAATGCGGCTCTTGTCATAATCTCCAAGACCTGTTTCAAATTCGTCAATGCGGTTGTTCTCGCAGCCTAAGCCGAGTACAAGTACCCCGCCCGCATTTGGGTGCAAAGCGATGTCAGACAGGATGGCACGAGTATTCTCGTGGTCGTCGCCTAACTGGGAACAGCCGTAGCTATGTTTAAACACTTCGATACCTTCAATATCTGTCGGGTTCACTTCCGCTTTGAATTCGCGGATGATCTGCTCGGCGATACCGTTCACACAACCAACGGTTGGAACGATCCAGATTTCGTTACGGATCCCAACATCACCATTCTTGCGTCTGTAACCATCAAAAGTCATGTTACGCTGCGGGTGAGCTAATTCGTGCAGTGTAGGGTTATAGGAATAATCAAATACCTCACCCAGCTTTGTTCTTACATTCTGAACGTGAACGTGCTCTCCTGTCTGAATAGCAGCTGTAGCTTTTCCGATCGGGTAGCCGTATTTCAAGACGTCTCCTCCTTCAGGAATGTCAACGATCGCTATCTTATGCCCTCTTTCGATGTCATTGAGCAGCGTGATAGTTGTGCCTTCTACCTCTATTGTCTCTCCTTTGCTGAAATTCCTTAAAGCGATAACAACATTATCGCGGGAATGTATCTTAATTAGTTCTTTCATAATGTGCCCTTACCTTATTATACCGTTTCTATTGCCTTTTCCATACCGTTCTTAGTGATATTCACCAGATGCGCGGTAACTGATTTAGTCAGGCCTTCTACTGAGTTCAAATCTAATTTCCAGTTCTTCTCGTATCCCAATACTTCTCTTACAACATCTTCGATTGACTCATCAGTTCCGTCGTATTTAGCCCAAGCATTTTTAAGCAATACGATAACAGCAGCGTCATCGTTAAGAGAAATTTCTTCCTCTCCCCTCTTACCTCTGTAGAACGCGATGGTTGCAGCCAGAGAGAAAGCCAGTTTCTGTGGAACTTCGCCTTTTCTCTTGATATATTCCAGTACAGATGGAAGTACGCGTGTTTCGAATTTAGGGAAGGAGTTCAGGGAAATACTCATCAGCAAATGCTTGATGTAAGGATTTCTGAACCTGTCGATTACCTCGCCGGCAAATTTCTCAAGCTCTTCTTTTGAAAGATCAAGCGTAGGGATAATTTCGTCGAAAATCGCTTCTTTGATGAACTTACCTACAACCGGATGTTCTACTGCTTCTCTTACGGTATCAATTCCGTACAGATAAGCAACAGGAACAAGGGTAGTATGAGCACCGTTTAAGATTCTCACTTTACGTGTGCGATATGGAGTGATGTCTTTTACATAAAGGACATCCAGACCGATTGATGGGAAAGGAAGTTCTTTCTGAAGAGACTCAGGTGCTTCAATTACCCATAGGTGGAAGTGTTCTCCTTCTACTACCTGTTTGTCTTCATAGCCCAGCTCTTCTGTGATCTCAGCGATACGCTCTCTTGGATATCCAGGAACGATGCGGTCAACCAGCGTATTGCTGAAAGTACATGCAGATTCTAACCAGTTGATAAAGTCTGTACCGAAGTTCCATTTCTGTGCCAGTTGAACAAGAATGCGTTTCAGGTTATCAGCGTTCTTTTCAATAAGCTCGCATGGAATAACATGCACGCCTTTTTCCTGATCGCCGCCAAAAGTCTCAAATCTGTGTTTCAACCATACAGCCAGCTTTGCCGGGTATGAGTTCGGAGGAGTAGAAGTAGCTTCGTCCTGCTCATCATACGCAATACCTGCTTCTGTAGTGTTTGAAATAATATAACGCATTTCAGGAAGTTCAGCTGTTTTCAGATATTCCTGGAAATCGGTATATGGGTTGATACCACGGCTGATTACATCGATAGTTTCATGAATGCTTTCAGGCTTTCCGTTCTTTAGACCTCTCAGGTATAAAGTATACAGACCATCCTGCTCGTTCAACATATCCACCATTCCTTTGTCGATAGGCTGAACAGCGATCACAGATCCGTTGAAATCTGCCTTCTTGTTTAACTCGTGAAACATCCAGTCTACGAAACAACGCAGGAAGTTACCTTCTCCAAACTGAAGTACTTTTTCGGGGCGGTTAACATACCCGCTGTAGACTTTTTTATTTAATTGCATATTCTGTTCTATCTTTAAAATGACTAATCTTTTTGACTTTCTTTATTAATTTTTGATACCCGCAGGATATCCTGACCTGTTGCATCACCCTGTTCCTGAAGCTTGCCGAAGGCTGCCGCAGTGGCATAATTTAGTGTTTCCTGGGGATCATGTTGCAGGTAAGATCCGTAGATCAGACCGCCCATGAAACAATCTCCGCTTCCTGATCTGTCTACGACGCCCACCGTTTTATATTCCGGGGAGTTATACTGCTCTCCATTGGTGTAGAGCGTGGTATAGTACAGAAGATCTTTTTTATTACTGTCGAAGCGGAATGTATTCGCCACGCTCTTGCATTTAGGGAAACGATCCATGATCTCCAGGGAGGTGCTTTTTGCATGATCCAGATAGGCTTGTTTAGTGCCTTTCTCATGGATATTTTCATCAATAGATGTGCCAAGCAAACTGTTGGCAGACCATATATTTCCCATGACAACGTCACAATATTCAACCAACTGAGGCATCACTTCTATAGGCTCTTTACCATACTTCCACAAGCGTGAACGGTAGTTCAGATCTACTGATATCCGGATGTTCTTCCGGGAAGCTGCTTCAAGTGCCTCCAGACATACATCGGCTACGTTGGCATTTAATGCGGGACTGATGGCTGTGAAATTGAACCATGACACATCCCGAAGGACTTTATCCCAGTCAATTACACCTCTCTTTAGATTTGCAAAAGAAGAATGTTCGCGATCGTACACGACACTGCTTTTGAGATCGGCTCCTCTGTCGAGGTAATATACCCCGATGCGGTCTCCACCCAGGATGACCGAAGATGTATAGATACCTTTATACTCGAGATAATCTGTCACGTACTTTGACATGAAATTGTCGGGCAAGACTGTACAATACTTGACTGGAATGTTCCAGCCTGCCAAAGCGGTAGCCGTATTGGCTTCCGCTCCTCCAACATACAGTAAAAACGGGTGTTTATCAGCCTCTTCTCCAGAAGAAGGGGACACCCTCAATAACAACTCTCCAAAGCACAATACCTTACTTATCACCAGCTTATATAGTTTTTAGCGTTGTAATAACAAATATCTTTAACAACTTTTCCGATCCACTCAATGTCATTTGGCAACTCACCGTTCTCTACTTCCTCGCCAAACAGATTACACAGAATTCTTCTGAAATACTCGTGACGTGGATAAGAAAGGAAGCTTCTTGAATCGGTTAGCATTCCGATAAAGCGGCTGATCAGTCCCATGTTAGAAAGCGCATTCATTTGCTTGATCATGCCATCCTTTTGATCGAGGAACCACCATCCAGAGCCAAACTGTACCTTTCCGGCAACAGACCCGTCGTTGAAGTTACCAATCATGGTAGCAATCAGTTCATTGTCGGCAGGGTTCAGGTTGTAGATCACTGTTTTGGCAAGCTGATCGCTTGTATCAAGACCATTCAGGAATTTAGACAATTGTCTTCCCTGGCTGAAGTCGCCAATAGAATCCCATCCGGTGTCTGGTCCGAGGATAGAAAGCATACGACGGTTGTTGTTTCTAAGTGCACCTAAGTGGAACTGCTGAACCCATCCTTTTTCATGATCCCACTTTGCAAAGTGTACCAGCATCGCAGACTTGAACTTCAGGACTTCTGACTCAGTGATTGTCTCGTTGTTTCTTATTTTAAGGAAAATTTTGCTGATCTCCTCATCGGTATAATCTTCAGCATAGATCTGCTCCAATCCATGATCTGAAACGCGGCAACCATTCTGATCGAAGTAGTCGTGTCTAAGCTTCAGCGCTTTCAGATAAGTATCGAAGTCGGAGATGCTCAGGTTAGTTACCTGCTCCACCTTTGCGATATAGTCGTTCAAGCCAGCTACGTCATCTGCAGCCATTGCTTTATCAGGGCGGAAAGTTGGTCTCACCTGAAGAGCGATGCCTTCAGCTGCAATCTTTTGATGATGCTCAAGAGAATCGATCGGGTCGTCTGTAGTGCAGACAGCCTCTACGTTCATCCTGCTCAGGAGACCACGTACCGAAAATTCCGGTGTGACAAGCTTCGCGTTACAAGCATCATAAACCTTTTTTGCAGTGCTACCTGATAAGATATCATTGACGTCGAAATAACGGCGCAACTCGAGGTGAGTCCAGTGATAAAGAGGGTTTCTCATGGTGTAAGGAACCGTTTCAGCCCACTTTTCGAACTTCTCAAAATCGCTTTTACCACCGGTAATATAATCTTCATTCACACCGTTGGTGCGCATTGCACGCCATTTGTAATGGTCGCCGTATAACCATACCTGGGTAAGGTTTTCAAAGCTGACGTCATTAGCAATTTGCTCCGGGATCAGGTGATTATGGTAATCTATAATAGGCATCTCTTTAGCATATTCATGATAAAGGCGCTCAGCAGTACGATTGGTTAATAAAAAATTTTCGTCTAAAAACTGTTTCATGTTCTCGATATATTAAACTCCCTAAGGAGTGCATGTTCTATTTAGTTACTGCTTGTTGCAGGAGCCATTTTGACAAATCCTTCGCCGCGGCAAAGTTATCAAAGTCAGCCGGCAACTTACGGCCATCTACATATTCATTATACAGCCAGGGATCACCAATGGCGAAGACCGTTCCTTTGCCCACTTTAGCAGTGGCAATGACTACGTCTCCTTTATGTGTGATGACAGGCCTGGCAGTACCAGATAACTTCAGTGTACTTAACTCCTTAATATAAAGCTTTTTCGCGGTTCTGAAAATGGGATTCCCGGCGGGGACCATTACTGCAGCCATTTCAAACTGCTTGCCTGTAACCGTATTCTTCTGATCTTCATTGAAGGTAATACCGAAGGCCTGAGCCAGCTTGTTGAAGTTCTTGAACTCGCAGTTGCCCACGTCATTTGACATCAGGACAAGCACACCACCTGCTTTAACCCAGCTCGATATGGCTGTAACATCCTTGTCAGATACGAAATTTGGGTACGCTGCCTCCTTCTCTGTGTCTGGATCGACAATGATATAGACAGAGGAGTGCTTCAGATTAGTAGCGGACGGCGCTACTTCCAGGCGACCTGTTTTAGCTCCTTCAAAGTTGAAGGCGTTTTTCCAGAACCAGAAACCTCCGTTACTCTGATCTTCCCAGGTATAATGATGTCTGACTTCCCTACCCAGGGCATCCTTCTTGCGTTCGTTATTGAAATAATAGTCGAGGGTAACAGTCTTTCCAGCGCCTGCCTTTGCCAAAGCAGCTATTTCCATTTCATTGGCCGCGCTGATGAAGGAACCTACTCCCTTAGGATCATTCGTGATCACCTTTTCGCTCATGTAGTACTCAAAGCTTCCATCGCGGTATGGCTTCCCACCAAGGCCGGATACAGATACCGTACCTTTGAGGTTGATCTTATCCCCATTGACTTCCTCTACAAACTCCTTCTTCATTCCCTCAAAGGCTTTCTTCGCTACTGCAAGGTAACGCTGAGGAAGATATCCTTGTCTCACGCCCTTTGCAAGAGAATAGACAAACATGCTGGCTGCGGATGATTCAAAGTAGTTACCCTTGCCATTGGGCACATCGATAATGTCGTACCAAAGACCCGATGGCTGTTGCACTTTCGACACAGCTTCCGCATAGCGGTTCAGAATGTCGATCAGCTTCTTTCTACCGGCATGTTCTGCGGGGAAATACTCGAGAGCATCGACCAGGGCCATACCGTACCAACCCATCGCTCTTGCCCATACGTGAGGCGAGCGTCCGCTTGTCTTATCTGCCCACTTTTGTTCTTTGGATTCATCCCATCCATGGTAGAGTAAACCAGTTTTAGCATCTCTGGAATGATTTTCCATATACACGAACTGATTGGTGATATCATCAAAGGCTTTCGTGTCGTTGGTGATTGCTGAATACTCAGCATAGAACGGCTGTGCCATATAGAGGCCATCCAGCCACATTTGGTTGGGATAAATCTTCTTATGCCAAAATCCCCCCTCTTTAGTGCGGGGATGTTGATCCAGCTGATGGCGTAAGAGCTGCGCTGCCTTCAGATACTTCTGCTGACCGGTAACATTGTACAGCAGAAGCAGGGACCGGCCGTTCTTGACATTGTCGATATTATGCGAATTCTTGTCATAGGTGCGGATGTTGCCATCATCACCGACAAAGAAGTCCATGCTTTTCTTGATATATTCAAAGTAACGTTTGTCGGCCGTACGCTGCCATACTGCTGATACGCCCTCCAGAACAACGCCCTGATCGTAGGTCCATTTAAACGGTCTGCCTGTCCATAATGAATCACTCCATATGTCCATCACGGTCGCCGTCATGCGTTCAGAGAGTGGGGCCGACTGTGCTTTCACCTCGTGTCCGAAGAAACAGAATACTACTGCGAAAGCTATTATCGATGCTAATCTTTTCATCCAGGTTGTTATTTAATCTTAAGGGCTTTCTTAGAAGCTCCATAACTAAACTCGACGCTGTTCTTTGCGCTTTTCAGGTTTGAATTCTGTACGGTAATGCCAGAGCTCTTATCACCCTTGATCTGAAATAGGAGCTCCGCTCCCTCATTATATCGAAGACCGTCAAACGTCATTGCGCTACTGTTGACGATGTCCACTACCGGCTTACTGTCCTTTACAATTACATTAACGTTTTTAAAGAAGATAGATTTTGCATCCTGTGTCTGAATTCCCTTGTCTGCCTGAATCGTTACATCTTCCAGGTAGATATCATGGATATTCATCTCCGGCAAGCCCCTTACGAAGATGCCTCTTTCAGCACCATCACACACAACGTTTTTCACGTGTATGTCTTTAAACTGAGGAGTTTCTTCAGTTACCGGAAGCACAACAACTTTGGGAAGTTCGCGTGCTTCGCCCTTCAATGGAACAGGATCAACCGCAGCATAGTACATATCAAACAAGATGGCATCACCCGGAATATCTTTCATTGTGATATTCTTGATGTAAACCTTTTCAACTACACCTCCCCTGCCACGGGTAGTTTTGAATCGAAGGCCTATGTCGGTGCCAATAAATGTACAGTCAGTTACAAAGAGGTTCTTTGCGCCACCTGACATTTCACTACCCACTACAAAACCTCCATGTGCATGGTAAACGGTGCAATTCTTAACGAGAACGTTCTCTGTTGGCATAGCGCGTTTACGTCCCTGCTCATCTCTTCCTGACTTGATACAAATTCCGTCATCGCCCACATCAAATACGCTGTTTTCAACCACGACATTCTTGCAGGACTCTAAATCCAGACCATCTCCATTCTGTCCGTACCATGGATTCCGTACCACGATGTTGCTGATGGTAATATTCTCACACATAAGCGGATGAACGTTCCATGCAGGTGAGTTTTGAAAGGTTACACCTTCGAGTAGTATATTCTTGCTCTGACTGATCACCAATAAATTAGGTCTCAGAAAGTCTTTGATATCCTCATAATCTTTAACAGTCTTACCTGGAGCTATAACGCCCGCGTTCTTCACTTGCGATCCTTTCAGCGATCCTTCGGATGGATACCAGATACGACCTTTCTGATCGACCACACCACCTGAGGCAACTAACTTTTCCCACTGGTTGGCTGTCAGCTTCTCTTTTTTAACCATTCTCCAGGCGTCGCCGTTTCCATCTACTACTCCTTTACCTGTAATGGCAACATTGTTCAGGCCGGTACCGGAAATAGGGGACTGGTTCCTTACGGCAGCCAGACCTTCCCAGTTTGTTTCAACCAGTTTGTACTGCGACATATCTCTGGTAAAGCTCAATACAGCACCACCCTGAAGATGGAGGTTCACATTGCTTTTGAGTTCAACTGGTCCGGTAGACCAAAGTCCTGTAGGCACAAGCACCACTCCGCCGCCGTTCTTGCTGCATGCATCGATCGCCTGGTTAATACTCCTGGTGTTCAGGGTTAAGCCATCACTTACAGCTCCATATTTGACGATGTTAAATGTGTCTGCTTTAAAAACGGGCCTTTCAACAGTTGGAAGCACGCTAATCGGCCAGGAGGGAGAATCAGACTGGGAAAACGATTGAAACCCAGTGAACTGTAAAACCACGGCAAAAATTGCCGCTTTTAATTTGTGTGTATTGTTCATGTTTCCTTTTAAGTACTGAATAGAGTCTCCGTTCCGGCGATATCAGGTCATCCCTCAACTCATTCAGTCATTACTACAATTATCTAATCTTTATATGGTTAGTATAAACGATTTATTAGTATTGAAGCAAGATTACAGACTTTAGCCTAAAATAAAGATGAAATAGGAATATAAATTTACGCAAACGTTATCGGAGGTAACCATTTCGTTATATACCGGGGAAGGTATCCCGGAGCAGCCGAATTAGTGCGCTCAAAGGCCTTAAATTCAGTTTCCTTACCGGATGATGAGTGGTAAAATGCCGAGCGCTGTGGAAAGGTGTAAATTCTGTCGGAAATAAAAAAAAGCCATCCGTACGGATGGCGTTTTTTAAGAGTATTTTGAATGGACTTATTATCTGAGATCCTTGATCGCTACGGCGTCCATATCGGAATATACCAGGTTCTCGCCGGCCATTGCCCATATGAAACCATAGTTAGAGGTACCTCCTCCGGAGTGGATCGACCATGGCGGCGAAATGATCGCCTGATGATTCTGAACCACTAAGTGGCGTGTTTCCTGAGGCTGACCCATGAAGTGGAATACAACCTGATCTTCAGGAACATCAAAGTAAAAATAAGATTCCATCCGGCGGTCATGTACGTGAGACGGCATGGTATTCCACACAGATCCTGTACTCAGGATGGTAAGTCCCATAACCATCTGGCAGCTTCTTGCACCTTCCAGGTGGATATATTTGTATATAGTACGCTCATTAGCGGTGTCTTTGCTTCCAACAGTTGTTGGGAACGCATTTTCTTTCTTTACTAATTGATGCGGATATTCCTTATGAGCAGGAACTGAGTAAAGGAAGAATTTAGCAGGGTTTTCTGCAGAAACACTGGAGAAAACAACAGACTTAGAGCCCTTACCAACATACACGGCATCCAGTCTGTTCACTTCATACTCTGTTCCGTCAACTGATACTTTGCCATCTCCACCAACGTTGATGATTCCTAACTCACGTCTTTCAAGAAAGTAATCGGCGCGCAGGTTCTCGTATACCGGGAGTTCCATCGCTTCATTCACAGGAACCACACTTCCGGTGATCGCCCGGTCATAATGAGAATAAGTAAAATTGAACTGACCTGCCTGCATGAGGTCTTCTAACAAAAAGTTCGCACGAAGTTCAGCAGTACCTAAAGTAGCAACTTCTTTAGGTCCTTGTGCATACCGTTGATTCATTATCATAATTCAGAATTATTAGTTTAAACTTATCGTCCCATCCAGCCACCGTCGACTGTCAGGATTGTTCCGTGTACGTATGCTGCCGCTTGTGACGCCAGGAATACTACAGGTCCTTTAAAATCTTCCGGTTCGCCCCATTTGCCAGCAGGAATTCTGCTGAGTATGGATTTGCTCCGTTCTTCATCATTCCTCAGCGCCTCTGTGTTATCGGTTGAGATATATCCCGGAGCGATACCATTTACGTTGATGCCTTTACCTGCCCATTCATTCGAGAATGCTTTGATCAGGCTTCCTATAGCACCTTTGCTGGCTGCATAACCGGGAACATTGATCCCGCCCTGGAAAGTGAGCAAAGAAGCCGTGAAAATGATCTTTCCGGATCCGTTTTCAATCATTCTTGCGCCTACTTCCCTGCTGATGAGAAACTGGCTATTCAGATTTATCTCAATTACCTTGTCCCAGAACTCATCAGAGTGCTCAGCCGCAGGTTGTCTCAAGATCGTGCCCGCATTATTCACAAGGATGTCGATCACAGGGTTCTCCTCTAACACCTTTTTAGAGAAGTCTTTCACGGCATTACGGTTGCTGAAATCGCACTGATATGCCTTGAAATTTCTTCCAAGTGCGCGTACAGCTTGTTCTGTTTCGCTTCCGCTAAGCTCAAGCGTCGCCGATACCCCGATGATATCTGCACCTGCCTCTGCAAGCGCTTCAGCCATGGCTTTCCCAATGCCACGGTTGCAACCTGTTACCAAAGCAGTCTTGCCTGATAAATCAAATAAATAATTGTTGCCCATTACTTTTTAGATAAAAATGTGCTGCAAAACTACTGTTTATACACAAATTAACTAACTACTTCAAGGCTTATTTGAAATATGAGTACACCCGCACAAAGAAAAGCATTTTTAAAGAACGCCAATTCGACATCCTATAAAAAAGCTCAGCTGATGACTAAGATCATTTTTTAGACCGCAATATTTTGCAACCTTGCAGGACTTCAGCTAACATATCATTTCACACGATAAATTCAATTATAATGTCTCTTTCTTTATTCGATCTTACAGGTAAAAGGGCCCTGGTCACGGGAGCTACACATGGCTTAGGCATGTCTATGGCTGTCGGCCTGGCAAATGCTGGCGCACAAATCATTATCAATGATATCTCACAAGAAAAACTAGATCAGGCCATTAACGATTATAAAGCGATCGGAATTGATGCTAAAGGATACCTCTTCGATGTAACTGACGAAGCTGCAGTAATTGCCAATGTCGATAAAATCGAAGCAGAGGTAGGTCCAATCGATATCCTGATCAATAATGCCGGAATCATCAAGCGGATTCCTGTAGTAGACATGGAAGTGGCAGACTGGGAGCAGGTACTGAAGATTGATCTCACTGGTCCGTTCATCATGGCGAAACATATCGGAAAGCACATGATCAAACGTCGTTCAGGTAAGATCATCAACATGTGCTCCATGATGAGCGAAGTTGGCAGAAATACTGTAAGTGCGTATGCTGCCGCTAAAGGTGGTCTGAAGATGTTTACTAAAAACCTGGCAACTGAATGGGCTTCGTTTAATATCCAGGTTAATGGTATTGGGCCGGGCTACTTTGCAACTTCACAAACTGCGCCAATCCGCGTAGACGGACACCCTTTTAATGACTTTATCATCAGTCGTACTCCGGCAGCTCGTTGGGGAGAAACAGATGATTTGCAGGGAGCCGCTATATTTCTTTCATCTAAAGCATCAGACTTTGTCAGCGGACATATTCTGTATGTAGATGGCGGAATACTTGCATCCCTGGGAAAAGCCGCGAACGAGTAATTGTTCATTTGGGCATCTTTCCCTTATCAAAAGGTCGGCCAGTGCCGACCTTTTTACTTTTCAGGCAGCCAGCCATCGAAGATCTTCCCGATCTCGTATTCTTTCACTTCATCATCTGTCAGCTGGTGTGACCAGGCGACGCGTTGACCCGGCTTAAAACCCTTACCGGTATTTTTATACTCCGCGTAGTAAGCGGTTCTTTCATTTGATTCCTTTCCCCAGTTGTTCCATCCGGCAGGCTTGATGACCTCACTCATCTCGCAATTTATAAATACCGTCTTGGCATATGGCCGCCATGGCCTTCCGAGGTAAAAGCTTCCGGCAGAGGCGCTTCCTTTGATGCGGCAATCTTTGAATACATACCCGTATCTGGTACTGTCGTGAGTTGAAGCAGCCGTAATGTACCCTCCGGTCTTACAGAAAATATCACAGTTCTCGAAGAGCGCCGTAGATGATCCAAAGATAAAGTCGACCGTTCCTTCAATATAGCAGTCTTTGTAATACTGCCTGCTCTTGTATCCGTAAGTGTATAGCGTATCCTGAAACCCGAGAAAGCGGCAGTTTCTGAACTGAACCTTATCTCCTGCAACCCATACAGCTACAGCCTGACCGACGGGACCTGATGAATTCTGGAAAGTGATGTTTTCTGCGAAGAATTCATCCCCGTAGATAAAGAAGCTTGAAGAACCGGAAGTACCTATATCCTCACCGAAAATGTTCTTTTTGGCATTGTAATCATCGTAGGTCAGGATGGTCTTTTCGACACTCTCCCCAACAAACCTGACCTTAGTTTTCGATCCGGGAAGAACCAGTTTCTCCTTGTAGACACCGTTTTTAATGAATATCACGGTAGTGTTCTTGCGGAAGTCCGGTACGGCGTCTATCGCTTGCTGGACGGTTTTAAAGTCGCCGCTTCCGTCTGCGGCCACAATGAAATCAGCCTTTTTACCGGCGCCACTTACACCGAGATAGCAAATGATCCAACAAAGCGTAAATATGATCCTCTTCATCACGTTGGTCTACTTATCTTTTGAAACGATATGATCGGCTAATCCAAGCTTGAGCGCCCGTATTTCTGCCAGTACAAGCTGAGCCATCTTCCTGGCTCCAAATTCGTTGAAGTGGGTATCATCCTGAACTCCATTCGGATAATTGGGATGTTCGCCCGGTTCCAGATGGTTGTAAAGGAATTTTGATTGTTCAGGTCCGAAAGCTGTCAAGAGAGCCTGGCTCTTACGGTCAAGATCAATTAAGGGAACTTTCGTTTCTTTGGCAACCTGCCTGATGATCTCCGAGTAAACTGCATGGGTATCTTCCAGCTTTCCAGCAGCATCGAATTTCCTTCTTGCCACTGCTGTGATTAATACAGGAAAAGCTTTCTTGCTTTTGGTCTCAGACACGAATCGCTTCAGGTTGGTTCTGAATTCGACCTCTGTTGTCGCATTCTTCTTTGTTTGGATCTCATCATTATGTCCAAACTGTATCAACACGTAATCTCCGGCATTCATGCTGTCCATTACAGCAGACCAGCGGCCCTCCTTCAGGAAAGACTTGGTGCTGCGCCCATTTTGCCCGCGGTTATCAACGCGCACCTCTGGATTGAAAAAGAAGGAGAAGGGCATACCCCAACCCGCCTCGGGATAAGCTTTAATGGCCTTTTGCGACATGGTTGAATCACCGACAAGATATACGGTAATCGCTTTTTCGCCAGGCCATGTAAAAGACATGAATGCCAGTGTGAGTACCCATAACCTGAACTTAAAAATATTCCTCATGATGAACTTATGATTGCTTTGCTACTAAACTGTTTAAATATACTTCCACGTTACTGAACTCTTTGGACAAGGTACAGGCATTACCATCCTTCGAATCTGCCGGATTCAGTTTGTTGCGTACTTCCCAACTATCCGGAATACCATCTCCGTCTGAATCCGGGGATACTGCGCCCGACTTAAGCTCCGGCCATCCCCCCACATCCTTTTGTGAGTCGATAATACCATTCTTACGGCTACCCATATACTTCTTCCCGTGTTTTATCTCTTCGATCAGACGTTTGTCTACCGCATCCCTGCATAGGGAGGCTCCCCCATCGCTAAGTACCGCAGCGTAGGCTTCATCAGCACTGACAGCTTTCATCATAGGAGCAGTGAATGCAGTAGCCGCCTTAGCCGAGTCGGGCTGTGTACACTGTACTCCACCCGACCAGTTATCTGAAGAGATCTGCTTATTGTTCTCCATTACATTGCCGGTAACATAGAACTTACCATAGGGCTCTGACGGGTTTAGAATTCTGTTTTTGACTTTTGCTTGTGTGGCCGGACCTGGTTTGAAGTAGTTGCCTACCACGTTGTATTTCCCTTTCTCTCCTCCGTAAATATTGTTGATCTCCCAGTTATAGATGACGTTATTCCTGAAATCAACGAGCTCCATCTCCGTATTCGGAGTGGTTGAGGAGCCGCTGAAGCGAGGCATTCGGCTATGGTGACTTGCTATCAGGTTATGATGAAACGATGCACCTCTGCCACCCCAGATCCCTCCATAGCCATGTTGTCCCTTCTCATGCACAGAAGCGTTCAAGCTTTCTGATATGATACACCACTGAAGGGTAAAAGCAGAATTGTTATAAAACGATGCGCACTCGTCAGTAGCCCAGCTGATTGAACAATGATCGATGATGACGTTATTATTCCCTTTTGTTCCTCCAAGGGCATCACCTTGTACGTTCCTCTCGTCTCCCATTCTGAAGCGCAGATAGCGGACAATCACATTATCACTCTTGATAGTTACCGGGTAGTTCTTTATGCAAATACCCTCGCCTGGTGCAGACTGGCCAGCGATGGTGACATCTCCGTTGTTGACATCAAGCGGCGACTCCAGCGAGATGTTTCCTGATACATCAAACAATATGATCCTCGGACCCTTCGCCTGTATGGCTTTTCTCAGTGATCCTTCTCCGGAATCTTGCAGATTCGTAACTTTAATAATTCTACCTCCCCGTCCGCCTGTAGTGAATTTACCAAAGCCTTCGGCACCCGGAAATGCGATGCTCTGACCATAGCTATCTGCTACGGAAAACACCCCTGCACACAGCAGTCTAAGGATCCATAAAATGCTATTCTTCATAATTTAAGTTGGTTATTGGGCTAGAAGACAGGAACAAAACGCAGGTGGATACACTCGAATAAATAAATGTGAACCTGATCTGCAGCTGTGACGCCTGTCTGATTTTTAAGTTTATTGGATTTGTGCGCAATATAAGAACACTCCACTTCAAAAATCCGGCATGCTTCTCATATTTTTGTGCAAACGTTCCCGGTCATCCTCCAGAGATAGACCAAGCAGCTCTTCATTATCATCTTTGTTGCAAGCTCAAAGAAGCGATTTAATTAAGTATCTTCGCTCCATACAATATCTTCGTCCTAATCGGGTAAGAAATGAGATTTAATACAGTAACAATTAAGGATATAGCTAAAGCACTGGGACTGTCAACATCGACCGTTTCGAGGGCACTGCGCGGAGGTTATGAGATCAGTGAGGAGACTAAAAAGATTGTCACTGAGTATGCAGAAAAGATCAACTACCGCCCCAATCCCATTGCTCTCAGCCTCAAAGAACGCAGGAGCTATTCCATCGGGATCGTCGTATGCGAAATCGCTAACAATTTCTTCTCCCAGGCCATTAACGGAATGGAGTCTGTGGCATATACAGCGGGTTACAATGTGACCATTACTCAAAGTCACGAGCGCTTTGACCGTGAGGTGATGAATGTGGAACACCTTGCATCCAGGTCTGTAGACGGTTTGCTGATCTCGCTTTCGTCGGAGAGTGCTGATGTCTCCTATCTGAAAGAGCTTCATCAGAAAGGTCTTCCCATCGTTCTTTTCGATCGGATCACTTCTGAAATCGACACACACAAGGTGATCGCTGATAACTTCAAGGGTGCTTACGATGCTACGGACTATCTTATCAAACTTGGTCATAAGCGCATCGCACACTTCACCAGTTCTGCACACCTCTCCGTTACCGGAGAGCGGTTAGAGGGATACAAGGCTGCTTTAATAGATAATAACATCCCGTTCGACGAAAAATATGTTAAGTTTTGTGGGCACGGAGGGATTAATCAGGAAGAAATAGATGAGGCAACGAACGAAGTATTGGCCCTGGATCAGCGTCCTGATTCAATCTTCATTGCTCAAGACAAGCTAAGCACCGGATGCCTTCACGCGATTAAAAAGCTGGCACCTGATTATTTTTCGGAGATCAAGATTGCAGGCTTTACCAATTCCAACGTCGTCGATCTTTTTAACCCGCCTATAACAGCTGTAAGGCAACCCGCATTTGAGATGGGTCAGGCGGCGATGCAACTTCTCATCGAGTTAATCGAGAGCAAGAAGCCGGTTACTGAATTCCAGACACGTATCCTGCAAACGGAACTTATCGTAAATAGTCTGGGGAATTCAAACGGCGTATAGCCCGTTCATCTATTAATTCAGGGCATTAGTCTAATTAATTTCCCTTAGTAAAAAAGATAGTGTTGATTTGGTTAAGCATTAAAGACATGAAAACTAAATCAAACACTATCTCTCCTTTTATTATGCTACTGGTGCCCGCTCTTCTTGCAATGCTATTTGCACTCAGTCAGACAAAGCAGAGCGAACCTCAACAGCCAAAAGCCTTTAGCTTTTTAAGCGTACCTGCTTTCAAGGGGCTTGTAGAAGGAGGCTTCAACTGCAGATTCTGGTAACTCAGATATCCACAGTTTGATGCTGCTCGGGGATCATAATGTCCGCGAATCCTGCATCCTGTAGCTTTCCTCTGAATATCTTCTGCACATGCTCTTCGCCGTGTACCAGGAAGATCTTCTTTACCTGTTCAGGATCCTGACAGGACAGAAACTTCAGCAGGTCATCCGCATCACCATGGGCACTCATTGACCTGATCACCTTTACCTCTGATCTTACATCATATTCATCACCGAATATATGCACGACTTTCTTTCCCGCCATCAATTGTCCTCCCAGCGATCTGGGCTCACAATATCCCACGAGCAAAATGGTGTTCTTCTCATTGGAAAGACTGTTCTTAATATGATGCTTCACCCGTCCGGCCTCTGCCATTCCCGACGAGGATATGATAACGCAGGGACGAGGATCGTCGTTGAGGGATACAGATTCTTCAACAGACTGGATAAACTTCAATCCCTTGAATTGAAACACGTCGTCATCGTATTTCAATATCTGCTGAACACGATTATTATATACCTCTGTATGATCTTTCAAAACCATAGTCGCCTTCTCAGAGAGAGGACTGTCCACATAATACGCTACATCCGGCAAAATCCCTTTGAGTTCGAGCGCATTCAGAGCAAACAGCAACTCCTGTGTTCTACCGACACTAAAAGCCGGAATGATCACTTTGCCGTTCTTGAGAATACAGGTCTGATGAATAATCTCTTGGAGCTGACGTTCTATAGGCTCCAGATCTTTATGATAAGAATCTCCATAAGTTGATTCCAGAATGATATAATCGGCCTGCGGGAATGTCTGTGGATTTTTAAGCAACATGTCACCATAGCTACCAACGTCGCCACTGAAAGACACCTGCTTGTACTTCCCGTCCTCCAGGATAGAAAGATGCACTGCAGCGCTTCCGATAATGTGCCCCGCATCGGTGAAGCACAAGGTTATCCTTGGATCAATTTCAAAATCCTCATTGTATTCAACAATTTTAAAAAGTCGCATAGCTTCCATCACGTCATCCTCTGTATAAAGAGGCTTGACAGGGGCTTGCCCCCTCTTCTCTCTTTTACGGTTGATATATGCAACATCACTTTCCTGAATTCCTGCAGAGTCGTTGAGAAGCACCCGCGCCAGGTCCATAGTCGGTGCAGTAGAAAAGATGGTCCCTTTAAAGCCTTCAGCAACCATACGGGGAATCAATCCGCAATGATCAATATGCGCGTGGGATAGGATCAGGTAGTCAATCTTAGCAGGATTAAAACCGAAATGTCCGTTTAGTTCTTCTGTTTCTTCGCCCAGGCCCTGGAACATTCCACAATCAAGAAGTATCTGGGTGCCATTATTGAGCTCTATTAGATGTTTGCTACCGGTGACAGTACCTGCAGCTCCGTGAAATGTTATGGTCATGTATGTGATCTGAAATTTCACAAACAACAACACGTTTCAACTTAAGTTTCTGTCTGCCATAAAATAAAAAAGCCCAGTGCTTTCGCAACTGGGCTTTTTTCACAATATCTCCTTGCCTCGTGGCACAAAAATAATTAATTAATTTCTTCTTCTTTAAAAAACTTAGCGTTATAAAAATCGCGACGCATTCTGTTGATATTCGTTAAAGAAATCTCCTTCGGACATTCAATCTCGCAGGCTCCTGTATTTGTACAGTTACCAAAACCTTCTGCATCCATCTGGGCAACCATCGCCTGAACCCTGCGATAACGCTCAGGTTGTCCCTGCGGCAATAAAGCGAGCTGTGAAATTTTTGCCGACACGAACAATGAAGCCGATGCATTTTTACACGCCGCTACACAAGCTCCGCACTGAATACAAGTTGCCGAATTGAAGGCCTCATCAGCAACAACCTTGGGAATAGCGATCTCGTTTGCATCAGGTACACCGCCGGTGTTTACTGAAACGTATCCACCAGCTTGTTGAATGCGGTCAAATGCAGATCTATCAACTGCAAGATCCTTAATCACAGGAAACGCAGTAGCTCTCCACGGTTCAATCGTAATCGTCTCGCCATCATGAAAGCTACGCATGTGCAACTGGCATGTTGTGATGGCCCGCTTAGGCCCGTGAGGTCTTCCGTTAATATACAGTGAACACATTCCGCAGATACCTTCGCGGCAATCGTGATCAAAATGAATAGGATCCTCTTTCTTTTTAACTAAACGCTCATTTACAACGTCGAGCATTTCCAGGAACGACATATCCGGGGATATATCATCTGCTTTATATGTTACAAATTTGCCCTTCTCTGTAGCACTTTTCTGTCTCCAGACCTTAAGGGTTAAATTCATGTTTCCGCTCATGGCTTCTCTAGATTTCTTTAAACTATTTATAACTACGTTGGGTCAGCTTTACGTTTTCAAATACAAGCTCCTCTTTGTGTAATTCAGCAGGGACATTATCACCTCTGAATTCCCAGGCGCCTACGTACGCAAAGTTTTCGTCATCACGTTTTGCCTCTCCTTCTTCTGTCTGACTCTCTTCTCTGAAGTGGCCACCGCAAGACTCTTTACGGTTTAAAGCGTCATCAACCATAAGCTCACCCAGTTCGATAAAGTCGGCAACTCTTCCCGCTTTCTCAAGAGACATATTCATCTCTTCATTCTCTCCCAATACAATTGCGTTCTTCCAGAAGTCAGCTTTCAGTTCCTGAATTAAAGCCTTAGCTTTCTTCAGTCCTTCTTCGTTACGAGCCATACCGCAGTACTCCCACATGATCAGACCTAAATCCCGGTGATACTCATCGAGAGTCTTGGTACCCTTCATTGACAAGAACGTATTGATCTGTTCTTCAACTTTTTTCTTCGCCTCTGCAAACGCAGGATGCGATGTATCTACAGGAGCCGGTCCTGTAGTAGCCAGATAATCACCTAAAGTGTAAGGAATAACGAAATAACCGTCGGCAAGTCCCTGCATCAGTGCAGAGGCTCCCAATCTGTTCGCGCCATGGTCTGAGAAGTTACACTCACCCAGTGCATAAAGACCAGGGATAGTAGTCATCAGATTATAATCGACCCATAGACCACCCATTGTATAATGCACAGCCGGATAAATACGCATCGGCATCTCATAAGGGTTCTCGTTAGTGATCTGGTAATACATATCGAAGAGGTTACCGTATTTGGCCTCGACCGCCTGTTTACCCAAACGCTGTATAGCTTCACCGAAATCAAGATAAACAGACTTACCTGTTGACCCTACACCACGGCCGTCATCACACGCCTCTTTAGCATTACGTGATGCCACATCGCGTGGAACCAGGTTTCCGAAAGATGGATACTTTCTCTCCAGGAAGTAATCGCGATCCTCTTCTTTTATATCCTGTGGCTTCAGCTGTCCTTTACGAACACGCTCCGCCATTTCCTGCGTCTTCGGAACCCATACACGTCCGTCATTACGGAGCGACTCAGACATCAGCGTCAATTTCGACTGATGATCGCCGGTCACCGGAATACAGGTAGGGTGAATCTGCGTATAGCATGGGTTAGCGAATAAAGCTCCCTTCTTATATGCTCTCCAGATCGCGGTGGTATTACTTCCCATCGCGTTGGTTGAAAGATAAAATACGTTACCGTAACCACCTGTACAAAGCAATACTGCATGACCTGCGAAAGACTCGATCTTTCCGGTTAAGAGATCACGGGTGATGATACCCTTGGCTTTGCCATCAACAGTTACCAGATCAAGCATCTCATGACGGTTATACATCTCCACTTTCCCAGCATTGATCTGACGGTTTAAAGCAGAGAACGCACCCAATAGCAGCTGCTGTCCCGTTTGTCCCCTCGCATAGAATGTCCGGGATACCTGCGCACCACCGAAAGAACGGTTATCCAGCAAACCACCGTACTCACGTGCAAAAGGCACGCCCTGTGCAACGCACTGATCGATGATGTTGACAGATTCTTCTGCTAAACGATGAACGTTCGCCTCACGTGCTCTGTAGTCCCCACCTTTAATGGTATCATAAAATAAACGATAAACGCTGTCACCATCATTCTGATAGTTTTTAGCAGCGTTGATCCCGCCCTGTGCAGCAATAGAGTGTGCACGACGGGGGCTATCCTGGAAACAAAACGCTTTTACGTTATATCCCAGTTCGGCTAAAGTAGCAGCAGCTGACGCACCCGCCAGACCTGTACCTACTACGATAACTGTGTACTTTCTTTTATTTGCCGGGTTAACCAGCTTCAGGTTGAATTTATGCTTGGTCCACTTTTCAGCTAATGGACCCTGAGGTATTTTTGAATCTAATATCATTTCAAAATTATATTTATCCCGGTAGGGAAGGATTCATCTTAATGAGTGAAATACATGTAAATCGGCATTAGAGCAAACACCGCAGGAATAATGACACTAAACACCCATAGTCCCACAAAATCGATGATAGGCTTATACTTCACGTGATCAAAGCCGAGTGTCTGGAAACCACTCTGAAAGCCATGGTAAAGATGGAATCCAAGAACAATCATGGAGATAACGTAAAGGATTACGTACCACTCCTGCTGAAAAGCTTCCTGTACCACCAGATAAAGATCTTTAGCCACTACGACTTCTGTCTGATTCTGTACATCAACAAATTTCGTATGTGCTAAGTCATGGCCTTCAAAAGGCAGCTGCGTCACACGAACTACGTCTGGGTTCTGCAGGTTTGTCTCATACTGAACATAAGGAAGTTCTCCATTATGGTACTCCCACCAAAATGTCTTCATGTGGATCACAATGAAAACCAGGATAACCGTACCTAAGATTCCCATGTTCCTTGAACTCCAGGTGCTGTTAGCAGCTCCGTTATATTGAGCATACCCAACAGGTCTTGCTTTCTTATTCCGCGCAGTAATAATGAGCGCATATACGGCGTGTAGTATGATTGAAAGATACAAGACATACGACACGATCTTGATTGGCAGGAAGTGAGTCATGAAATACGAATATTCATTGAACGCCTTTCCTCCATCATCATTAAAAAGCTGGAGATTACCAATCAGGTGGATCACGAGAAACAGGCTAAGAAATAAACCTGTCAATCCCATTATTAACTTCCGCCCCAGGGTCGAGGAGAAACCTTTACTTAAACTGCCCATTTTCCTTTCTTGAATTTGTATATAGAAGTGCAAAAGTATTTAATACTAGAACAATAATATAACGTATTTAGTTAATAAAGGGCCTATTTGCCTAATTTAGAAACAATCTAAGTACTTAACTGAAGGACTTTGTTTCCGAGCACTCCGAATATATCCACGCTGTCGTCCGCCTGCAGGCAGTATTTACCGGTGAACTTCCCAAAGGCGGGCAGAATGGCCTGATCGCGCTTAAAATAGAAACAAGAGAGCACGGTCGACTGTCGTCCCGCACCGCGGAGCTTAACAGCGGGATGTATATGGCCGCTGATACAGTAGAGCTCCCCCTTGCAATCGGCGTCTTGCGGTTCATGAGTGAACTTGAATGGTGCCATTACGAGTTCGTTATATACCCGGAAACCTGCGTTTATATAATAATCGGGATGAAGTATATCGTGGTTCCCTTTTACCAGGATCATGGTGATGTTAGGAAAGAGTTCTGCCCAGAGAGACAGCCAATTCCAGTCGTTATTATGCTCGCTATGAAAAAGGTCCCCGAGAAAGATGAGCTGAGAGGGTTGATACCGGTCTATTAAGTCGGATAACACAGCCAGTTCTTCCTGCTCCATCAGCCGTGGAATGGCAATTCCGGCTTTTCTGAAATGTCCCACCTTTCCGATGTGCAGATCAGATACAATGAGTGCATGCTGCTCTGTCCAAAATATAGCCTTCTCCGGAAGAAGTAAAAGATGCTGCCCCTGCAGTTCCCACTTCACAACGCTCTCCTCCATAGTTCAAAAATACAAAAAGTGCCAGATATAGGCACACAAAAAAGCCCGGTAGTACTGAAACTACCGGGCTGATTATAAAATTTGGCACCGACCTACTCTCCCACATTTTACTGCAGTACCATCGGCTCTGGCGGGCTTAACTTCTCTGTTCGGAATGGGAAGAGGTGGACACCGCCGATATAGGCACCTGAATAAGGTGTAAACGGACCTGCACTTGCCT